>JAQVCP010000010.1 GCA_028689735.1 Hespellia sp. | reverse complement strand
TTATGGTAGGCGGAGCAGTGCTGAATCAGGAGTATGCAGATATGATCGGGGCGGATTTTTACGGGAAAGATGCGATGCAGTCCGTATATTATGCCCAGAACCTGTTTCAGGAAAAGAATGATTTTTAGATAAAGGAGGAAAATGCTTATGTTCAGAGGAATTGAAACACCGGTCAGAGACATGCGAAGAAAGGTTTTTGAAGAAGTAGCAAGGATTGCATATGAGTCAGACACGGAATCCTTGAAAAATGATATTGAGGAGGTCCCGTATAAGTTAGTGAACGAAGAGACGGAGAACTACAAGCGTGGGGTCTATCGTCTTCGGGCTATCACAAGAGAGCGCGTGCGTCTTGCTATGGGAATGTCCCTGAGACCAGAGGACAAGCTGGTGCATCTGACAGCTGGAATCGAGGAGAGCAATATTTCGGAAAAATATTATGAACCGCCATTGATGCAGGTGATTCCATCGGCCTGTGCAAGCTGTGAGGAGAACATGTACGAGGTGAGTAATATGTGCAAGGGCTGTGCGGCACATCCGTGCCGTGAGGTCTGCCCAAAGGATGCTATCTCTATGGTGGACGGCCACTCTTACATTGATCAGGAAAAATGTATTAAATGTGGTCGCTGCAAATCCGTCTGTCCTTACGATGCAATTGCGAAAAAAGTTCGGCCCTGTCAGCAGGCCTGCGGTGTCAATGCAATTGGCTCCGACAAACTGGGGCGTGCAAAGATCGACCCGGACAAATGTGTATCCTGCGGCATGTGTATGGTGAGCTGCCCCTTTGGAGCAATTTCCGACAAATCCCAGATTTTCCAGCTTGTAAGGGCATTAAAAGAAGGGGGAGAAATTGTCGCGATCATCGCACCCGCATTTGTGGGACAGTTTGGCCCCAATATCACCCCGCGCAATATCAAAGCTGCGTTGCAGGAACTTGGTTTCTCGGATGTGTATGAGGTGGCACTGGGAGCGGATATCGGAGCAATTGCAGAGGCCCATCATTATGTGAAAAAAGTGGTCACCGGAGAACTTCCATTCTTACTGACATCCTGCTGTCCATCCTGGTCCGTCCTTACCAAAAAGTATTTTCCGGACCTTGTAGGAGAAGTATCTCAGGAGCTGACACCAATGGTCGCAACAGCCAGAACCGTAAAAAAAGAAAAACCAGAGGCAAAAGTTGTCTTTATCGGACCATGTGCGGCGAAAAAGCTGGAAGCATCCAGAAGAACAGTACGCAGTGACGTCGACTTTGTGGTGACCTATGAAGAACTTCAGGCGATGTTTGATGCCAAGAAAATCGATCTGACCAAATATGAGGCAGAGTCCTCCTTCCACAATGCAACAGGAGCCGGACGCGGTTATGCGTGTGCAGGTGGTGTTGCGGAAGCAATCGAAAAATGTGTCAATGAATATTATCCGGGTGTGGAGGTTCATATTGAGCACGCAGAAGGACTGGCGGAATGCAAAAAGACACTGATGCTTGCCAAAGCAGGTAAGATGAATGGATGCCTGATCGAAGGAATGGGATGTCCGGGGGGCTGCATTGCCGGTGCCGGCACGAACATTCCAGTCGCAAAAGCCAAAAAGGCACTTGCTGATTTTGTGAAGAATTCCAGCAAGTCTATTCCACCAAAGGAACTGGAAGAAATAGAGTTGGAATAATGGCCAAATAATCCGATAAAAGATTTGAAAAACCAATAGGGCTATGGTATGATATTCGAAGATGAATGATAAGATACAGCACGGAGGTGTATAAAATGGTTTTTGCAGCATCTATAATTCAGACAGTCATCAAAGCTGTTGTGATTGGAGCAGTGGCTTTTGGTGGTATCCTTTTCGGAAAGCATCTGCGCACCAAAAAGAATGCAAAAGAAGCACTGGAGAACAACGATAAATAAAGTGTGCGATGTAGAGTGGATGAAAGTCCACTCTATTTCGTGCATTTTAAATGTCCGGCGTAATGGACAGGGAGAGTGAGACAGAGATTTTCCCGTCTGCTGTATTATCAGATATCAAATCGGCTCGTCAGAGACGCAGCGGAATTCAGATAGAAAAAGTGTTAGATATCAAGGAGGAGAACTATGCAACCGTATGGTGTAAATGAACTAAGAAAAATGTACCTGGAATTCTTTGAGAGTAAGGGTCACCTTGCCATGAAGAGTTTTTCACTGGTGCCACATAATGATAAAAGCTTATTGTTGATCAACGCAGGTATGGCACCGCTAAAGCCTTATTTTACAGGGGCTGAGATTCCACCGTGCAGCCGTGTGACAACCTGCCAGAAATGTATCCGTACCGGTGACATTGAGAATGTCGGAAAGACAGCACGTCATGGTACATTTTTTGAGATGCTTGGGAACTTTTCCTTTGGGGATTATTTCAAGAAAGAGGCAATTGCCTGGTCCTGGGAGTTTTTGACGGAGGTCGTGGGACTGGATGCAGACAGGCTGTACCCATCCATCTATCTTGACGATGATGAGGCGTTTGATATCTGGAATAAAGAGATTGGTATTCCGAAAGAGCGTATTTTCCGTTTTGGAAAGGAAGATAACTTCTGGGAGCACGGTGCAGGCCCTTGTGGTCCATGTTCCGAAATCTACTATGACCGTGGTGAGAAGTATGGCTGTGGAAAACCGGGTTGTACAGTAGGCTGTGAGTGCGACCGCTATATGGAAGTCTGGAATAATGTCTTTACTCAATTCGATAACGATGGAAATGGTAACTATACAACCTTAGAACATAAGAATATTGATACTGGTATGGGACTGGAGCGTCTTGCAGTTGTCGCACAAGGTGTGGACTCAATTTTCGACGTGGATACCATTCAGTCACTACGAAATAAAGTCTGTGAGATCGCAGGTGTGGATTATAGCAGTGAATATGATAAGGATGTATCCATTCGTTTGATTACGGACCATATCCGGTCAGCAACATTTATGATATCTGATGGAATTATGCCTTCCAACGAAGGACGCGGCTACGTGCTTCGCCGCCTTATCCGCCGTGCGGCAAGACATGGAAGACTTCTCGGTGTGAAGGGACAGTTTCTTGCATCTTTAAGCGAGACTGTAATCAGTGGATCTAAGGATGGATATCCAGAGCTGGAAGAGAAGAAAGAATTTATTTTCAAGGTCCTGAATCAGGAAGAAGAGAAGTTTAATAAGACGATTGACCAGGGACTCTCTATTCTCTCCTCTATGGAAGCAGAGATGGAGAAAAAGGGTGTGAAAGAGCTAGATGGAAACAGTGCATTTACGCTATATGATACCTATGGATTCCCATTAGATCTGACCAAGGAGATTCTGGAAGAAAAGGGATATTCTATTGATGAAGATGGGTTTAAGGCAGCAATGGAAGAGCAGCGAACCAAGGCTCGTAATGCGCGTGAGACCACGAACTATATGGGTGCGGACGCTACGGTCTATGACGAGATCGATTCTTCGGTTACAACTCGATTTGTGGGATATGACCAGTTTAGCGCAGCATCAGAGATCACCATACTGACCTCAGAGACTGAGATTGTTGAAGCACTGGCGGAAGGTGAGAGCGGGACGATTTTCGTAAAAGAGACACCTTTTTATGCAACAATGGGTGGTCAGGAAGGCGATACCGGTGTGATCGTTACAGAAGAAGGACGCTTTAAAGTTGAAGATACCATTAAGCTGTTAGGCGGAAAATATGGTCATGTAGGTGTAGCGGAGCAAGGCATGTTCAAAGTAGGAGATGCGGTGACCCTTATGGTAGATGAGACAGAACGTACCAATACCTGTAAGAACCACAGCGCTACTCATTTGCTGCAGAAAGCACTAAAAGAAGTACTTGGTGCCCATGTAGAACAAAAAGGATCGCTGGTAACTCCCAACAGATTGCGTTTTGACTTTGTACATTTTGCAGCAATGACTACGGAAGAAATCGCTCAGGTTGAAGAAATCGTTAACAAAGAAATTCAAGCGAATCTTGCGGTCACAACAGATGTCATGAGTATTGATGAAGCGAAGAAAAGCGGGGCAATGGCACTTTTTGATGAGAAATACGATGAGAAGGTGCGCGTGGTATCAATGGGGGATTTTTCTAAGGAACTGTGTGGTGGAACTCATGTATCCAACACAGGCGTGATTACTGTATTTAAAATCGTGTCAGAGAGTGGCGTTGCATCTGGCGTCCGCCGTATTGAGGCCCTGACCGGAGACAGTGTATTTGCTTATTACAAAGACCTCGAAGAGAAACTTCATAATGCGGCAGCATTGTTGAAGACAACTCCGGCTGAGGTGAGCGACAAGATCAAGCATCTTCAAGGGGAAGTGAAGGCACTTCACAGTGAAAATGAATCTTTAAAGAGCAAGATGGCTCAGGATTCAATGGGAGATGTCATGAATGATGTTGTCAACATCGGGGACTTAAAGCTTCTGGCAACCAAGGTTACAGGTGTTGATATGAATGGACTGAGAGACTTAGGTGATCAGCTTAAGACGAAGCTGGAAGATGGAGTCGTTGTTCTGGCTTCCGATTACGATGGCAAGGTCAATCTTATGGTTACTGCTACAGATGGGGCAATGGCAAAGGGAGCACATGCTGGAAATCTTGTCAAGGCAATTGCAGGTCTGGTAGGCGGCGGCGGTGGCGGCCGTCCGAATATGGCTCAGGCCGGCGGTAAGAATCCGGCGGGAATCGTGGAAGCTTTGAAAAAAGCAGAAGAGGTACTCAAGGAACAGGTGAACGCGTAGAAATCGTGGATGTCATAATTTTTAAGTTTTTTGCAATTAAATTTTTAAGTTTTTTGCAATTAACAGTTGACGTTCGTGGAAATTATGATATAATATCTAATAGTGTAATAAAAAAATACCCGAACAGTCGTATGATGTACAAGGTTCAATACGGTATGGCTGAAGGGAGGTTAGGTGTGAGACTATGTCAAATGTAATCGTAAAAGAGAATGAGACGTTAGATAGCGCTTTACGCAGATTCAAAAGAAACTGTGCGAAGGCTGGTATTCAACAGGAGATTCGTAAGAGAGAACATTACGAAAAACCAAGTGTTAGACGTAAAAAGAAATCTGAAGCTGCTAGAAAACGCAAGTTTAACTAATAATGCAGTCAAATTGAGCAGAGTGTCGTGAGACACTCTGCTTTTAACGTTATCCGGAAATTCTGCTTCTGGAGAGAACTCTCTTTTTTTAAAAATACTCAGCTACCTGAATATTCTGTATGATCTGGATATATGGGAAAGCACTTGGAAAAGTAAAATGCAAGTTAAAAACTGGCACTTGCATTTTAAACAATGCATAAAACGTTCTTTCCCCTAATAGTTGTCAGCAGAAGTGCGATTTTGAGGTTTTTGTGCTGAAGCACAGATATTGCAAGTTTTAATGACAAAAAATTCAAAAAGTAATTGACAATCGCACTTTATCATTTTAAAATAGTAAAGACAAAGGTGTCATGTATGCACCGGATGGTGTACCGGAAAGGCTAGTTACATATAGGGGACGCTTTGTACTTAAAATTTTTTAGGAGGTATGGTTATGTCATACGTTGATGAGGTAATTGATTTAGTAATTAAGAAAAATCCAGGTGAGCCAGAATTTCATCAGGCAGTAAAAGAGGTATTGGAATCTCTTAGAGTAGTTGTAGAAGCAAATGAAGAAGTATATCGCAGAGAAGCACTTCTTGAGAGAATTTGCGAGCCGGAGAGACAGCTCAAGTTCAGAGTGCCATGGGTAGATGACAAGGGACAGGTTCAGGTGAATACCGGATACCGCGTACAGTTCAACAGCGCAATCGGACCTTACAAGGGTGGTCTCAGACTTCATCCATCTGTTAATATCGGAATCATCAAGTTCCTTGGTTTTGAACAGATTTTCAAGAACTCATTGACAAGCCTTCCAATCGGTGGAGGCAAAGGTGGTTCTGACTTTGATCCTAAGGGAAAATCAGACCGCGAAGTAATGGCTTTCTGCCAGAGCTTTATGACAGAGCTTTGCAAATATATCGGAGCAGATACAGATGTTCCAGCTGGTGACATCGGAACAGGTGCACGTGAGATTGGTTATATGTATGGACAGTATAAGCGTATCCGAGGACTTTCAGAAGGAGTTCTTACAGGTAAGGGCTTAAGCTATGGCGGTTCCCTTGCACGTACAGAAGCTACTGGGTATGGTTTATTATATCTTACACAGGAGATGCTTAAAATCAATGGCATCGAGCTTGCCGGTAAGACGGTTGCAGTATCCGGTTCAGGCAACGTGGCAATTTACGCTACACAGAAAGCACAGCAGCTTGGTGCTAAGGTTGTGACAGTCAGCGATTCTACGGGTTGGGTTTATGATCCAGATGGAATTGATGTTGCAGCACTGAAAGAAATCAAAGAAGTGAAGAGAGCGCGTCTTACAGAATACAAGAATTACAGACCGAACTCAGAATATCATGAGGGACGCGGTGTATGGACAGTTAAGGTTGATATCGCTCTTCCATGTGCGACACAGAATGAGCTGCTCATCGACGATGCAAAACAGTTAGTTGCAAACGGATGTATTGCAGTTGCAGAAGGTGCGAACATGCCTACTACGTTAGAAGCAACAGAGTACTTACAGCAGAACGGTATTATTTTTGCTCCAGGCAAAGCAGCGAATGCTGGAGGAGTTGCAACATCTGCACTTGAGATGTCTCAGAACAGCGAGAGATTAAGCTGGTCATTTGAAGAAGTAGACAGCAAATTACAGACAATCATGGTTAATATTTGCCATAATATGGCAGATGCTGCTGAAAAATACGGCGCAAAAGGAAACTATGTTGTAGGCGCAAATATTGCAGGATTTGAGAAGGTTGCTGACGCTATGATGGCACAGGGAATCTGCTAATTTCATCAGAAGCTCAGGTTATTATTAAAAACGGCATATGATTAGAATATGAGCATATATATTCAGCGAAAAGTCCAAGGGGAGACGAAATGTTTTCTCTTGGATTTTTCTGATTTTTAACAATAAATTCAAGAAGTTTGTGGTACAATGATAAGAGTCCACCGTCTGAGATACAGCAGAGAAAGTGGGAAAGGAAGATAGAATATGAGTAACATTTTTGACATCTTAGGACCTGTGATGGTAGGCCCATCCAGTTCTCACACAGCGGGTGCCGTTCGAATCGGCTATATCACAAGAGTCTTATTAGGAGAGGAGCCAATCGTGGCTGATATCGGTTTGTACGGTTCATTTAGCTCGACTGGAAAAGGGCATGGAACCGATCGCGCACTTGTGGCGGGGCTTTTGGGAATGCATCCGGATGACATCCGTATTCCTCAAAGCTTTGAGCTTGCCAGAGAGGCGGGACTTGATTTTGCAATTCATGGAATACAGCTTCAGGATGCACATCCGAATACGGCAGTCATTGAAGTGACAGGTAAGAATCATAAGAAGCTCAGTGTGGAGTCCTGTTCTATTGGAGGAGGAAGAATTCGGATCAGCAAGCTGGATGGCATCACGGTAAATTGTTCTGGAGAGTCCCCCACGCTGATTGTTCATAATATCGATCAGCCGGGGCATGTGGCTGAGGTTACGTCCATGATGGCTAAATGTGAGGTGAATATTGCAACCATGCAGTTATACCGGGACAAAAGAGGTGGCTATGCGGTCATGGTAATTGAGACGGACCAGCAGGTACCGGAGGAAAAACGCAGATGGTTGGAAAATCTGGATGGAGTCATCAAGGTAACCTACATTGATGGGGAGGAGATTTGACATGTCATTTCAAGCATTAGAAGATATTCTGACAGTCTGTGATGAGGAGAAAATCTTATTCTGGGAGGCTGTACTGAGAGAAGATATGAATGACCGCCTTGTATCCAGGGAGGATTCTATTTCGAAAATGAAAGAAATGTGGTATGCAATGTTCCATGCAAGCAGACATTATGATGCATCTCTTAAGTCCAGCAGTGGGCTTGTTGGTGGAACGGGGGGACAGATGGATCTCTATCGACAGCGAGAAGAACCAATCTGTGGAGATTTTGTGGCAGAAGTCATGGCGGAAGCATTGAAGATGGGGGAATCCAATGCCTGTATGAAACGGATTGTCGCAGCGCCTACAGCTGGGGCATGTGGCGTGATTCCTGCTGTGCTGGTACCTCTTTATAAAAGAGGACAGGTGACAGAAGAGCAGGTGATCGAGGCACTGTACGTGACGGCGGGAATCGGACAGGTTATTGCGGAACGGGCTTTTATTGCCGGGGCAACTGGTGGATGCCAAGCGGAGATTGGATCGGCATCATCGATGGCAGCGGGAGCACTTGTGTATCTGAAAGGCGGCAGCAATGCGGCCATTGCCCAGGGAAGTGCGATGGCACTGAAAAATCTGCTGGGATTAGTCTGTGATCCGGTCGCTGGTCTTGTGGAAGTACCCTGTGTCAAGCGAAATGTAATCGGGGCGGTGAATGCACTTTCATCAGCAGATATGGCGCTGGCTGGAATTGAAAGCAGGATTCCACCGGATCAGGTGATTGACGCGATGAAAGAAATTGGTACGAAGATGCATGTCTCACTGCGAGAGACCGGAGAAGGCGGGGTTGCCAATACACCGACAGCTCAGCTGGTAAGAGAACGGCTCGAAAAAAATGGAGATTGAACGGCTGAATTTCTCAGCGGTCCAATCTCCATTTTTTGAATATAGCAGACGATACAGTTTACAAAGTATAAAGGATGTTCGGGTATGTGTCTGGCTGTTATTTTCATGTTATCTTTTACTTTTCTGCTATCGTATTTTTGGTACATAATTCTCTGGCATAGGCCAGGGCTGCATCAATATTCTCGCGGAAGTATTTTGCACCTACCTGATCGTAGAATCCGGCCTTCTGCATCATGGAAAGCGGTTGTTCCTGGGTGTGAGAGAAAATGACCTTGATGTGCTTTTTACGGCAGGTTTCCCAAACCCCGCTCAGAGTATGAAGCGCAGATACATCCATTGCAGGCACACCGCGCATACGGATGATGATGACTCTTGTTCCCTTTGTCTTGTATGCAATGTCGAGGAAAGTATCGGCAGCTCCGAAGAACATTGGACCCACAATTTCATAAACCAGAGTTCCTTTTGGTACTTCCTTTAGCTTAATATTATCCGGGTCATTTCGATTCTCCATCTCATCCATATAAGTCCATTCTTTGAGGTCTGCGGTATCAGACATTGTCTTAATAAAAAGAAGGGACGCAAGAACCATACCAACCTCGATTGCAACGACAAGGTCAAAAATAACAGTAAGAAAGAGCGTGATCCCAAAGACGGCGATATCACTTTTAGGGGCATTTTTTACCATGGAAATACATTCTCTCCATCCACTCATGTTATAGGCAACAATAATCAGGATGGCGGCAAGAGCTGGCATTGGAATCATTGCAGCGGTTGGCATGAGAAGCAAAAGAATCAGTAATAAAGTGAGGGAATGAACCATTCCTGCAACCGGAGTACGTCCCCCGTTTTTGACGTTTGCAGCAGTTCTTGCAATGGCCCCTGTGGCAGGAATTCCACCGAAGAGACCGGAAGCAATATTTCCAAGTCCCTGTCCTACAAGCTCCGCGTTGGAGCGATGTCTGCTTCCAATCATGCCGTCTGATACGACACAGGAGAGAAGTGACTCTATGGCTGCAAGAAATGCAATCGTGAAAGAAGAGCCTGCTAATTTGATGATCATACGAAAGGTGGTGTGAGGCAGTGCAAATTTGGGGAATGCAGAAGAAAGTTCTCCGTACACACTTCCGATGGTATTCACCTCGAGAGGAAGAAATTTGACCATCAGTGTTGTGACAATGATGGCAACCAGCGAGCCAGGAACCTTGTCTGTGATGCGCGGCCAGAAAATCTGAATCAGGATTGCAATGACGCCAATGAGGAGAGCATTCCAGTTCACAGTAGAAAAATGCTGTCCATAGGCGGCCATTTTTGCCAGAAATTCAGAAGGAACCGCACCCATGTCTAAACCAAGGAAATCCTTAAGCTGTCCAACAAACAGCGTAATCGCGATTCCGGCGGTGAAGCCTGTAGTAATTGTATAAGGGATAAATTTAATCAGACTTCCAAAATGTACAAGTCCCATGATAATCAGAATCATACCGGCCATAATAGTGGCAACAATCAGTCCGTCCATTCCGAATTCTTCAATGATTCCATAGATGATGACAACGAATGCGGCGGTGGGTCCTCCAATCTGGACTCTGCTTCCTCCAAAAAACGAAATCAGGAATCCGGCAATGATTGCAGTGTAGAGACCTCTTTCCGGGTTAACACCTGAGGCAATCGCCAGTGCAATGGAAAGGGGAAGTGCAATGATTGCAACGATGATACCGGATATCACATCCTTAATGAATTGTTCTTTTGAGTAATCTCCAATGACCGAGAACAATTTTGGTTTGATACTATCCATTTTATTTCCTCCAAATCTAAAAACTTTCTAAAATTTTCGTAACTTTTTAATTATAGATTCCCTGAATAAATTTGTCCATTGGAAAAAAGGAGAATATTGCATATTTGGAGATACAATCCAATAATTTGTAATAAATGGAATGAGAAAGAGTTTTAATATGAAGAAATGGATCGCAGGGATCTTGATGTGCATGGTGCTTATAAGCACCATGAGTACGGCTTTGTATGCAAGCGAGGATGTGATACAGGTGACGGAGGAAACGGTGACGGAGGAAACGGTGGCGGAGGATACCGGCACAACAGATAACGGGGGAAAGGAGGAAATTATTGCACCTTCCGCTATTTTAATAGAATCCACCACCGGGCAGGTGCTGTATGAAAAGGATGCAGATGAAAAACGGGCACCGGCAAGTGTGACAAAGGTGATGACACTGCTGCTCATTTTTGATGCTTTGCATGAAGGACGCATACAGCTGCAGGATGAAGTGCCAGTTTCCGAATATGCAGCTTCTATGGGGGGCTCCCAGGTGTTCCTTGAGGTTGGAGAAACGCAGACTGTAGATACGATGATCAAATGCATCGCAGTGGCCAGCGCCAACGATGCCTGTGTCGCCATGTCTGAGTTTATTTCCGGCTCGGAGACAGAATTTGTAAATCAGATGAACAAACGGGCAGAGGGACTGGGGATGGAACATACACATTTTGTCAATTGCAACGGTCTGGATGCAGAAGGACATCTTACCACTGCCAGAGACATTGCGCTTATGTCCCGGGAACTGATCTTAAAGTATCCTGAGATTCATGATTATTCGATGATATGGATGGAGAATATTACCCACAAGACCGCAAAGGGGGAAAGCGAGTTTGGACTGACCAATACGAATAAGCTCGTGAGACAATATGAATATGCAACCGGACTGAAAACAGGTTCCACAAATGAGGCGAAATTCTGTGTCTCAGCTACAGGGAGAAAAAATGATGTGGAATTGATTGCAGTCATCATGGCAGCACCGGATTCTAAAACACGATTTCTTGACGCAATTCACTTGATGAACTCCGGTTTTGGAAAATGCCAGCTCTACAAGGATACACCGAAAGAAAAGCTGGAGAAGATTAAAATAACAAATGGCGTAGCGGACAGTCTCAATTGTGAATACAGTGGGGATTTTGAGTATGTGGATACCACCGGAAGTAATCTGGGAGCGGTTACAGCGAAAAATAAAATGAAAAAAAATATATCGGCACCGATTGAAAAGGGGAAGAAGGTTGGAAGCAGAGTGTACTCGCTGGATGGTGAGACCATCGGGGAACTTCCAATTGTCGCATCTGATACAATTAACAAAGCGAAGTTTAAGGATTATCTGTTGAAAGCATTTCGTTGCGTTTTGCCAGTGAAAATGGTAAAATAGTATGGTTAATGACTTTAGGCAGTTCTCAAGGAGCTGCTTTGAAATGTGATCATAGAAGGAAAATTACACTTTTTACGTAAGAAAGGGGAGAACTATGCTGTTTGTTCTGATTGGTCTGCTTCTCGTTTTTTCCATGCTTCTGGAATCTGTTCGGGAACTGCATATGTTTCGGATTACACATTACCGGGTAGTGTCCAAAAAGCTGACGCTGCTCAAAAAAGATAAGAACATTCTCTTTTTGAGCGACTTGCATAACAAATCCTACGGAATGGGTAATGAAAAGCTGTATCATGCAATCCAAAAAGAAGCGCCGGATTATATTCTGGTTGGAGGTGACATGCTGGTTGGGCAAAGAGGCAATTACAGTGAGCATGCCCTGGAGCTGTTAGAACGTCTTCCAAAACTCTGCCCGGTTTATTATGCCAATGGGAATCATGAACAGCGGATGAAAGAAGACCCAGAATACTATGGCACGATTTTTGCTGATTATAAGAAAAGACTGGAACGTGCAGGTGTTGTTTTTCTGGAGAATCAGACGATACATTTGGATGTGGATGGAATGAGCTGTTCGGTCTCCGGACTGGAACTGCCGATGAAATATTATGAAAAATTTCACAGGTACCGTGTGACAGTTTCAGAAGTATTAAGCTGCATTGGTCATCCGGATCCGGAGAAGTTCCAGATACTGCTTGCACATAATCCGGCATTTTTTGATACCTATAAAAAATGGGGTGCTGATCTGATCCTTTCCGGACATTTGCACGGAGGAATCATCCGAATTCCGGGGATTGGCGGATGTATCAGCCCACAGGTGATTCCGTTTCCAAAGTATTCGGGGGAAATGACAAGAGAAGATGATTGCACAATTATCGTCAGCCGGGGGCTTGGAACACATACGGTGAATATCCGGTTGTTTAATACGGCTGAGCTTGTTGTGGTGAAGCTATGTGCACCGTGAAGGGTGCAGTACGTTATGACAGGAGAACATCCTGTTACTTCGGGAAAGGAAAGAACAGATGGGAATACCAGTAAAATTACAGGTGTTTGAGGGTCCGTTGGATCTCCTTCTTTACCTGATTGATAAAAACAAAATAGATATTTACGATATTCCGATTGTTGAAATCACGAATCAGTACATGGAGTATATCCGCGCCATGCAGGAGGATGACTTGGATGTGATGAGTGAATTTTTACTGATGGCGGCTACACTGCTTGATATCAAGTGCAGGATGCTTTTGCCAAAAGAGGTGAATGAAGAGGGAGAGGAAGAAGATCCACGTCAGGAGCTGGTGGAACAGCTTTTGCAGTATAAAATGTACAAATTTATGGCTTATGAACTTAAGGACCGTGAAATTGACGGGCAAAAAGTGATGTATAAGAGTCCAACGATCCCAAAGGAAGTGTTGGAATATGCACCACCGGTGAATCTGGATGAACTTCTCGCTGATCTGAACTTGCGAAAGCTGAATCAGATTTATAAGGAAGTGATGCGGCGCCAGGATGACAAGCTGGATCCGGTGCGAAGTAAATTTGGAACAATTGAGAAAGAAGAAGTGACGCTGACTGATAAGCTGACTTACGTAGAAGAATATGCCGGAATCCACAGGCGGTTTAATTTCCGTAAGCTTCTGGAAACACAGCATTCGAAGCTGCATATTGTTGTGACATTCCTGGCTATTTTGGAACTGATGAAGATTGGCAAGATTCAGATTGAGCAGGAGAGTACTTTCGGCGAGATTATGATCACTTCTATGGTGGAATAAAAATGAGGATGAATAAGATGGAAATAGAAAAACTGCAGGGAATCATCGAGGCAATCTTATTTACGATGGGTGATTCGGTGGAACTGGAGAAGATTGCGCTTGCTATTGAGCATGATGAGAAGACAACGCGCAAGATTATCCATAATATGATGGACCGCTATAACAATGCGGACAGGGGCATGCGCATTATCGAGCTTGAGAATTCCTTTCAGATGTGTACGAAGCAGGAGGCGTATGAATACCTCATTCGCATCGCAAAGCAGCCAAAAAAATTTGTACTCACTGACGTTCTTTTGGAAACATTATCAATCATTGCATATAAACAGCCGGTTACGAAACTTGAGATTGAAAAAATCAGAGGTGTCAAATCGGATTTTGCAGTAAATAAGCTGGTGGAGTACGGACTGGTGGAGGAAGTCGGCAGGATGAATGTGCCGGGACGGCCGATTCTATTTGGAACAACAGAGGAATTTCTGCGGAGATTCAGTGTGCAGTCTCTGGATGAGCTTCCGGGTATTAACCAGGAGCAAGTGGCACAGTTCCAGGAAGAAGCGGAAGATGAAGCACAGCTGAGGCTTGAAATCTAGCTGACCTAGATGACTGCTGCACTGAGCCGCTTAAAGGCTTGTGAGTCTGGATGATAAATAACGCTTTTTCCAGTATCAAGAGAAACCTTGACATGGGAGGAATAATCCCCTGGATTTTCTCATACATACTAATAAACGCAATGGATGCTGGTAGAGATGAAGAAAAAAGGAAATTGTCTCAGACTTATTTTTTTACTGATTGTTGTCATTGCATTTCCGGTCAATGCCCAGACAGACGGAGAGACTGCTGTCTGCCCGGAAGAACTACAGAATCTTTACGCCCAGTCGGCGGTCCTGATGGATGCGGACTCAGGGCGTATTTTATTTGCAAAAGAGGGACAAAAGGAAATGGCAATGGCAAGTACCACAAAGATAATGACCTGCATCCTTGCACTGGAACATACGAACTTAGACCAGGTGATCGAGGTATCCGCCAATGCACAGAAGCAGCCGGAGGTAAAGCTGGGAATCAGAATGGGGGAGCAGTATGTACTTCGGGATCTGTTGTATTCTCTGATGCTGGAATCTCATAACGATTCCGCGGTTGCTATTGCAGAGGGAATCGGCGGAACGGTAGAGAACTTTGCGCTTATGATGAATAACAAGGCAAAAGAGCTGGGCTGTGAACAGACGTATTTTATCACACCCAATGGATTGGATGCGTCAGATGAGAATGGCTTTCATCATACGACGGCAGAAGATCTTGCACGGATCATGAAATATTGTATTCATGATTCACCGGTGCGGTCTGTTTTCCTGGAAATTACACAGACTCCATCCTATCAGTTTTCAGATCAGACGGGAACCCGGTCTTTTTCCTGCCAGAATCACAATGCGTATTTACATATGATGGATGGGGCGCTGTCTGGAAAGACCGGGTTTACTGCAGATGCAGGATACTGTTATGTGGGAGCGGTAAAGAGGGAGGACAGAGAATTCATCGTGGCACTGCTTGCATGTGGCTGGCCGGGAAACAAAAGCTATAAATGGTCGGATACCAGAAAAATGATGGAATATGGTCTGGAGCATTATCACTATAAAACAGTGCAGTATCAATTGAAGCAAAAGAAGAAAAATGTGGAAAATGGAATTCCGGATGCTGGATTTTCCGGTCCGTCCACAGTATCCATCTACATTCCAGATGCTATTTTAGAACCCCGATTTCTTCTGCATGAAGAGGAGGCCATCCGGGTGAACTTGAAAATGGAGAAGAATCTCAGCGCGCCGGTGAGGAAAAATGAAAAAATCGGTTCTCTCCAATATCTTCTGGGGGATACTGTACTGAGAGAACTTCCGGTACTGACGGGGGAATCCGTGAAAGAAAGAAATTATCTTTGGGTCGTGAAGCAGATAAGCAAAACATATGCATTAAAATAAATCAATACAAATGATTAAAAACGTCACTTTTCATTGGCGATACAATATGATACTATTGGGTAGAAATAAAAAAGGACAATGAAATTGATGGATAATATCTAAAAATAAATTGTTCTTCTGGAAAAAGCAAAAAAACATAATAGTACAGGAAGAATTTAACATTTCGATAGCTTCCTGTTTTTAGAAAGAGGAGATAGGAAGTATGGAAAACTACAAAAAATATCAAAGATTTTACTTTATGCCGCCAGAAGACTGTTATGACTGGGTGAAGAAGGATTACATAGAAAAAGCACCTGCATGGTGCAGCGTGGATCTTCGCGATGGCAATCAGGCACTGATTGAGCCCATGAGCCTGGATGAGAAAGTGGAATTTTTCCAATTGCTTGTAGATGTCGGCTTCAAGGAAATCGAAGTTGGTTTTCCGGCTGCTTCCGAGACGGAGTATCAGTTTATGAGAACTCTGATTGAGCAGAACATGATTCCGGATGACGTGACGGTACAGGTTCTGACGCAGGCAAGAGAGCATATTATAAAGAAGACATTTGAAGCGGTAAAGGGAGCTCCCCATGCGGTTATTCATCTTTATAATTCCACCTCAGTTGCCCAGCGAGAACAGGTGTTTAAAAAGAGCAAGGAAGAAATCAAACAAATTGCGATTGACGGTGCAAAGCTTTTAAATTCCCTTGCCCAGGAGACCGAGGGCAATTTTACATTCCAGTACAGTCCCGAGAGCTTTCCAGGCACGGAGGTGGATTACGCGCTGGATGTCTGCAACGCCGTTCTTGATGTCTGGAAACCGTCCGGGAAAAACAAAGTCATCATCAACATTCCGACCACTGTTGAGAATGCAATGCCACATGTATTTGCAAGTCAGGTAGAGTTCATAAGCAAGCATCTCAACTATAGAAAGAATGTCATTCTCTGTCTGCATCCACATAATGACAGGGGCAGCGGCGTGAGTGACGCAGAGCTTGGAATTTTAGCTGGTGCAGATCGAATTGAGGGAACTCTTTTCGGGAATGGTGAAAGGACGGGGAATGTAGATATTATTACACTTGCCATGAATATGTTTGCACACGGCGTAGATCCAAAACTGGACTTCTCAAACATGAATGATATCTGTGAGACCTATGAAAAGCTGACCAGAATGAAGGTGTCTCCAAGGCAGCCTTATGCCGGGGAACTTGTATTTACTGCATTTTCCGGTTCTCATCAGGATGCCATAGCCAAAGGAATGGCATATCGTCAGGAAAAGAAAGAGAAGAAATGGACCGTTCCGTATCTGCCAATCGATCCAAAGGATGTGGGCAGACGATACGATTCTGATGTCATTCGGATCAACAGTCAGTCTGGCAAGGGCGGTGTGAGTTATATTCTGAAACAGAGCTTCGGAATCAGCCTTCCGGAGAAGATGAAAGAAGAAGTCGGATACCTTGTTAAAGATGTTTCTGACAAGGCTCATAAGGAACTGACACCAGACTGGGTTTATCATATCTTTGAAGACCATTACATTTCCGCAAAGCCTGTTTTCCAGGTGGATGAGTGTCACTTTAAGCAGGAAACTACCGGAATTTATGCGGAGGCAACGATCCACCACGGCGGAGGAACACGTATGGTCAACGGTGTGGGAAATGGACGTCTTGATGCGGTCAGCAATGCCATTAAGCATTACTTTGATATCAGCTATGAACTTTCGTTCTATGAGGAAAAATCCCTGACCAGGGGTTCGTCTTCCAAAGCGGTTGCTTACGTTGGCATTATTTGCAATAAGAAACGTTACTGGGGTGTGGGAATTGATGCCGACATCATCAAAGCATCCATTGAGGCTCTGGTAGTTGCTGTCAATAAAATTGATGCAATCATGGATGCCAGCGAGTGCAAGGATGAACGTCTGGTTGAAATCAAGAATTATATTCAGGCAAATTATGTGGATGTTACATTGGATGATTTGTCAGAGAAGTTCTTCCTTTCAAAACCCTACCTTTCAAAATATATCAAAGAAAAGTCTGGTATGACTTTCGGTGATACCTTGAAAAAAGTCAGAATGAAGAAAGCCAGATCTCTGCTTAAGAGCAGCAGTATGACTGTGGAGAGTATCGCGGAATCCGTGGGCTACCAGAATGTGGAACATTTTAACCGCCTGTTTAAAAAAGAATATAAGATGACTCCGGTTCAATATCGCAACCAGAAGTAGACAAAGTTCAATTGATATCCGCTATTATGTTTTTCATGGTAGCGGATAGTTTGCTTTCTTTTTTGAAAACAGAATTTGAAAACGGAATGAGGCGGTGGAACAAATCACAAGTATCTGCCGTAACATCAAACTTAAAATTTGAAAAACAGAAAATAGTAAATAAAAAAATCTGGAAAAAGTGGATGTTTATGTTAAAAAAATGACAAATAATAGAAGAATTCAATTGCTATTTTGTGAACTTTATACTATACTATACTTGGCAAATATTTTGGTAAAACTTTAAAAAATATAAATCATGGAGGGCTAGAATATGAGTTATAACGCAACAGGAAACTCCGCAAGCACAAGAATTGCCACTATGCTTGACGCGGGTAGTTTTGTTGAAATCGGCGGTGCTGTTACTGCAAGAAGCACAGATTTCAATATGCAGGCAAAAGATACTCCGGCAGATGGTGTGATTACCGGATACGGAGTGATTGAAGGCAATCTTGTATATGTATACAGCCAGGATGCAACCGTTTTGAATGGTTCTATTGGTGAGATGCATGCAAAGAAGATTTCCAACATGTATGACATGGCAATGAAGATGGGAGCACCAGTCATTGGTTTGATTGATTGTGCAGGTCTTCGTCTTCAGGAAGCAACCGATGCTCTTGAGGCATTTGGCGGACTCTACTTTAAGCAGTCAATGGCTTCCGGAGTGATTCCACAGATTACAGCTATTTTCGGAATGTGCGGTGGTGGCCTTGCCGTAGTACCCGGTTTGACAGATTTTACATTTATGGAAGAGACAAAGGCGAAGTTATTTGTGAATTCTCCGAATGCACTTGCCGGAAACGAAGTTTCAAAATGTGACACTTCCAGCGCAAAGTACCAGTCTGAAGAGGCAGGAATCGTAGATGGCATCGGAAGTGAAGCTGAGATTCTTGGACAAATCCGTACTTTGGTATGCATGATTCCTTCGAATAATGAAGATGATGCATCTTATGAGGAGTGCACAGATGATTTGAACCGTGCATGTGATGCAATTGCCAATGCAGCAGAGGACACAGCAATCGCTCTTGCGACAATCGCAGACAACCATGCGTTCTTCGAGGTGAAGAAAGAATATGCCAGAGATATGGTAACTGGATTTATCCGTCTGAACGGAATGACAGTCGGCGCAGTAGCCAACCGTTCAAAAGTATACGATGCAGATGCACAGGTGATAGATGAGTTCGATGGCACACTGACAGTACGAGGCTGCAAGAAGGCTATTGATTTTGTGAATTTCTGTGATGCATTTTCAATTCCGGTATTTACCCTGACAAATATCAAAGGATTCCACGCAACAAAATGTTCTGAGAATAATATGGCAAGGGCAGTTGCCAGACTCACTTACACATTTGCCAATGCAACAGTACCAAAGGTGAATGTTATTATCGGAAGTGCTTTTGGAAGTGCATATGTTGCAATGAACAGCAAATCTATCGGCGCAGATATGGTTTATGCATGGCCAACAGCTGAAATCGGAATGATGGACGCAAAGATGGCAGCAAAGATTATGTATGAGGGTTCTGACGCTGAGACATTGAAAGAAAAAGCAGCAGAGTACAAGGACTTACAGTCAAGTCCAATGTCTGCAGCCAGAAGAGGATATGTGGATGCAATCATTGAGCCAGTTGATACAAGAAAGTATCTGATTGGAGCATTTGAGATGCTTTTCACAAAAAGAGAAGATCGTCCATCAAAAAAACATGGAACGGTTTAGTGAGGTGAGGCAATTGAAGAAGAAAATCGGCTTATTACTATGTGTCCTCGTACTTGCCCTGGGACTTACGGCATGCGGAAGTGAAAAGGAGACATTAACTTATGATGAAGCTACTTTAGAGCAATACACCGACACCGTACTACAGAGCTTCGAGCAGATGACGGATACAGATTTTGAGAGCCTGAAAGAGGCTTCTGATCTTGAACTTGGAATTACTCTGATGAATTCCGGCCTTCCGGTTGAAAGTGATAATTTTATCACAATGATGGAAGCATGGCAGGCAGCTACCTCGGAGTACGGCGAATTGGAAGATTACAGCGACTATGAAGTAGAAGCAACAGACAAAGATGTCACACTTACAACAAAGGCTAATTTTGAAAACAAAGACGCTGATATCGTGTTTGTGTTTGACGAAAAACTGAATATTGAAAGTATGACCGTAGATATTCACTATACTATGGGACAGATTCTTGAAAAAGCAGGACTTAATACATTATTGGGAATGGGAACCGTATTTGCTGTATTGATTTTCATTTCACTTCTGATTTCATCATTTAAGTTTATTCCTGCAATTGAAGCAAAATTCAAGAAGCAGAAGACAGAGGCGAAACCAGCCGCAGCTCCAAAGACACCGGTTGTCAGTACGCCGGCGGCACCAGCTACTGCTGCAAATGACGGTGAGCTTATTGCAGTCATCGCGGCGGCAATTGCAGCTTCGGAAGGAACAACAACGGATGGATTTATCGTACGTTCTATCAAGCGTAGAACCACTAATAAATGGAATTAATTTTAGGAGGAATTTGAAATGAAAAATTACACAATTACAGTAAATGGTAATGTATATGACGTAACAGTGGAAGAAAAGGGCGCAGGCGCAGCACCAGTTGCAGCAGCAGCTCCAATTGCGGCAGCACCAGTTGCAGCACCAGCAGCGACGGCGGCACCAGCGAATGCAGGTGGTATTGAAGTGAAGGCTGGAGCAGCCGGAAAAGTATTCAAGCTGGAAGCGAGTGTTGGGCAGGCTGTATCTAAGGGCGACCCGGTTGTAATCATTGAAGCTATGAAGATGGAGATTCCGGTCGTAGCTCCAGAAGATGGAACTGTTGCCAGCATCAATGTAGCTGTAGGAGATGCAATTGAATCAGGAGCAGTATTAGCGACATTGAACTAGTAGGCGTATTTATGGAGGTTATAAGATGGAATATATAACAAATACATTAGGAAACCTCGTGCATCAGACAGCATTTTTCAATTTAACCGTTGGAAATTACATTATGATTTTGGTTGCATGTTTTTTCCTATATTTAGCAATAAGACATGAGTTCGAACCACTTTTGTTAGTTCCAATCGCCTTTGGTATGTTGTTAGTTAATATTTATCCAGACATCATGATGAGCATTGAAGATTCTGCAAATGGTGTGGGTGGATTGTTACATTATTTCTACTTACTGGATGAATGGGCTATACTGCCATCCCTGATTTTTATGGGCGTTGGAGCAATGACAGACTTTGGACCACTGATTGCGAATCCAAAGAGTTTCCTTCTCGGTGCAGCAGCACAGTTTGGTATTTTCGCCGCTTATCTCGGAGCTATGGCTCTTGGCTTTTCAGATAAAGCAGCGGCAGCAATCTCAATTATCGGAGGAGCAGATGGACCAACCTCTATCTTCCTTGCGGGTAAACTACAGCAGACAGCAATCATGGGACCAATCGCCGTGGCAGCATACTCGTACATGTCGCTGGTACCGATTATCCAGCCACCGATTATGAAGTTACTCACAACAGAAAAAGAGCGTAAGATCAAGATGGAACAGCTCAGACCAGTTTCCAAGCTTGAAAGAGTTCTTTTCCCTATTGTCGTTACAATCGTAGTATGCTGTATTCTTCCTACTACAGCGCCGCTTGTTGGTATGCTGATGTTAGGTAATCTGTTCAGAGAATCCGGTGTGGTAAGACAGCTCACAGAGACAGCTTCTAATGCACTGATGTATATCGTAGTTATCTTGCTGGGTACTTCTGTAGGTGCGACAACGAGCGCAGAGGCGTTCCTGAACTTAAGTACAATCAAGATTGTTGCTCTTGGTCTTCTGGCATTTTGTTTCGGAACAGCAGCCGGAGTATTGTTTGGAAAGTTAATGTGTGTAGTGACTGGTGGTAAGGTTAATCCACTGATCGGATCCGCCGGAGTATCTGCCGTGCCTATGGCGGCACGTGTATCCCAAAAAGTTGGTGCAGAGGCAGATCCTACGAACTTCCTTCTGATGCATGCAATGGGACCGAACGTAGCCGGAGTAATTGGTACTGCGGTAGCAGCCGGAACCTTTATGGCAATCTTTGGTGTAATGTAAGCCGGGAGAACGTAAGGACATGGCAGTTCTAATAAAATTAAAAGGAGAATAATTATGGCAGAAATAGAGAAAAAACCGATTAAAATTACTGAAACCATTTTGCGTGATGCGCATCAGTCTCTTATTGCTACTCGTATGACAACAGAGCAGATGCTTCCAATTGTCGACAAAATGGACAAAGTGGGATATCATTCTGTAGAGTGCTGGGGCGGTGCGACATTTGATGCATCTCTTCGTTTCCTGAAGGAAGATCCCTGGGATCGTCTTCGTAAATTTCGTGATGGATTCAAGAACACGAAGCTTCAGATGCTGTTCCGTGGACAGAACATCTTAGGATATCGTCCATACGCAGATGACGTTGTTGAATATTTTGTTCAGAAATCTGTTGCAAATGGTATAGATATCATTCGTATTTTTGACTGTCTGAATGATCTTCGTAACTTGCAGACAGCAGTTACCGCAGCAAACAAAGAAAAGGGACATGCACAGGTCGCATTATCTTATACCCTGGGTGATGCGTATACAATGGAATACTGGACAGACATCGCCAAGAAAATTGAGGATATGGGTGCAGACTCTATCTGTATCAAGGATATGGCAGGTCTTCTTCTTCCATACAAAGCAACAGATATGATTGCAGCGATGAAGGATGCAGTAAATATTCCGATTCAGCTTCACACACATTATACTTCAGGTGTTGCTTCTATGACATATTTAAAAGCTGTTGAGGCAGGTGTCGATGTCATTGATACTGCAATGTCACCATTTGCACTTGGTACAAGCCAGCCTGCAACAGAGGTTATGGTTGAGACGTTCAAGGGTACACCTTATGATACCGGATTTGACCAGACACTTCTTGCTGAGATTGCTGATTATTTCAGACCAATCAGGGATGAAGCACTTGATTCAGGCCTCCTGAATCCTAAGAACCTTGGCGTGAATATCAAGACTCTGCTTTACCAGGTACCAGGCGGTATGTTATCGAACCTGACTTCCCAGTTAAAAGAGCAGGGAGCAGAAGACAAGTATTATGAGGTGCTGGAAGAAGTACCTCGTGTACGGAAAGATCTTGGTGAGCCACCGCTTGTTACACCATCTTCACAGATTGTTGGAACGCAGGCAGTGTTTAACGTACTCATGGGTGAGAGATACAAGATGGCGACCAAAGAGACAAAAGATGTTTTATCTGGCAAATATGGTGCGACGGTTAAGCCGTTTAATCCGGAAGTTGTTGAAAAATGTATCGGAAAGGATGCTGACATTATTACCTGCCGCCCGGCAGACTTGATTCCAGATGAGCTCGCAACTCTGGAAGCTGAGATGTCACAGTACAAAGAGCAGGATGAGGATGTCCTCACTTATGCTCTGTTCCCACAGGTTGCTACTGACTTCTTCAAGTACAGAGATGCACAGAAGACAAAGGTAGATGCTACGGTGGCAGATACAAAAGATGGAGCATATCCGGTTTAAGAAATTTGATTTCCACGCGTGTTAGTTTCGCGGTGTCTCCGTAAGTAAAAAAGAACGCCTGTTACAGGATAAGATTTTGCAGAATGCAAAACCCATCCTGTAGCAGGCGTTCTTTTTGGAATTTATGATATTTAAATGTATGTTTTTTCTTGTTTTATTTATACTATCTTTCATAGAATTGTAAATTGCAGGAGGTTGTGTTTATGAATGAGGAAGAAAAACAGAATTCGATACAGGATCTTGGGACGATGGAGCTGGATCAGAATGAGCGGAAGCATCATATTAAGCTGATTACGATTATCGGGGAGATTGAGGGGCATGAGGCGGCCGGAAGTAACTCGAAAACGACGAAGTATGAACACATTATTCCACTTCTTGCTGAGGTGGAGGATAATGAAGAGATTGATGGGGCGCTGATTCTTTTAAATACACTTGGCGGAGATGTGGAGGCCGGGTTGGCCATGGCAGAGATGGTTGCTTCTCTCAGTAAGCCAACGGTATCTCTTGTCCTTGGCGGAAGTCATTCGATTGGCGGTCCTCTGGCAGTATCGGCAGATTATTCGTTCATCGTGCCTACTGGGACAATGGTGATTCATCCGGTGCGTGCGAGCGGAATGTTTATTGGGGTGATACAGAGTTTTCGCAATATTCAACAGACTCAGGATCGGATTACTGGATTTATTGCATCTCATTCTCATATTTCACAAAGACGTCTGGAGGAGCTGATGATGGATCCGACACAACTTGTCAAGGATGTAGGGACGATGTTGACTGGAAAGGAAGCTGTAGATGAGGGTATGATTGACTGTGTGGGTGGAGTCAGCGATGCAATGAAGATGCTGCATGATCTGATTGAAAAATATAGACAAAAAAGGAGCGCTTCTGTGCCTTGAAAAACTCATATTTTCATAATGACATTGGTTTTCAAAAATGCTATACTATAAATAGTATGTTTAAGAACCAAGGGGGAAGTATTATGGCTGCAAAGTCAACTGCAAAGAAGACAACTGCTAAAAAAACAACAGCAAAAGCAACAACAAAAAAGACAACGAAGAGCACTTCAGCGAAGAAAAAAACGGCTGCTAAGCAGGCAATGCCACAGGAGTACAGCACAATCATTGATGAAGTTGTAATTCTGATCACACTCGCTTTTTGTGTGATATGGATTATAAGTAATTTTGGAATCGGAGGAACAGTGGGGGGAGCTGTTTCATCCTTTTTCTTTGGAATCTTCGGAGTGATGGCGTATCTGATGCCATTGCTTGTATTTGCAGGAATTGCATTTCTGGTATCAAACAAGCACAATATGACTGCTTATCTGAAGACTTTAGCCGGATTTGTATTTGTTATATTGATTTGTTCTTTTTTAGAGCTTGTATTTAATTTGTATGACAAGAACGCATCTCTCATGTCATACTATACGAATGCCAGCATACATAAGAATGCCGGAGGTCTTCTCGGCGGATGTATTGTGAAGCTTTTGTGTCCATTGGTTGGCGTTGTGGGAGCTTTTGTCGTTATCATTATTTTAGGAATTATCTGTTTTGTATTGATTAGCGGAAAGTCCTTTATCGGCAGCGTCAGTCATGGGAGTAAAATGGCATATGATGATGCAAAGAGACGGAAGGCAATTTCTAACGAAAAGAAGGCAGAACGTGCCAGGGTGAATCAAGAAGAAAACAGAAAAAAAGCGGCAAATGGAAAAGCGGCATCCGGTGTTTCTTTTAATACCACATTATCCAAAAAATCGCCAGACATCAAGGAACTTGAAGCACCGGGCGGAGAAACTGCATCACCGTTAACAGAGGAAATCATTTCGGATGAAACCAAAGTCATGTCATTGGAGAATCTGGTAATTAACCGGGCGGAGCCTGTGCTTGATTTGGATGAGGCTTTTACAGAGACAGCGTCTGAAAAAACAATGGAACAAGATATTGAGGAAATCAAACCGCAAAAAGCACGCAAAACCGCAGAGAGCGCAGCGATGGTTGCAGAAGAGACTGCCAGTGTGGAGCAGACGATTCTGAGCACCCAAAAGCCAGTCGCGCCGCCATACAAATGTCCGCCTATGAATCTTCTGGTTCGTGGAAAGAAAACAGGTGGGGATTCTGATGCACATTTACGTGCTACAGCATTAAAACTGGAACGCACGCTTCAGACTTTCGGGGTGAACGTCCATGTGACAAATGCAAGCTGTGGACCATCGGTTACCAGATATGAGCTTCAACCTGAACTTGGTGTGAAAGTAAGTAAGATTGTTGGCCTTGCAGACGATATCAAGCTAAATCTGGCAGTTGCGGATCTACGAATTGAGGCCCCGATTCCAGGAAAGGCGGCTGTGGGAATTGAAGTCCCGAATCAGGAGACGAAACCTGTCATGCTTCGAGACTTACTGGAGTCCGATGAATTTAAAAACAGTAGTGCAAAAATTGCGTTTGCAGCAGGAAAAGACATATCAGGAAAGACAGTGATTGCCGATATTGCGAAGATGCCGCATTTACTTGTAGCAGGAGCCACAGGTTCTGGTAAATCCGTTTGTATCAATACATTGATTATGAGTATTCTCTATCGTTCCCGACCGGAGGATGTCAAATTGATTATGATCGATCCTAAGGTTGTGGAGTTAAGTGTATATAACGGAATTCCGCATTTACTGATTCCGGTTGTCACAGACCCGAAGAAGGCTGCTGGGGCATTGAACTGGGCTGTTGCAGAGATGACGAAACGTTATCAACTTTTTGCAGAATACAACGTACGCGATCTGAAGGGCTTCAATGAAAAGATATCTTCGATGAACCAGGAAGATGGCGTGCCGGAGAAGATGCCTCAAATCGTAATTATTGTGGACGAGCTGGCAGATTTAATGATGGTTGCTCCAGGTGAGGTGGAAGGCGCAATCTGTCGTCTGGCGCAGCTTGCCAGGGCAGCCGGACTGCATCTTATTCTTGCGACACAGAGACCGTCTGTCAACGTTATCACCGGACTGATTAAGGCCAATATGCCTTCCAGAATTGCATTTTCTGTATCTTCAGGAGTAGATTCCAGAACGATAATTGATATGAATGGTGCGGAGAAACTTCTTGGAAAAGGAGACATGCTGTTCTATCCGACAGGATATCCAAAGCCGGTCCGGGTGCAGGGGTCTTTTGTTTCGGATAAAGAAGTTCAGAAAGTGGTTGATTATCTGATAGAAAGAAATGGAACGGCATCCTACAACGAGGAGATTACGAACCATGTCAATTCCAACGCCGCCGGAACGGGGAATGCTGTACAGGGTGGAGATGAGAATGAAAGAGATACTTATTTTGTAGAAGCAGGTCGTTTTATTATTGAAAAAGAAAAGGCATCGATTGGAATGTTGCAGCGTGTCTTTAAGATTGGATTTAACCGGGCGGCGAGAATCATGGATCAGCTTTGTGAGGCAGGAGTTGTCGGTGAAGAAGAAGGCACGAAGCCGCGTAAGGTTTTGATGTCCAAGGAAGAATTTGAACAATACATAGAAGAATATGTGTAAGAATCATAGAAAGAAGAGAATCAGGAGGGAATTACAAATGAAAACAGATATCCAGATTGCACAGGAAGCACAGATGGAACACATCAAAGAGGTTGCAGCATCGATTGGAATTCAGGAGGATGACCTGGAATTTTACGGAAAGTACAAAGCAAAGCTTTCCGAGGACTTATGGGACAAGATTAAGGACAAAGAGGATGGAAAGCTGGTACTTGTAACAGCAATCAATCCAACTCCGGCAGGAGAAGGAAAGACTACCACCACGGTAGGACTGGGGCAGGCTTTTGCCAAAATGAATAAAAAAGCGCTGATTGCACTTCGTGAGCCTTCCCTTGGTCCATGTTTTGGTATCAAAGGCGGTGCTGCAGGCGGTGGCATGGCTCAAGTTGTTCCGATGGAGGATTTGAACCTTCACTTTACCGGAGATTTTCATGCGATTACTTCTGCAAATAATTTGCTTGCAGCAATGCTTGATAACCATATTCAGCAGGGCAATGCGCTTCAGATTGATCCGAGACAGATTGTTTGGAAGCGTTGTCTGGACATGAACGACCGTGTACTGCGCAATACCGTAGTTGGGCTTGGAAATAAGATGGATGGTATGGTGAGAGAGGATCATTTTGTCATCACTGTGGCGTCAGAAATCATGGCAATTCTTTGTCTTGCAGATGATTTGCAGGACTTGAAGAAACGTCTTGGTCAGATTATTGTTGCGTATACATTTGCAGGAAGTCCAGTTACAGCAGACCAGCTTCAGGCTACCGGTGCAATGACTGCACTACTTAAGGATGCAATCAAACCGAATCTCATCCAGACATTAGAACATACGCCGGCGTTGGTACACGGCGGACCTTTTGCCAATATCGCACATGGCTGCAACAGTGTGCGTGCGACCAAGATGGCGCTGAAGCTGAGTGATATTGCAATTACAGAGGCAGGATTCGGTGCAGATCTGGGTGCTGAAAAATTCTTCGACATCAAGTGCCGCATGGCGGGACTGAAACCAGATGCCGTAGTTTTAGTTGCAACGGTTCGTGCTTTGAAGTATAATGGTGGCGTCGCAAAAGCGGATCTCAACCAAGAAAACCTGGATGCGCTTGCAAAAGGAATTGTTAATTTAGAAAAACATATTGAAAATATTCAAAAATATGATGTGCCGGTTATTGTGACATTGAATTCTTTCATCACAGATACCGATGCTGAGAATGAATATATCCGTAAGTTCTGCGAGGAACGTGGCTGTGAATTTGCATTGTCCGAAGTATGGGAGAAGGGCGGCGAGGGAGGAATCGCTCTTGCTCAGAAAGTACTGGAGACTTTAGAAACGAAGGAAAGCCATTATCATCCACTTTATAGTACAGAATTGTCACTGAAAGAGAAGATTGAGACAATCGCGAAGGAAATCTATGGCGCAAGAAGCGTTATTTACGAGCCAGCTGTGTCGAAGCAGATTGCGAAGATAGAAGAGATGGGATTTGATGAATTTCCGGTATGTATGGCGAAGAATCAATATTCCCTTTCAGATAATGCGAAGCTTTTGGGACGTCCAAAGGATTTTGATATCCATATTCGTGAAGTGTATGTAAGCGCAGGAGCAGGATTTGTTGTTGCGCTGACTGGCGCGGTTATGACAATGCCAGGACTGCCAAAGATTCCAGCAGCTAATGGAATCGATGTTTCCGAAGATGGAAAGATTACCGGATTATTTTAAGAAATCCGTATTGATTAATAAGATGAACAGGGGAGATAAAAAATGCCACAAATTATTGACGGGAAAGCAATTTCCATGCAGATTAAAGATGAATTAAAAGAAGAAGTAGCACGAATGCACGAGGTTGGAATCAACCCTTGCCTGGCAGTGATACAGGTAGGAGCAGATCCGGCCTCCTGCGTGTATGTGCGTAATAAGAAAAAAGCCTGTGCCTATATTGGGATTGAATCCAGAGCGTTTGAGTTGGGAGAAGAGACAACGCAGGAGGAACTGATTGCCTTAATTCAGAAGCTGAATAGTGATGAGGGAGTACATGGAATCCTGGTACAGCTTCCGGTACCAAAGCATATTGATGAGGATAAGATTATCCAGTCTATCGCACCGGAAAAGGATGTGGATGGATTCCATCCGGTGAGTGTGGGAAATCTCTGCATAGGTGAAAAGGGATTTGTATCCTGCACACCGGCCGGAATTATACAATTGCTTAAACGGTCTGATATTAAGATCGAAGGCAAAGAGTGTGTGGTGATTGGCCGCAGCAATATTGTTGGAAAACCCATGTCCATTCTGCTTCTCCGTGAGAACGGAACAGTCACAATCTGTCATTCCAGAACCAAGAATCTGGCAGAAGTGACACGCAGAGCGGATATCCTGATCGTTGCCATCGGTAAGAAACAACTTATCACAAAAGAGTATGTTAAGGATGGTGCGGTCGTCATTGATGTGGGAATGCATCGTGATGAGAATAACAAGTTGTGTGGTGATGTAGACTTTGAGGATGTATCGGAGATTGTCTCTGCAATTACTCCTGTTCCGGGCGGCGTAGGTCCAATGACAATTGCAATGTTAATGAACAATTGTGTGGAAGCAGCACGCAAATAGGAGGTTTGTATTCATGAAATGTATGCATTGTGGTGCGGATGTTCCAGAAGGAATGTTATACTGCGGAAAATGTGGTACGGAAGTACAAATTGTCCCAGATTATAATCCTTTGGATGACGTACTTGCAAAACAGGTAAAAGGTTCTATTGGCGGAACGACAACCCCACTGGATATCTATGAGGAAAGTTCAAAAAATGTCGGGAAAAACCGCTCGACTGAACGGCACAGTAATACCGGTTCTTCTCCAAAGGCTCATGCGAAAAGGCAGGTTGATCCGCGTGTGAAGCGTAGACAGCAGATGGAACGAAAGCGTCAGCTGGCAAAAAAAAGACGTCAGAGGAGAATGATTATTTTTGCGTTTATTCTGGTTATTACCGGAGTGTTTGCATTTTTAATTTATCAGAATTCCTACAGTGGTGTGGTTCGAAAGGGAAACCGTGCATTGGCGGCACAGGATTATGCTTTGGCTGAGACATATTTTAACAAGGCAGTAGGTAAAAATCGCACGAAGGCAGAAGCATATACAGGGTTGTCAAAAGTCTATATTGCTCAGGATGATTTGGACACAGCAGAGGCATTTTTCTTAGATGCCATCGACAGTCAGCCAACGAATATTGCACTGTATAAAGGAGCAATTGCCTTTTACACAGACACCGAGCAGTTACATAAGATCACAGAGCTTCTGGACGGATGTGAAGAGGATGCTGTACTGCTTGCACTGAGTGATTATCTGACGGCAGAACCGGATTTTAGTCTGGAGGGGGGAACTTATGAAGATGTGCAGCAGGTTTCACTTACCTCAAGTGGGGAGGGAATCTACTACACAACAGATGGTTCGGAACCCACGACGGAAAGTACTGAGTATACCGAACCAATTCTTCTGAATGAGGGAACCACGGACTTGAAGGCAATTTCTTTGAACAAAAAAGGAATACCAAGTGTAACTGCAGAGAGAAAATACATTGTTGAGATTCCGGTAGCAGATGCGCCGGCGGTGACACCATCTACCGGACAGTATGATACAGATACTCAAATTTCAATTATTGTTCCGAGTGGTTACGAAGCTTATTACACCTTAGATGGTTCTGATCCGACCAACGCATCCATTAAATATTCGGAACCCATTGATATGCCGGAAGGACAGACGATTTTCTGTGCGGTACTTATTGGTACGAACTCCGGAAAAGCAAGTGCGGTTACAAAACGAAACTATGTATTAGAGTATGAATAAGATTTTGTACGTCTTGCGAACAGCATCGTTTGTTAATGAAAAAAGGGCAGAAATGTCCTTTTTTTGTACCATTTTGTCACAAGGAGATATCATTAGAGGACAGGCAGCTTAATTAAATAAACATTGAGAAAGAAGCGACTTCCAGAAAATCCTTTCTTTACATTTTCAGAACATTGTATTATGATAAATGCAAACGTTTATTTAGGAGGAAGAAAATGTACAAGATACTGAAAGCAGAAAAATTGGCAGACAAGATCTATCTAATGGATGTCCATGCGCCAAGAGTTGCTGCACATTGTGAGCCAGGACAATTTATTATTGTAAAGCTTGATGAAAAAGGGGAGAGAATCCCGCTTACGATTTGTGACTATGACCGCGAAGCTGGTACGGTTACAATTGTATTTCAGATTGTCGGAGCTTCTACAGAAAAGTTTGCACAGCTTCAGGCAGGAGACAGTTTCCGCGACTTCACAGGCCCCTTAGGATGTCCGTCGGAATTGGTGGAAGAGGATATGGAAAGCCTTAAGAAGAAAAAGATTCTGTTTGTAGCAGGCGGTGTAGGTGCTGCTCCGGTTTATCCTCAGGTAAAATGGCTGCATGAGCATGGCATTGATGCAGATGTCATCGTTGGTTCTAAGACAAAGGATATGTTGATTCTTGAAAAAGAGATGGAAGCGGTTGCAGGCAATCTTTACGTTACAACTGACGATGGTTCTTATGGTCGTTCCGGAATGGTAACAGCAGTAATTGAAGAGCTGGTCAATGATATGGGCAACCATTATGATGTCTGTATCGCAATCGGTCCAATGATCATGATGAAATTTGTATGTCTGCTTACCAAAAAGCTCGAGCTTCCAACGGTTGTCAGCATGAATCCAATTATGGTGGATGGAACAGGAATGTGTGGCGCATGTCGTCTTCAGGTCGGAGATGCAATTAAGTTTGCATGCGTAGATGGACCGGAGTTTGATGGATATCTTGTTGATTTCGACCAGGCGATGAAGAGAAGCCAGATGTATAAGACATTAGAAGGTCGTGCAATGTTAAAATTACAAGAAGGAGACACTCATCATGGTGGCTGCGGAAATTGCGGAGGTGACAACTAATGGCGGATATGTTAAAGAAAGTACCAGTAAGAGAACAAGACCCAAAGGTACGTGCAACAAATTTTGAAGAGGTATGTCTTGGATATAATCAGGAAGAAGCAATGGACGAGGCAACTCGCTGTCTGAACTGTAAGAATGCAAAATGTATAGAAGGCTGTCCAGTCTCTATTGATATTCCGGGATTTGTAAGCAAGGTGAAGGAAGGTAATATCGAAGAAGCTTATCAGGTAATCGGTAAGTCCTCTGCCCTCCCAGCAGTCTGTGGACGTGTCTGCCCGCAGGAGTCACAGTGTGAAGGAAAATGTATCCGCGGAATCAAAGGGGAACCTGTTTCCATCGGCAAGCTGGAGCGTTTCGTAGCAGATTATGCATTGGAGCATGAGATCAAGCCAGTTGGCGCAGAATCTATGAATGGACATAAGGTAGCTGTAATCGGGTCCGGTCCATCCGGGCTTACCTGCGCAGGAGATTTAGCAAAATTAGGCTATGATGTGACAGTATTTGAAGCACTTCATGAACTCGGAGGTGTTCTAGTATATGGAATTCCAGAATTCCGTCTTCCAAAGCAAAAAGTAGTAGCGAAAGAAATTGCAAAAGTTGCAGATCTTGGCGTGAAATTCGAGAAGAATGTTGTAATCGGTAAGTCTACAACAATTGATCAGTTATTAGAAGAGGAAGGCTTCGAGGCAATCTTTATCGGATCAGGAGCAGGTCTTCCAATGTTTATGGGAATTTCAGGTGAGAATGCCAATGGAGTTTTCTCTGCCAATGAATACCTGACCAGAAGTAACCTGATGAAGGCATTTGATGATTCTTATGATACACCAATCGTAGCGGGAACCAAGGTTGCAGTTGTCGGTGGTGGTAATGTGGCTATGGACGCTGCAAGAACAGCCAAGAGACTTGGTGCAGAAGTGCATGTAGTGTACAGACGTAGTGAAGCAGAGCTTCCGGCCAGAGTCGAAGAAGTACATCACGCAAAGGAAGAAGGAATCATCTTCGACTTACTGACCAATCCTAAGGAGATTCTTGTAGATGATAACGGTGCTGTAAAAGGCATGAAAGTGATCAAGATGGAACTGGGAGAGCCAGATGCATCCGGAAGAAGAAGACCAGTTGAGATTCCTGGCTCTGAATATGAGATTGAACTGGATACCGTAGTGATGTCTCTGGGAACTTCTCCAAACCCACTCATTTCCTCTACCACAAAGGGATTGGATGTGAATAAGCGCAAATGTATCATCGCTACTGAGGAAGACGGTAAGACTTCAAAAGCAGCTGTTTATGCAGGTGGAGATGCTGTTACCGGAGCAGCGACAGTGATTCTTGCTATGGGTGCAGGAAAAGCCGGAGCGAAAGGTATTCATGAATACTTGAGTCAGAAATAATCCATCATGAAGATTACATTAATTACAGTAGGGAAGATCAAGGAAAAGTATCTGAAGGATGCTATTGCGGAATATACGAAGCGTTTGAGCAAGTACTGTAAGCTGGAAATTGTCGAGGTCGCGGATGAAAAGACGCCGGACAAGGCCAGTGAATCTGTGGAACGTATGATCCGGGATAAGGAAGGTGAGCGCATTGCCCGGTATATCCGGGAAGATACCTTTGTCATTACCTTGGAGATTTCGGGTGCCATGCTCTCCTCGGAACAGCTTGCTCAGAAGATTGAGTCCTGCGGAATTCAGGGGATGAGTCATCTGATTTTTATCATAGGCGGCTCCATCGGTCTGTCAGATGCAGTGATGAAGCGTTCCGATTTTGCACTTAGTTTTTCGAAAATGACATTTCCACATCAGCTGATGCGCGTGATTCTATTAGAACAGATTTACCGGAGCTACCGTATCATCAGCAAAGAACCCTATCATAAATGAAAACTGCCACACATATACATAGGATAAAAGTATATGTGTGGCTTTTTGTATGGAGCATTCTCCGCAGAGTAACATGAAAAAGAAACTATCCCAGGCAGCATCCCTGCCAAAGGATGTAATCTGTCATGCACCGATTGTCACCATTGTCGGGAAAGAAGAAATGACATTGGAAAATTACAGGGGAATCATAGAATATACGGACAATCTAATCCGAATCCAGACAAAGACAGGTCAGATCAAGATTATTGGGAGCACCTTGAACATTGAATACTATAACAATGATGAGATGAAGATTATAGGAAGAATCACATGCCTAGAATATTTGTGAATGGAAAAAAGAATGGTCAAATTTTTTCAATATATCAAAGGCGTTGCCAGAATAGAGATTGCCGGTGAGAAAATTGAACGCTTTGTAAATATGTGTAGTTATAATCAGATTCCAATCTGGAATATTCATCCAAGAGAGGATCGGTATAGCTTCAACATTTTTGCAAAAGACGTCAAGAAATTAAAACCTATTTTGAGAAAAACGGGCACCAGACTTACAATCAAGGAAAAGTCCGGCCTGCCCTTTCTCGTGATTGCCTACCGGCACCGTAAACTTCTTTTTGCAGGGATTCTTTCCTGCATTCTTCTTATTTATGCCTTTTCCCTGCATTTATGGACAATTGACGTAGAAGGAAATATTTCGAGAAGTGATGAGGTGATTGAACACTATCTGGCGGAATTGAATATCAAGCCGGGAATTAGAATGCAATCCATACACTGTCAGACGATTGTCGCAAAGCTTCGGACAGAATTCCCGGATATCGTGTGGGTATCTGCATCGATCAACGGGACAAAACTTCTGATCCAAATCAAAGAAAACGATACTGCAGGAAGTATAATATCAACAGACACTGATCAGGAGCCATGTGATCTTGTTGCACAAAAAGACGGTGTGATTTTATCCATGATTACCCGTGCGGGTACACCACAGGTGAAGGTTGGAGATTCTGTCCAAAAGGGGCAGCTTCTAGTTTCTTCTTATGTAGAAATCAAAAATGATGCGAAAGAGGTAATCGGCTACGAATACCAGCGCGCAGATGCCGACATTCTTGCAGAGACGATCATTCCGTATCATGAATCTATTGAAACGACTTATAAGGAAAAAGAAGTAGAAAACAAATCACTGACACCTTATCTGATCTGGAATGACTACCGGATTACATTTCTTCCCGAAAAAGCAGCAAAAAAGAATTCGCAAATCCTTACAAAGGAATATTGTCTGATTTCAAATATGGAGCATCTTACGCGTCTGATTTTCGGAATGAAGGTGAAGGAAAATTATAAAACCAGAACGGAAAAACATTCGAAAATGGAGATACAGGAGATTCTGAGCAGTAAATTCTCTCTATTTTGTACGGATTTAAGCAAAAAGGGGGTTCAAATTACTGCAAATAGTGTTAAAATACACATAGATACTGCGTCGGCATCGGCTGATGGCAGTCTGACGGTCATAGAACCGATAGCAGAGATACATGCTGCTGAAAGAAAGATAGTGGAGGAACGACTAGATGAGTCTAACGGAAGTAATCATTGATATACCGGCAGAGCATGAATCCAATGTGTTTGGACAGTTTGATGCCTATATCAAAAAAATAGAAAAGACCCTTCATGTTACGGTGATTGCAAGAGATGGTAATGTGAAGATTATGGGAGAGGAGCTGTCAGTTGATAAGGCAAAGAAAGTGCTGAGACAGTTGACAGAGCTTTCTCAGCGTGGCAATGAGATCACGGAGCAGAATGTTGACTATGCCATTTCCCTGGTATTTGAGGGGAATGAGTCCGGAATGCTGGAAATGGATAAGGACCTGATTTGTCATACGCTTCAGGGCAAGCCAATCAAGCCAAAGACCCTGGGACAGAAGAAATACGTGGATGCGATTCGAAGGCAGATGATCACATTTGGAATCGGACCTGCGGGAACCGGTAAGACTTATCTTGCAATGGCTATGGCAATTACAGCATTTAAGAATAATGATGTCAGCAGAATCATTCTTACGAGACCGGCCATTGAAGCAGGAGAGAAGTTAGGCTTTCTTCCGGGAGATCTTCAGAGCAAGATTGACCCATATCTGAGACCACTGTATGATGCTCTTTACCAGATTATGGGCGCAGAAAGTTTTATCAAGAATTCGGAAAAAGGACTGATAGAGGTAGCGCCGCTTGCTTATATGAGGGGACGGACGCTGGATAATGCGTTTATTATACTGGACGAAGCACAGAACACCACACCGGCACAGATGAAGATGTTCCTGACTCGAATCGGATTTGGCTCGAAGGTGGTGGTGACGGGTGATTCTACCCAGAAAGATCTTCCGGCTGGAGCGGCATCCGGACTGGATGTTGCGGTGAGTGTGGTAAAGAATATTGATGATATTACTGTCTGCAACCTGACCAGTAAGGATGTAGTGCGGCACCCACTGGTTCAGAAAATTGTCAAAGCATATGAAGAGTTTGAAAAAAAGAGTACAAGGCAAAGCCGCGGAAAGAGGAGAAGAACATGAGTCTGTATATAGAAGAAGAGGGAGATGTAACACTGAATCTAGACACAAAGGCTATTGCGGAAACCGTAATTGAATCTGCCCTGGAATATGAAGGCTGTCCCTATGAGGTAGAGATTAATCTGTTGCTTACAACGGATGAAGCCATCCGGGAGATGAATCAGATTCACCGGAGAATTGATGCTTCTACTGATGTGTTATCTTTTCCAATGATTGAATATGTGAATCCGGGGGAATTTGAGTTCCTGGAGGAGACTGAGGATAATTTTAATCCGGAGAGCGGGGAACTTATGCTGGGAGATATCGTAATTTCCAAAGAGCATGTTCTGGCTCAGGCAGAGACGTATGGTCATTCAGTAGAACGAGAATATGCTTTCCTAATTGCCCATAGTATGTTACACTTATTCGGTTATGATCATATGGAAGAAGACGAAAGAATTCTTATGGAGATGAAGCAAAAAGAAATTCTTGAGAAGATTAATATTTTAAGGTGACTTATTTAGGGGGACATATGAGTAGAAAGCAAAAGAAAAGAGATGGGGACTTCCTTCTTCAGGGAGCAATTTTGGCAGTTGCATCAATTGTTGTAAGAGTGATCGGACTGATTTACCGGATTCCACTGACCAACATTCTCGGAGATGAGGGAAACGGATTTTATGGGTATGCATTCGAGATATATTCCATTGCACTTCTGATTTCATCTTACAGTCTGCCGCTTGCCGTATCGAAGCTGGTATCCGCAAGAAATGCAAGAGGTGAGAAGAGGAACGCGTTCCGGGTATTTGTGTGTGCATTCGGTTTTGCGGTTGTTGCCGGACTTCTGGTTGCACTGGTTGTATTTTTTGGCTCGGACTGGATTTCTATACATTTTCTGCATGCGCCTTACAGCGCCTATCCACTCCGGGTACTTGCATTTGGATTATTTATTGTTGCAATCATGGGTGTCATGCGTGGATATTTTCAGGGACTGGGGACCATGATCCCGACAGCAATCTCACAGATTATTGAACAGGTCATCAATGCCATTGTCTCGCTGGTCGGGGCAAGCTATTTATTGAAGATGGGAATGGCAGTTGCCGAGAAGAAAAACACGTCTACATCTCTGGGATCAGCCTACGGTGCAGCCGGTGGTACACTGGGTACCGTTATCGGTGCGTTGTCAGGATGCATTTTTTTGATTTTTGTTTTTCTTATTTTCAGAAAGACTATCCTGCGTCAATTAAAGAATGACAGAACGAGGAATCAGGAAAGCTATGGACGGATCATCAAGATTATACTGTTTACAATTGCTCCGGTTATTTTGAGCACTGCCATTTATAATATCAGCCAGACACTGGATCTTGTGATTTTCAGTACTGTCATGTCTGGACAAGGTGTAGAAGAGAGTAAATACGTAGCACTCTCGGGTATTTTCACAGCAAAATACAATACTTTGATCAATATTCCGCTTGCGATTGCCAATGCGCTTGCATCCTCGGTTATCCCGAGTCTTACGGCAGCGGTATCATCTGGAAACAAAGAACAGACATTTAACAAGATTCAGCTTGCGGTACGTTTTGCCATGTTGGTAGCAATCCCGAGCTTTGTCGGTTATGTTGTTCTCGCTTCACCGATCATGCAGCTGCTGTACAGTGATTCCAGAATGACTCCGGCGCTTATGCTTGCAATCGGTGCCATCAGTATTGTTTTTTATTGTCTCTCGACGGTTACAAATGCAGTACTCCAGGGAATCAATAAGATGACGACACCAGTGAAGAATGCGGCAGCTTCTCTCGGAATCCATATCGTGGCAGTCCTTATTATGCTGGTCATCTTCAAGATGAATATCTATTCCATCGTTGTAGGAAATATCATTTTTTCTTTCTGCATGTGCCTGTTCAATGGAATTGCCATATACAAAGAGATTGGATATGTCCAGGAGGTGGAGAAGACCTTTGTAAAACCGCTTACGGCTGCAGTCGTGATGGGGGTTGTTACCTATGCATTCCATTTACTGCTTGATATTTTTATGGGGGGAAGAATTGCAACGGTATTCTCGCTCCTTGTTGCGGTCATGGTATACGCCGTCAGCATACTGAAGCTTGGCGGGCTCACGGAAGTTGAGCTGCTTTCCATGCCAAAGGGAACATTGCTTGTACGCTACTGTAAAAAGCTGCATCTCTTATCTGGCACAGAGGAGTAAGAGAACGGAAGAATAAAATAAAAAAAAAAGCCAATACTGTATAAAAAGAGGTAATTGTATGATGAAAAAATACAGTATTGGTTTTTTAGCGTCAGTTTTTTTGTGCAGTATGGCACTTGTAATCTTATATGACTATTCCTATCACAGTATGCGAAACCGTGAGACTACGGAACAATATGAGGCTGCCACAAAAGAAGAGGCGGAGGGCCCCGTAGCACAGACGGAAGGAAATGCCATAAAAAACGAGGGCTATTATTTGAAAAATAAGGATGGATATGTTATCGTGTATCTGTCAGACGGACAGACTGTCTATGAATATACGAATATTAAACTGTCTTCTCTGCCCGAAGGCCTTCAGGAAGAGATTGAAGAGGGCAAACGGATGGAAACGGTAGAGGAAATTTATGGATTTTTAGAAAATTATACAAGCTGAGAATGAAACAAGATAAACAACAGGTTTACAATTAGGAATGAAACAAATAGAAGAGGCAGACATGCAATAGAAGCGAAACAAGACAAAAGTCAGTCGATGATCGAATAAGGAGGAAGAAATGGACGAGACAAAAGTACAGCGGATTAATGAGTTATATCACAAATCAAAAGAAAAAGGCCTGACAGAGGAAGAAAAAAAAGAACAGAAAATGCTGCGCCAGGAGTATATTGATTCTTTTAAGCGGAATCTGCGCGGGCAGCTTAATCATATTGATATGAAAGAGAAAGATGGCTCGGTTGTGAATCTCGGTGAGAAATACGGGACGAAGAAAGGACATTAGAAAAGGATAATACATATGACAGAATTATGGATGGATGCTCCCACTGCGGAGCCGGAGAGACAATATTATTTTATGGAACAGGCCAGAAAGTATGTGGAAGCAAAGGCAAAGGAACTGGGGAGAGATTTGACATTCTGCGTTACTACCTTCGGGTGCCAGATGAATGCCCGGGACTCAGAAAAGCTGGTGGGCGTTCTGGAGAAAATCGGATACAAAGAAGAGACGGTAGAAGAACAGGCTGACTTTGTGATTTACAACACCTGTACTGTCCGTGAGAATGCGAACATGAGAGTTTACGGAAGACTGGGGCAGTTAGGCCACATCAAAAAGTCCCATCCGCATATGATGATTGGTTTGTGCGGCTGCATGATGCAGGAACCGGAAGTAGTAGAAAAGCTGAAAAAAAGCTATCGTTTCGTTGATTTGATTTTCGGAACACATAATATTTATAAATTTGCGGAGCTGTTGGCAACCCGCTTTGCCTCTGAACGTATGGTGATTGATATCTGGAAAGATACGGACAAGATTGTGGAGGATTTACCAAGTGAACGTAAATTCCCATTCAAGTCCGGCGTGAATATCATGTTTGGATGCAATAATTTCTGCAGTTACTGTATTGTGCCATACGTGCGTGGCCGCGAGAGGAGCAGAGAGCCAAAAGCAATCATCCGTGAAATTGAACGTCTGGTGGCAGATGGCGTGGTTGAGATTATGCTTCTTGGACAAAATGTCAATTCCTATGGGAAAAATCTGGAAGAGCCGATTACCTTTGCCCAGCTTTTAGAAGAAATCGAGAAGATAGAAGGACTGGAGAGAATCCGCTTTATGACGTCCCATCCGAAAGACTTATCGGATGAATTGATTGAGGTTATGAAGCATTCTAAAAAGGTCTGCCGTCATCTTCATCTTCCTGTGCAGTCAGGAAGTACCAATATCCTGGAGAAGATGAATCGCAGATACACGAAGGAACAGTATTTGATGCTGGCAAAGAAAATTAAAGAAGCAGTTCCGGATATTTCTCTGACCACAGATATTATTGTTGGATTTCCAGGAGAGAGTGAGGAAGATTTTCTTGAGACTATGGATGTGGTGCGGCAGGTGCGCTACGATAGTGCCTTTACTTTTATCTACTCGAAGCGAACGGGAACACCCGCGGCTGTCATGGAGGAGCAGGTACCGGAAGCGGTTATTAAGGATCGGTTTGACAGGCTGCTGAAAGAAGTACAGGAGATCTCAGCAGAAGAATGCAAAAAACAGGAAGGAAGTATACAGAAAGCACTGGTAGAGACCGTCAATGACCACGATGCCTCCCTTGTGACCGGACGACTGAGCAACAACCTTCTGGTGCATTTCCCGGGGGACTCATCACTCATTGGAAAACTGGTGAATGTAAAGCTGGAAGAGTGCAAGGGATTTTACTACCTGGGAAGCAAAGTTGATTCCGCAAAAACTGAATAAAATGACATGAAATGTCCACACTATATCCTATGCCGGATTTAGTGCGCCAGGCGGGTCTCTTTTCCTTTATAGAAAAGAGACTTACCCGGTTCACTAAGAACGAGAATCCTCTGATTCCGGCTAGAATACAGAGAGGACATTTTTTAATGAAAAGAATGATTGAATACTTATTTGTCTGGACCCTGGGAGGGTGTCTCTACTATGGATTGGAACTTACCTTTCGCAATTATTCCCACTGGACCATGTTTGTGCTTGGCGGCACCTGTTTTTGGTTTTTCTATGCACAGGGGCTGTGGACGGAGTGGAAGGATCCACTGTGGCGGCAGGTGCTCCGCTGCTCGCTGTTTGTCACGGCAGGAGAATTCACGACCGGAATCATTGTCAATAAGCTGCTGGGATATCAGGTTTGGGACTATAGTGACCAGCCTCTGCAGCTCTTCGGGCAGATCTGCGTCCCCTTTATTATAATCTTTTCAGGACTGAGTGCACTGGGTATTCTCTTATGCGGCGGAATATCTCACTGGATTTTCGGAGAGAAAATGCCGCACTTTCATGTGCTCTGAAAATTTGCTCTTTCTTCCGAAAGTGAAAAATGATATACTAGTCAATATGGGTTTTTAGGCAAATTTGCAAAAGGAGAATACAAACAGTGGCAGAATTAACACCAATGATGCAGCAATATGTAAAAACAAAAGAAGAATATAAGGACTGTATTCTGTTTTATAGATTGGGAGATTTTTATGAGATGTTCTTTGAGGATGCGATTACTGCATCCCGGGAACTGGAGATTACTCTTACTGGAAAAAACTGTGGACAGGAAGAGAGGGCGCCGATGTGCGGGATTCCGTACCACGCCGTGGAGGGGTATCTGAACCGACTGGTGACAAAGGGATACAAGGTTGCAATCTGTGAGCAGGTGGAAGACCCCAAGACAGCGAAAGGAATTGTAAAACGAGAGGTAATCCGGATTGTCACACCAGGGACAAATCTGGACACACAGTCCCTGGATGAATCGAAAAATAATTATATTATGTGTATTGTCTACATTGCGGACAGATACGGAGTGTCGGTTGCAGATATCACAACCGGAGATTATTTTGTGACGGAGCTTGAGGATGGTACAAAGCTTCTGGACGAGCTATACAAATTTATGCCTTCTGAGATTATTTGTAATGAATCTTTCTATATGAGTGGACTGAACATTGATGATCTGAGAGAGCGGCTGGGAATTTCAATCAATGCACTGGACTCATGGTATTTTGACGATGAAATCTGCCGGAAGAAGCTGTTGGAGCATTTCAAGACGGCAACGTTGGAAGGACTGGGGCTTAAGGACTATGACTGTGGCATCATCGGGGCTGGAGCACTGCTGCAGTATCTGTATGAGACCCAGAAAAATGATTTGTCCCACCTCACACATATCACGGCATATACCACCGGGAAATTTATGATTATTGACAGTTCCACCCGAAGAAATCTGGAGTTGTGCGAGACTCTGAGGGAGAAGCAGAAACGAGGCTCCCTACTTTGGGTGCTGGATAAGACTAAGACTGCTATGGGTGCAAGGACACTGCGTAAGATGGTGGAGCAGCCACTGATTGAAAAGGATGACATTCTCTGTCGGCTGGACGCCATTGAAGAACTGAAGGACAATGCTATTTCCAGAGAAGAGCTTCGGGAATATCTCTCTCCGGTATATGATCTGGAACGGCTCATTACCCGCATTACATACAAATCGGCGAATCCTCGTGATCTGGTTGCATTTCAGAGTTCTATCGCCATGCTTCCACCCATCAAATATATCCTGGAGGAAATGCAGACGCCTCTTCTGAAGGAACTTTACGAGAGTCTGGATACGTTGGAGGACTTGTGTACTTTGATTGCAGATGCGATTATTGAAGAGCCGCCGCTGGCCATGAAGGAGGGCGGTATCATAAGGGACGGTTATGATGAAGAGGTGGATAAGCTCCGTCATGCGAAATCAGACGGTAAGGACTGGCTTGCTGCCCTGGAGAGTCAGGAGCGGGAGAAGACTGGAATCAAGAATCTACGAATCAAATACAACAAAGTGTTCGGATATTATTTGGAGGTGACCAATTCCTTTAAGGATATGGTGCCGGATTATTATACAAGAAAACAGACACTGACCAACGCAGAACGTTATATCATTCCGGAACTGAAAGAACTGGAAGACACCATTCTTGGTGCCGAGGATAAGCTCTATGCCCTGGAATATGAATTGTACAGCAAAGTCCGCGATGAGATTGGAAGTCAGGTACAGCGGATACAGGATACTGCCAAGGCGGTGGCACAGGTAGATGTATTTGCAAGCCTGGCGCTGGTTGCAGAGCGGAACAACTATGTGAGACCGAAAATCAATGAAAGTGGAATCATTGACATTAAGAATGGAAGACATCCGGTGGTAGAAAAAATGATACCGAACGATATGTTCATTGCCAACGATACCTATCTGGATGATAAAAAACACCGGATTTCGATTATTACCGGACCAAATATGGCAGGAAAATCGACTTATATGCGGCAGGCGGCACTGATTGTGCTGATGGCACAGCTGGGTTCCTTTGTTCCAGCGGAAAAAGCCAATATCGGGCTGGTGGACCGGATCTTTACCAGAGTCGGTGCTTCAGATGACCTGGCTTCCGGGCAGAGTACTTTTATGGTGGAGATGAATGAGGTTGCCAATATTTTGCGCAATGCTACCAGCCGAAGTCTTCTGATCCTGGACGAAATCGGCAGGGGAACCAGTACCTTTGACGGACTGAGCATTGCCTGGGCTGTGGTGGAATATATCAGTGATAATAAGCTGCTGGGTGCCAAGACACTGTTTGCAACCCATTATCATGAGCTGACAGAGCTGGAAGGAAAGATCAGTAACGTCAACAATTACTGCATCGCCGTGAAGGAAAAAGGGGATGATATCGTCTTTCTCCGCAAAATTGTCAAAGGAGGTGCCGATAAAAGCTATGGTATCCAGGTGGCAAAGCTTGCCGGAGTGCCGGATATTGTGATTAACCGGGCAAAGGAAATCGTAGAAGAATTAAGTGATGAGGATATCACAACACGGGTCAATGAGATCTCCGTGAAGACTCATGAGACAAAGCATAAGACAAAAAAGTTTGACGAGGTTGATATGGCACAGTTTTCTTTATTTGATGCGGTGAAGGATGACGATGTGTTGGAGGAACTGAAAGGCCTCGATGTCAGTAACCTGACACCGATGGATGCCCTCAATACCATTTACCGTCTGCAGAACAAGCTGAAGAATCGATGGTAAGGACGTTTGGTAAGGAAAAAACAAGGAGCAAGTATGAGTAAAATAGCAGTATTAGATCAGGTGACAATTGATAAAATTGCGGCCGGCGAGGTGATTGAGCGGCCTGCGTCCATTGTTAAGGAATTGGTCGAGAATTCCATAGATGCCGGAGCAACCAATGTGACCGTTGAGATACAGGAGGGCGGGATTTCCCTGATTCGTATTTCGGATAATGGCTGTGGAATTGAGCGCGAGGATGTGCGAAATGCATTTCTGCGCCACTCTACCAGTAAGATCAGGCAGATTGATGATCTGGTCCACATTTCTTCCCTGGGTTTCCGCGGTGAAGCACTTTCCAGCATTGCCGCAGTATCTCAGGTTGAATTGATTACCAAGATCAAGGAGGACGAGCTGGGAACCAAGTATTGTATTGACGGAGGGTGTGAGAAGTCCATGGAGGATGCAGGGGCACCCGATGGCACCACATTTCTTATTCGTCAGTTGTTTTATAATGTGCCGGCAAGGAGAAAGTTTTTAAAAACTCCTATGACAGAGGCGAGCCACATCAATGATTTGCTGATGCGCCTTGCCCTGTCCCACCCGGAGGTGGCATTTCGTTTTGTCAACAATGGACAGACAAAGATGCAGACCGCGGGAAATGGAAAGCTGAAGGACGTAATCTACAGTATCTATGGACGGGAGATCACACAGAATCTCCAGGAAATCAGTTTTATAAGTTCTGGCCTATCTATCAGCGGTTATCTTGGAAAACCATTGATTTCCAGGGGGAACCGTAATTTTGAGACATACTTTATGAATGGACGGTATGTGAAGAGTGCATTTGTCTCAAAAGCCATAGAAGATGCGTACAAAGACTTTATGATGCAGCATAAATTTCCTTTTGTTGTCCTTCATTTTGAGATTGACGGGGAGGAGATTGATGTTAATGTACATCCCACCAAGATGGATCTGCGGTTCCATAAGCAGCAGGAGGTCTACAATCTGATTTTTCAGGCGGTACATGAGTCGCTCCTGGAGCCGGAGCTGATTCCCAGCGTGACGATTGACGAGCCAAAGAAGATTGTACCTCACAAAGCTCTGCTTTTAAAACCGCAGGCAGGCACTTCGGATGGAGCAAAAAGGAAGTTATCAGGAAATTCACAAGAAGCAGTAACTCCGCAAGAGACAGTAACTCCGCAAGAGACAGTAACTCCCCAAGAGACAAAAAACACACAAGTGATAGAAAAGCGGCCGGAAGCTGAGAAGCCCCAGGTTCGGGATGAAAAATATTTTATTGAGAAGATGAAACAGCGGGTATTATCCTACCATAATCGTGCTTCCTCGGCGGAGGTGGCAGATAAACAGAATCTTTTCCACCCTGAAATCCAGGCGGATCGGATTCGCGAAGCGGCATCATACCGGACAGAAAAAGAATCAGAAGAAATTTTGGAGCCAAAAGTATCTGGATTGAAAACAAATTTGGAAGAAGCTGCATCAAAAGGCAGGGAAAATGTCCAGTTGGATCTCTTTGACGGTAAATTCCTGACCCCGGAGGCAAAGAGTCAGCATACGCTGATAGGTCAGCTGTTTGACACTTACTGGCTGGTGCAGTTTGAAGAGAATTTGTACATCATAGATCAGCATGCTGCCCATGAGCGTGTCCTCTATGAACGCACACTGAAAAATATGAAGAACCGGGATTACACGTCCCAGTATATCAGTCCGCCGATTATCCTGAGCTTGTCGATGATGGAAGCAGAGACGCTTCGCGCGCACATGGATCAGTTTACCCGGATTGGATTTGAGATTGAGCCCTTTGGCGGAGATGAATTTGCAGTGCGCGGGGTTCCAGATAATCTGTTTTCTATTGCGAAAAAGGAGCTTCTTCTTGAAATGCTTGATACGCTGGCGGATGGAATTACAACGGGGATGGCACCGGATATCATCGATGAGAAGGTGGCATCCATGTCCTGCAAGGCGGCGGTAAAGGGCAATAACAAGTTGTCTGCAATGGAGATGGACTCATTGATTGGGGAACTGTTGTCTCTGGAGAATCCGTATCATTGTCCTCATGGCAGACCGACAATCATCTCCATGTCAAAGCGAGAATTGGAGAAGAAATTCAAGAGAATTGTGTAGAGAATGTTTCAGAGAGAAAGGAGGGGAATTCATGAAAAAACCACTCGTTATTTTAACTGGTCCAACTGCGGTGGGAAAGACCAGAGCATCCATCGGCCTGGCAAAATCAATCGGTGGAGAGATTATTTCCGCTGATTCCATGCAGGTTTATCAGCATATGGATATCGGTTCTGCTAAAATCACCAGAGAAGAGATGGAGCATGTTCCCCATTACCTTGTAGATGAGATTTCGCCGGAGGAAGAATTTCATGTTGTCCGTTTTCAAAATATGGCAAAGAAAGCTATGAAACAGATTTATGAAAACGGACACATTCCAATTATAGTTGGTGGCACGGGATTCTATATTCAGGCGCTTTTGTATGATATTGATTTTACCGAAAATGAAAAGGATGAGCAGTACCGCCAGGGACTGGAACAGATGGCGAAAGAGAAGGGAGCAGGGTATCTCCATGAGCAGCTTCAAAAGGTAGATGAAAAATCAGCTCTTGAGATTCATGCGAACAACGTAAAGCGTGTTATTCGTGCCCTGGAATATTACCACCAGACCGGACAGCCAATCTCCGAGCACAATGAAAGGGAGCGGCAGAAGCAGTCACCATATAACTTTGCTTATTTTGTTTTGAATGATCAGAGGGAAATTCTCTATCAGAGGATTGATGCCCGGGTAGATGCGATGATGCAGATGGGACTGGAGGCAGAAGTAAAGGAACTCCGTGATATGGGAATGAACCGGAATCATGTGTCTATGCAGGGACTCGGTTATAAAGAAATACTGGAATACCTGGATGGAGAATGCACATTAGATGAGGCAGTCTACAAAATAAAGCGGGACACCAGGCATTTTGCGAAGCGGCAGCTAACCTGGTTTAAGCGGGAGCGTGATGTCATCTGGCTGGACAAGCATTTGTACAGCGAAGAAGAATTGTTAGAACTTATGAAAAAGGAATTAAGAGAAAGGCAGATATTATGTTAAAAGCAGTCACAAAGGAAATGTATCGTGAATTAGGAATTTCCAAAGAGGTTATCACATTTGGGCATAGAATAGAGGAAAAGCTCAGGGAACGGTTTGAGGAGATTGATGAGGTTGCACAGTATAATCAGCTAAAGGTAATTCAAGCCATGCAGAAAAACAGAGTGCGGGAGTCCTGCTTTAATTACACCAGTGGATATGGCTATAACGACTTGGGAAGAGATACGCTGGAAGCGGTGTATGCCAGTGCATTTCACACGGAAGCGGCACTGGTTCGCCCGCAGATTACCTGTGGAACCCATGCCCTTGCTCTTGCACTCAGTGCCAATTTACGTCCGGGTGACGAGCTTCTCTCACCAGTGGGGAAACCATACGATACCTTAGAGGAGGTCATTGGAATCCGTGAGTCCAGAGGTTCTCTGGCAGAGTACGGAGTTACCTACCGGCAGGTAGAGCTTCTCCCGGATGGCTATTTTGACTATGATGCGATTAAAGAGGCAATCAACGAGAAGACCAAGCTGGTCACCATACAGCGTTCCAAAGGATATCAGACAAGACCAAGCTATTCCGTGGATAAAATCGGGGAGTTGATTGCGTTTGTCAAGACCATCAAACCGGATGTAATCTGTATGGTAGATAACTGTTATGGTGAATTTGTGGAGCTGAATGAACCTACGGATGTGGGAGCAGATATGATTGTCGGTTCACTGATCAAGAATCCGGGAGGCGGACTGGCACCAATCGGTGGTTACATTGCCGGGAAAAAAGAACTGATCGACCAGTGTGGCTTCCGCCTGATTTCTCCGGGGCTTGGCAAAGAGGTAGGCGCCTCTCTCGGGGTGATGCAGTCCTTTTATCAGGGATTCTTTCTTGCACCAACGGTGGTATCTGGTGCACTTAAGAGTGCAGTATTTGCGGCAAATGTATACGAAGCACTTGGGTTTGGCGTGGTGCCAAATGGAACGGAGAGTCGCCACGATATCATTCAGGCCGTAGAGCTTGGATCAGCGGAAGGCGTCATTGCCTTCTGCAAGGGAATTCAGGCGGCAGCACCAGTGGACAGCTATGTTACGCCGGAGCCATGGGCAATGCCGGGATATGACAGTGATGTCATTATGGCTGCCGGAGCATTTGTGCAGGGTTCCTCCATTGAGCTGAGCGCCGATGGCCCAATCAAGCCGCCGTATGCAGTATATTTTCAGGGCGGACTTACCTGGGCACATGGTAAATTTGGAATCTTAAAATCTCTGCAGTATCTGGTGGATGCAGGCATTGTTGAAAAAGGACAGTTAGAATAGAACTTCCGACAGGGAGAAAAGAATAAAAGCAGAGGCAAAAAAGGAGTGGTGTTTATGAATACTGTATTGATTATCGGAGCTGGAGCCTCCGGGATGATGGCGGCAATTTCTGCACGTCAGGAAGATGCCCGTGTGATTTTAATCGAACATATGGAGCAAGTGGGAAAAAAACTTCTTGCGACCGGAAATGGACGATGCAATTTCACCAACATTTCCCAGGATGCAGAGAAATACCGTAGTGACAATCCGGATTTTTCGTGGCACGTCATTCAGAAATTCACTGCGTTGGATACCATTGCTTTTTTTCTGCAGCTTGGTATTTATTCCAAAAACCGTAATGGCTATCTTTATCCTTACTCTGATCAGGCAGCCAGCGTCCGCCAGGCACTGGAAATGAAATTAAATGATCTGGGAGTGGAAGTATATGCTTCGGAAGAAATCCAGTCTGTCACCTCGAAATCCGGACGATTTCACGTAAAGACAGATCAGCACCGATTCCAGGGAGAGTCCCTGATCCTTGCCACCGGCTCTAAAGCGTATGCCTCGTCCGGTTCCGATGGTTCGGGATATCTGCTTGCAAGGCAGTTCGGGCATGCAATCGTTCCGGTAGTTCCGGCTTTGGTCCAATTAAGATGCAAAGAGAGCTTTTACAAGAATATTGCGGGAATCCGTGTTCAGGGCCGAGTCTCTCTCTTTTGTGACCAGAAGATGGCCTGCACGGACCTGGGAGAAATCCAACTGACAAAGTATGGAATCTCGGGAATTCCTGTTTTTCAGGTGAGCAGATATGCAGCAAAGGCGCTCAGTGAAAAAAAGCAGGTTTCCGCGGTTATCGATTTTATGCCGGACTTTGAATCAGAAGCGTTGCGAGTTTTTTTGAAAAAAAGAATTCGACAAAATCCGGCTTATAGGGTAAATGATTTCCTGAATGGACTATTTCCGTATAAATTGGCAGTTCTGTGGTATAAACTTGCCAAGCTTCCAAAAGAGAAGCCTGTGGAAGAGCTGACGGAGCAGGAGCTTATGAATCTGGTGCATCTGATCAAAGAATTCAGAACCGTTGTCACAGAGACCAACGATTTTTCCCAGGCACAGGTGTGTGCCGGTGGCGTGGATACAAGAGAAATCAATCCAGAGACAATGGAATCCCGTTTCGTTCCGGGACTCTATTTTGCAGGAGAACTGTTGGATGTGGATGGAATATGTGGGGGATATAATCTGCAATGGGCATGGTCCAGTGGATATATCGCCGGAAAAGAGGCAGCACATGCTGAGAATTAATCAAATCAAGGTACCAGTGGATGCATCGGTGGAGCACATCAAAGAAAAAGTATGCAGGCTTCTTCGTGTCTCTGGTGAAGAGCTTTTACAGTTTGAGATTGTGAAGCAATCCATTGACGCAAGACAAAAACCACAGATTTTTTATGTTTACACAGTGGATGTGGCATTAAAAAAGGAAGAACAGATACGAAAAAGAGTTAAGGGAGCACAGATTTCTGTTGTGAAATCGAAGAACTATAAAATCAGTCAGGCTGTTCCACAGAATCAGGAGAAACGTCCGGTTGTGGCAGGCAGCGGTCCGGCCGGATTATTCTGTACGTATCTCCTGGCATTGTCCGGTTTGAAACCGATTCTGCTGGAGCGTGGAAAAAATGTGGATGAACGGAAAAAGGATGTAGAAGCTTTCTGGGCAGGCGGCAGCTTGAATCCAGAGTCGAATGTACAATTCGGGGAGGGCGGAGCCGGAACCTTTTCCGATGGCAAACTGAATACTCTGGTAAAGGATCCCATCGGCCGGAATCGTTTCGTGCTGGAGACCTTCGTAAAGCATGGAGCTCCTGCAGATATTCTCTATATTAATAAGCCGCATATCGGTACGGATATTTTATCCGAGGTTGTAAAGGGCATGCGCAAGGAGATCATAAAGATGGGTGGAGAAGTTCGTTTTGAAAGCTGCGTGACAGATATCAGGATTGATAAGAACCATATCCAGTCCGTTCTGGTCAACCAGACAGAGCAGATCGACACTGATCTTTTGATCCTCGCACTGGGACACAGTGCCCGTGATACCTTTTCCATGCTCTATGAGCGGAATGTTCCGATGTCTGCAAAATCTTTTGCAGTAGGAATGCGTGTGGAACATCCGCAGCGCATGGTCAATCTGTCACAATACGGAGAAGAAGCTCCGGAGCATCTTCCGGCGGCAGCATATAAATTAGCAGCAAAGACGGAGAGCGGCCGTGGAGTGTATTCCTTCTGCATGTGTCCGGGCGGCTATGTAGTGAATGCATCCTCAGAGCCGGGACGTATTGCTGTAAATGGCATGAGTTATCATGACCGCTCAGGGGAAAATGCAAACAGCGCAATTATTGTGACCGTGACACCGGAGGATTTCCCGTCACAGCACCCTTTAGCGGGAATGCAGTTTCAGCGTCAGCTGGAAGAGAAAGCGTATGAGCTGGGAAATGGGTGTATTCCAATTCAGTGCTACGGAGACTATAAGTGCAATAAACAGACAAAAACGCTTGGAGCAATATCGCCTCAGATAAAAGGAGACTATCAATTTGCTAATCTCAGGGACCTCTTTCCAAAGGAGCTGAATCAGGCTTTTGTGGAGGGAATGGAGCAATTCGGAAACAAGATCAAGGGGTTTTCCAGAGATGACTGTATTCTTTCCGGTGTGGAGAGCCGGACCTCCTCCCCGGTGAAAATGCAGCGTGACTTGAGGTGTGAGAGCACAATTGGTGGAATCTATCCTTGTGGGGAAGGTGCTGGTTTTGCAGGTGGAATCATGTCAGCTGCAATGGATGGGCTGAAGGTTGCAGAATCAATTGTATACATGTATACGGCGTGATGCTATTGTTCACATTTTCCGGTTCATAGCATGAGAGCGAGCAGAAAATGAATAAGATTTCTTCACAAAAAATTAATAGGATTTCCCTATACACCTATTTTCAAATATGGTAGAATAAGTCGAGTATTATGTCTTATGCTGAAATAGAAAAAATGAATGAGAAAAACGCATTGAATAGTTTATCACCTGAAGATCGACCTTACGAAAAGTGTGAACAGAATGGAGCGGGCAGTCTGACAGATCGGGAACTGCTGGCTGTTTTGTTACGTACAGGAACGAGAGGATGTTCGGCGTTAGAATTGGCTGATAAGATCTTAAATCCTGCATTTTTACAGCATGGAATACTGAGTGTTCATCACTGGAATATGCAGCAGCTCCTTAAAATCAATGGAATCGGACGTGTGAAAGCGATTCAGATACTGTGTCTCTCAGAGCTGGCAAAAAGGCTTTCCAAGGCAACTGCAAGCGTCAGACTGGATTTTACGATGCCGAGCACTATTGCTGAATATTATATGGAAGAGATGCGTCATAAGCCACAGGAGAACTTGAAGCTTGTTCTGCTGAATGGAAGAAGTCAGCTCATCGGTTCGAGTGATATTTCCAAAGGAACTGTAAATTCATCCCTGGTTTCACCACGGGAGCTGTTTATTGAAGCACTGCAGAAGAATGCGGTTTACATTGTACTTCTGCATAATCATCCAAGTGGGGATCCGACACCCAGCAAGGAAGATATTCTCATATCACGGAGAATCGGGGCTGCTGGAATATTGATTGGAATCAAACTTGTAGATCATATCATTATCGGGGACAATTGCTACAAAAGTCTGTATGAAGAAGGTTTTATAAAGTGAGAGAGGGAAGTTAGATGATTAGAAATACCTACGGCCTTGATCTTGGTACTTATGAGATTAAGGTTTATGATAAAAAGAATGATGCCATCTGGAAAGAAAAGAATGTCATTGCCATGCAGAACGGCAAGTATATTTTTTCAGTTGGTGATGAGGCGTATGAGATGTATGAGAAGGCACCCAGTAATATTCAGGTTGTCTTTCCCATGAAGGAGGGTGTCATCTCCAGGTTTGATGATATGCAGTATCTCCTACAGAATTTATTGAAGAAAGAGCAGAAGTTTGCCAGAGGATCGGAATACGTAATTGCTGTTCCTACGGATGTAACGGAAGTAGAGAAGCGTGCGTTTTATGATCTGGTCTATCATTCCACTGCCAAGGCAAAGGAAGTGAATATTGTAGAGCGCGGGATTGCAGCAGCAGTAGGACTAGGACTGGATGTTAAAAAGGAAAAAGGAATCTTTATCGCAGATTTCGGGGGAGAGACGACGGAATTGTCGGTTCTTTCCTCTGGAGGTATTGTCCTGAACCGTTTGGTAAAGACTGGTGGTGTGCATCTTGATATGGCAGTAGCCAATCTGGTGCGCCGTAACCGGGATTTCCTGATTGGCAGGCTGACCTCCGAGGTCCTCCGAAGAGAATTTGGAGTTTTTGACCAGAGCAATGAGGCAAGCCTTAAGGTGGCGGGAAGAAATCTGATTACCGGGGTTCCGCAGCAACAGGAGATCCCAATTGGATTGGTAAGGGCAGCAATCAAAGAACCTCTGGAGGAATGTGTTAGAGCAATCCAATCGATGATTGACAGGATGCCCCCGGATGTTCGAAGAATCGTCCAGGTCAAAGGTCTGTACCTGACAGGAGGACTTGCTAATCTGCGCGGACTGAATACATATTTGGAAGAGACCACCGGTCTTACCGTCAGAACCGCGAATAATCCGGACATCTGTGCAGTGGAAGGTCTCAAGCGTATTATACAGAACAAAGATTTAAAGAAGTTAACATATTCTATGTTAGATGAAGATTATAGGTGGTTACGATAATATGAATAAAAAAAATCAATCTTCTACATCAAATAAATACTGGCTGTTTTTTACGGTCAGTATCTGCATTCTGCTGATGGTGCTGTCACTTCTTACAGCAGGAGTGAATGGGCCATTACGTGGTTTTGCTAATTACACAGTGATTCCGATGCAGAAAGGAATCAATCAGGTAGGCATGTGGCTCAGCGATCTTTCAGACAATTTTGAGACACTTAAGGATGCTAGGGCTGAGAACAAGGCACTTCAAGAAAAGGTAGATAAGCTCACAATTGAGAATAATAATCTTCAGCAGGAAAAGTATGAGTTGGAACGCCTTCAGGAATTGTACAAGCTAGATCAGAATTATGCTGATTATGAAAAAGTCGGCGCACATGTTATCGGAAAAGATTCCGGTAACTGGTTCAATACCTTTACCATTGACAAAGGGGCCAACGATGGAATCAAGGTCGATATGAATGTTATGGCAGGTAGCGGACTGGTTGGTATTGTGACAGAGACGGGACCAGACTGGGCAAATGTAAGGTCTATCATCGATGATTCCAGCAACGTCAGTGCGATGGTACTGTCGACTTCCGATACTTGTATGGTGCGTGGAGACCTCTCTCTTGTCCCGAGTGGAGAGATTCGCTTTGAACAGCTGGAGAATAATGATCATGAGGTGGCAGTTGGAGAACAGATTGTAACATCTCACATTAGTGACAAGTATCTTCAGGGAATTTTAATTGGTTATGTCAGTGAAGTGAATGTAGACTCAAACAACCTGACTCGTTCTGGCTATATCACTCCGGTGGTTGATTTTAAGAATCTTCAGGAGGTACTGATTATTACGACCACTAAGGCTGACAAAAATGGCACCGGAGAGAGTGCACAATAGAAAAAATAGATGGGAAGGAGCAGATGGAAGATGAAAAAGATTAAGAGAAAAGTCGTGACAGCATTGATGATCATCTTATGCTTTTTACTTCAGACCACTGTGTTCAATCACTTGACACTGGCGACAATACGCCCGAATCTTCTGTTGATTTTGACCGCTTCTTTTGGTTTCATGCGAGGAAGTAAGGAAGGATTGATTGTAGGATTCTTTTCCGGTTTGCTGATTGATATACAATTTAGCGCAATTATGGGATTCTATGCATTGGTCTACGCATTGATTGGTTTTGCAAATGGGCGGTTTCAGCGCCTGTACTATGATGATGATATCAAATTGCCGCTGTTTCTGATCTCGGCAAGTGAGGCCGTTTATGGATTAGTAATCTACTTTTTCATGTATTTGCTGCGAAGCAGATTTTCCTTTGCAACCTACCTGAGTCAGATCATCATTCCGGAACTTATTTATACTGTTATTATCACTTTAGGATTATATCAAGTAATACTATTTGTGAATCACCGCTTAGAAGAGGAAGAAAAAAGGAGTGCTAGTAAATTTGTTTGATCGTATAAAAGATACTTTTTTCCAAATATTAAAATCACGTTTTCTGGTTTTGGTCATTGCATTTACTGCCTTGTCAGCTGTTATGATAGGAAGAGTGTTCTATCTGCAGATTGTAAAGGGAGAATATTATCTCAATAACTATAAGCTGCAGATCAGAAAAACGAGGGAAATTGCAGGAACACGCGGGAACATTTATGACCGCAATGGAAATCTGCTGGCTTACAATGAGCTTGCTTATTCGATTACTATTGAAGACAACATTTCTGCGGACACTGTAAAAGAAAAGAATGCTATTATGAATGAGATCCTAGCCAGTGTTATTTCAATTGTAGAAGCCCATGGCAACAGTGTAATCAGCGATTTTGGAATCATACTTGATGCCAATGGTGACTATCAGTTCGCACAGTCTTCTGATACACAGAAGCTCCGTTTTATTGCGGATGTCTACGGACTTAAGACGATAGACGAACTGAGTGAAAAGCAGAAGAACTATTCAGCTGCTGATATCATTCAATATCTTTGTGAGGATGAGGTCTATGGATATGGTCTGGAACAGAAAGATGCCGATAAAGCATACATTTTGAAGATGATCAACTTAAGATATGCTATCAGTCTGAACCGGTACCAGAAATTTATTCCAACAACAATTGCTTCCGATGTCAGTGCGGAAACAGTTGCGGCAATCATGGAGAATCTGGATTCTCTGGAAGGCGTTAATGTGTCTGAGGACTATTTGCGAAGATATACAGACAGCAAATATTTTGCATCCATCATCGGTTATACTGGGAAAATCTCACAAGACGAATATGATTCCCTGGATACGGATATTAAAGAAAAATATTCATTGACTGATATCATAGGAAAAGCAGGACTTGAACAGACAATGGATTCTACACTTCAGGGAGAAAAAGGTGAGCAGATTCTCTATGTAGACAGTGTTGGTAAAGTCATTGATATGGTAAGCAACAAAGACTCAAAAGCAGGAAGTGATGTCTACCTTACTATTGACAAGGACCTTCAGGAAATCACATACCAGCTTATTGAAGAAAAGCTTGCAGGAATTCTGCTTGCAAAGCTTAATAATACAATGGACTATGACCCAAGTACAGCAAGCGACAGTTCTCAGATTATCATTCCAATTGGCGATGTGTACAATACGTTTTTTGCCAATAATATTTTGAATATCGAACATTTTACTGCTCAGGATGCAGGACAGGCGGAGCAGGCAATTCAGAATACTTTCACGGAGCGGCAGACTAGTGCAATTGCAGAAGTGATGGCCTACCTGCAGGACCCTAATTCAGCGGCGTATAAAGATTTGTCTCCGGAAATGCAGTCTTATATCAATTATATCGAAGCAGATCTTCTCTCTAACAATGCCGGAATCATAATGAAAGACGCAATAGATTCCAGTGACGAGACCTATAAGGCATGGAAAAGTGATGAGACTATCAGTCTGAATGCTTATTTGAACTATGCGATATCCAAAAACTGGATTGATACTTCAAAGCTGTCCAACTATGTAGCGGAAGGGAAATATTCAGATTCCAATGAAGTGTATCAGGGAATTCTGTCTTATCTTCAAGATTATTTGCCGACAGATACTGATTTCGACAAACTTTTATACAAATATCTTATAAAATCAAGTGGTATTAGTGGCAATCAGGTATGTGCGGCTCTGTATGAGCAGGGAATCTTTCCGAAGGATGATGAGACTTATAATGGTCTTCTTACGGGAAGCGTGGATCCATACAGTTTGCTCTACAGCAAGATTGAAAGTCTTGAGCTTACACCGGGGGAACTGGCATTGGAACCTTGTACAGGTTCTGCGGTTGTCACTGATGTCAATACCGGTAAGGTTCTGGCATGTGTTTCTTATCCGGGGTATGATAATAACCGGTTGGCAAATACAATGGATTCTGCATATTATAATCAGCTGGTAAAAGACCTTTCCAGCCCGCTTTACAATAATGCGACGCAGGAAAAAACCGCTCCGGGTTCTACCTATAAGATGGTTAGTTCGGTTGCCGGATTGACGGAAGGTGTGATTGATACTTCCTCCATTATCAGCTGTTCCGGTATTTTTGATAAGGTTGTGCCGAATCCAAAATGCTGGATTTACCCAGGTGCACATGGCGGACTGAATGTTACCGGTGCCATTGAGAATTCATGTAATGACTTCTTCTATGAGGTTGGGTATCGTTTAAGTACAACAGAAGACGGAACTTATTCCAGTGATCTAGGGACACAGAAACTGGCAAAATATGCGACAGAGTTTGGACTAGCAGAAACCTCCGGATTGGAGATTCCAGAATCTAAGCCACAGATTTCTGACAGTTATTCGGTACCGTCAGCAATTGGGCAGGGCACAAACAATTATACAGTCAGTCAGCTTAACCGTTATGTGACAACAGTTGCAAATGGAGGAACTGTTTATAACCTGACACTTTTGGATAAGACTACAGATACGGATGGACAGGTCATTAAGGAATTTGAACCTACCGTATATAATCAGATGGATGATGTTGCTTCCACGACCTGGAGTGCAGTACAGGAAGGTATGGTGGATATGGTCGACAGCTCCAGCGTATTTTCCGGAAATATGGGAGATTTCTCCATGGCGGGTAAGACAGGAACTGCACAGCAGAGTGAGACTCATCCTGATCACATTCTTTTTGTTGGATATGCGCCTTCCGCTAGTCCGGAGATTTCATTGGCAGTTCGTATTGCAAATGGCTACAGTTCAAATTATACAGCAGAAATTGGACGAGATATTGTCCGTTTCCGCTACGGAATCACAGACAAAGCAGAACTGATAACTGGAAAGGCAGCAACACTCGGAGCCGCTTCACATGGGGACTGATACAGAGGTGAGATATATGGAGAAACTAGTAAGAATTAAAAGCAGCAAATACGGCCTGGATGTACATCTGCATCCGGAAGCACCTTTTGAGGAGTTACTTTCCGCTGTGAAGAACAAATTTAATGAATCAGCGAAGTTCTTTCAGGGCGCAAAGATGGCAGTTTCCTTTTTAGGGCGTTCCATCACGCGCAGTGAGGAAGAGACGCTGATTCAAGTCATTGAAGATACCGTAGGAATTGAAATTATCTGTGTTATCGACAAGGATGAGAATTCCGAGGTGTTCTATCGCAACATTATCGAACAATGCATGGAGGATTCTGCAAAGCGCGATGGACGTTTTTATAAAGGAACATTGAAGAAACGTCAAGTATTAGAATCAGAATCCAGCATTATAGTTCTTGGCGATGTAGAGCGCGGTGCGAAAGTAATTGCAAAAGAGAATATTGTGATTTTAGGGGAGTTGGACGGTTCTGCATATGCAGGTGCCGGAGGCAACAGAAATGCATTTATCGTTGCACTTGGCATGAATCCAAAGAATCTGCGTATTGCGGATATGGTCGCGAAGAAACAAATGGTTTATCAGGAAAGCTCTACAATCAAAGGACCAAAGATTGCTCTGATCGATGGCAGTCACATTTATGTGGATCCATTGACAGAATAAAAGTATAAATGATCGAATAAATTTGGGAGGCGCACGAGATATGGGCGAAGCAATTGTTATTACATCTGGAAAAGGCGGTGTGGGAAAGACGACCACCACTGCAAATATTGGAATTGGGCTTTCACAATCAGATAAAAAGGTCATCGTTATTGACACCGATTTGGGTCTTCGAAATCTTGATGTTGTAATGGGAATGGAAAATCGTATTATCTATAATCTTGTAGATGTGATTGAAGGTAATTGCCGATTAAAGCAGGCCTTAATAAAAGATAAGCGTTTTCCTGAATTGTCTTTGCTTCCCTCAGCACAGACCAAGGATAAAACGGCAATTTCGCCGGAACAAATGCGCAAATTAGTGGATGAGTTAAAGGAAGAGTATGATTATATTCTTCTGGATTGCCCGGCCGGAATTGAACAGGGATTTGAAAATGCAATTGCGGGAGCTGATCGTGCAATTGTTGTCACTACGCCGGAAGTATCCGCCATTCGGGATGCGGACCGGATTATTGGACTTCTTGAGGCACATGGGATTTCCAGGCCGCAGCTGATTATAAATAAGCTGCGGATCGAGATGGTACAAAAGGGAGACATGATGACGGTGGAAGATGTCACAGAAATACTGGCAGTTGAGCTGCTTGGTGTCCTGCCGGACGATGAACAGGTTGTGATTGCAACGAATCAGGGAGAACCGGTCATCGGTTCTGATTCACTGGCCGGACAGGCTTATCAAAATATCTGTAGAAGAATTAACGGTGAGAGTGTTCCAATTCCGGATTATACGCGTACCGAGGGTGTTCTCGCAAGACTGCTTCACCATTTCAAATCAAATTAGGAGGAATGGATCATGCCGGTATTTCATAGTCCGAGGCGAACATCGTCTGTTTCCATTGCAAAAGAGCGGTTAAAGAGCGTACTTACTTCTGACCGGGTTCACTGCAAGCCGAACGTAACGGATAAGCTGGAATCTGATCTATATCAGACAGTTACAAAATACATAGAAGCCAATCCAAACCAAATTAAAATTACAGTTACACGATCTGATATCCATATATCATTTACAGGAGAAAAACATTGAAATTCATAGAATTTTTAAAAAGAAAACTACAAAGCTTAAAACGATATCATGTAAAAGACTTCAAGTTCTCACTTGTCATATTAGTGTGGGCGATTTCTATTATTGGAATTCTTGTGGTCGGCAGTGCACAGGAATCAGTGCAGAGCAAACAAATCGGCGGAGTTCTTCTTGGCTCGGTAATCATGCTGGTAATTGCGCTGATTGATTATGAGAGAGTGCTTGACTTTTACTGGATATTGTATATTATCAATCTGCTGCTCCTTGTCGCTGTCTTGTTTTTAGGAGTCAAGGTAAACGGTGCACAGCGTTGGCTTGATCTTGGATTTACTCGTTTTCAGCCTTCTGATTTAACTAAAATCCTGATGATTTTATTCTATGCCAAGCTATTTATGGAACGGGAGCACGCCATCAATGCAAGAAAGAATCTGTTTATGGCAATTGCGCTGATTCTCCCTTCTTTAGTGTTGATTTATAAGCAGCCCAACTTATCCAATACCATTTGTCTGGCAGCATTGTTTGCGATTATTCTGTTTCTGGCAGGACTTGACTATCGGTTTATAGGAACACTTCTTGCAATTGTTGTACCGGTATCTATCATTTTTCTGAGTCTGGTGGTCGGTACGGATATCAAAATCATCAACAATTATCAAAAGGACAGAATCCTTGCATGGCTGGAACCCGAGGAGTATGCATCGTCGGAGGCATACCAGCAATTGAATTCTGTTATGGCAATCGGGTCGGGACAATTGACCGGAAAAGGGCTGAATAATAACACAACCACATCCGTGAAAAATGGAAATTATCTCTCTGAGCCACAGACAGACTTTATTTTTGCTATAATTGGAGAAGAATTAGGATTTGTGGGTTGTTGTATTGTCATAATTTTGCTATTATTAATAGTGGTTGAATGTATTTTGATAGGACTGAAAGCGAAGGACACCGGGGGTAAGTTAATCTGCGGTGGAGTTGCCGCACTGATTGGTGTACAGAGCTTCATCAATATCAGTGTGGCAACCGGAATTTTTCCAAATACTGGAATCTCCTTGCCTTTCGTCAGCTATGGAATTACGTCTGTGGTCTGCTTCTATATGGGAATTGGATTTGTCCTGAATGTAGGGCTGCAGCCGAAAAAATATCAGTAAGGAGAATAGACATGAACATAGGATTAATTGCGCACGATGCAAAAAAGAAACTGATGCAGAATTTTTGTATTGCTTACCGTGGCATTTTAAGTAAACATGAATTATATGCAACAGGAACGACGGGAAGGCTTGTGGAAGAAGTGACAAATTTATCAATTCACAAATATCTTGCAGGACATCTGGGGGGACAGCAACAGCTTGGAACGCAGATTGAGGCGAACAATATCGATGTCTTGATTTTTTTCCGTGACCCGCTGACACCGCGGTCACATGAGCCAAATGTAAATGATATCGTTAAGTTATGTGATACTTATAATATACCGATGGCAACGAATATTGCCACGGCTGAAGCACTTATTTTAGCATTGGACAGAGGGGATTTGGACTGGCGTGAGATGTACAAATAAAATCATCAGAAATGTTGTTGCATTGTGTTCCTGTACTTTTCTACTTGCCGGATGTGCAGCTGATACAGCATATACAACTGAATATGAGTTAGGAAAATATAATACGAATTTGTATCAGGGTGACTTATTTGCAGCAAATCTGTGTGTGACGAATACCGACATTGGATTGGAAGGGTATACAACGGATGATTCTCTTCATGCGGCAGGACTCTTTGATATTGCCAATCATCAGGTGCTATATTCGGACAAGGTATTTGACCAGTTATATCCTGCAAGTACTACAAAACTTATGACTGCTTACATCGTACTAAAATATGGCAATCTGGATGATATAGTGACAGTTAGCGAGAACGCCACACAATTTGAAGCGGGCGCACAACTTTGTGGACTGCAGGCGGGTGACCAACTGAGTATGAACGATCTGTTGAACGGTCTTCTCCTTTATTCCGGCAATGATAATGCAGTTGCCATTGCAGAGCATGTGTCAGGGAGCGTAGAGGCTTTCGCAGAACGTATGAACCAAGAGGCAGTCAATCTCGGGGCAACACACACACATTTTGTGAATCCACACGGATTGCATGAGGATAATCATTATACAACGGCTTATGACTTATACCTGATTTTCAATGCGTGTATTCAGGATCAGAGATTTCTTGATATTGTATCTCAGGATTCCTATACGGCGTCTATCACAAATCCAGCAAGTGGCACAAGGGAAGCCGTCTGGACTCCAACGAATTATTATTCACTTGGGAAGACTGCTATGCCAGACGGTGTGAAGGTGTTTGGTGGAAAGACTGGTACCACTGATGAGGCAGGCTCCTGTGTAATCCTTTACAGCCAGAATGATGCCGGAAATCCTTACATATCTATTGTAATGGGTGCTCCAGACAAGACGACTTTGTATAACGACACTACCAGTCTGCTGACTGCTGGAGTTTCGAAATAAATTCAAAACATATGTGAAGCGGTAATGAGATATAAAATATGAAGTTGGAATAAACTGGAGCGGATACATAAAATAATTATTTTGAGTCGGCAGATTTTTATTGCGAGACACTTTCATGTTGATGAAAGAAAAGGTGTCCTACATAAGGGCACCTTTTAATATGTTACCATGCATTCGGAGGAAGCTCCGAAGATTCTCTTCTGATTTTGCTATTCTGACATGCTGCCGATACGTCCGTACAGACTGAACAAGTACAGACCGCATAACCCAACGATTGTATAGACAATTCTTGAGAGCCAGCTCATGTCACCAAGTAAAAACGCTACCAGGTCAAAACGGAATATTCCAACCAGAAGCCAGTTTATGGCTCCAATAATGACTAATGTAAGAGCTGTGTTATCAAACCACTTCATGCTATATCCTCCTTTTACATTCATTTTTTATATAGGAAATCAAGATGTATTTCCTATATAGCAGCGTATATCTGAACTGCCTGAGATGTTCCCAAAGTGCGAGGATGAGTGGCCGCTTTACAGCGAATCCTCTTTTTGATTGCAGTATGACAAAATGGTATATGCAATGATACACTTTGTTCTATCTAATGGTATTGTTGCCTTTATAGCTGGAAATATACATTTTAAAATGATATACTAATTACATTTCATATGATTATTCATTTATACATAGAGGATTTTATTCATAAACAGGAGGTTCTTTATTTTGATACCGAAATCTACGGATGAACCAGTAAATAAATCAGTAAATATAAAAAAATATAAAATTAAAAGAGAATGGAATATTGGAATTTTTATCTTTGCAATTGTGTTTTTATATCTTCTCGTTACAGTCATTCTATATCTGACCTCAAACAAGGTATCAGTTTATGAAGTACGTAATGGAAGCATACTAAAGGATAATTCTTATACAGGTATGATTCTTCGCTCGGAAGCTGTGGTACCTGTTGAAACGGACGGATACATTAACTATTTTGTCTCAGAGGCAAGCAAAATTAAAGCTGGTGCGAATATTTATACTCTTTCACCTGATAAGGTCTCTTTGGATGAATCCGCTGAGGCAAATGGAGTTTCTTTGTCAGTCGATAAACAGAATTCCATTGTTCTTAAGACACAGGAGTTTAATTCCAGCTATAATGAAGATAATTTTTCAAAAGTCTATGACTTTAAGAACGATTTAAAGGATACACTTCAAAGTGCGGCAAACAATACCAAGACTGCTCAGTTAGATTCGCTTCTTGCCTCGGCAGGAGCAGACAGTCTGGCGGTTGTATCGTCTGTTTCTGATGGAATTATTGTGTTTGAGACAGATGGATACGAAGGAGTGACTCAGGATAGCTTTACGGTGGATGAGCTTGAGAATAAAAAGGCGAAGGTGGAATCTTACACGACAAACAGAAAGGTCCGTGCAGGAGATACCGCATATAAGCTGATTACGAGTGAGACATGGTCTATTTTGTTCGAAATAGATGAAGAGACAGCGAAACAACTGGCAGATACAACATACATCAAGACGAAGCTTAACAATGACAAAGACAGTATCTGGGCAGATTTTTCAATCATAACAAAGGAGGGGAAGCAATTTGGCTGTTTATCTTACGATAACTCGATGATTCGCTATGCAAATGATCGTTTTGTTAATGTTGAATTGATACTGGAAGATGAAACAGGGCTTAAGATTCCAAAGTCTTCCGTGACGGAAAAGGACTTTTATGTGGTGCCATCTGAGTATCTGACCCATGGAGGCAACAGCAGTAATACAGGAGTCCTAAGACAGACAACTGACAAAAACGGGAAGACGATTTCTGAATTTGTAGAAGCAGAATCTTATGCGACAACAGAAGACGGAAGTGTTTATCTGGATCCGGAGCAGTTTAAAGAGGGTGACGTACTGGTAATGCCCGAATCAACGGATACATTTATGATGAAAGAAATGTCTAAGCTGAAGGGGGTTTACAACATCAACAAAGGATATACAGTGTTCAAAAAGATTTCTATTTTGTGTGAAAGCGATTCCTACTATATTGTAGAGACCGGTGATTCGTATGGTCTGGCTAACTACGATCATATTGTGTTGGATGCAAATAGTGTAAAAGAAGATGAAGTTGTATTTAATTGACAAAGGAGTGAATTGCAATGTTAAAAGAAGCATTAGAAAATGTGGAAAAAAAGATAGAGATTTCCTGTAAAAAGGGAGATCGCAGCCGGGAGGATGTGACCCTTATTGCGGTCAGTAAGACAAAACCGATTTCGGTTTTACAGGAGGCATATGATCTGGGAATTCGTATTTTTGGAGAAAATAAAGTACAGGAATTGACAGACAAATACGAAGCACTGCCAAAAGACATTGAATGGCATATGATAGGTCATCTGCAGCGCAACAAAGTAAAATATATCGTGGATAAAGTAGCAATGATTCATTCAGTAGATTCCTTTCGTCTGGCAGAAACGATAGAGAAAGAGGCTGAGAAAAAAAATTGTGTGGTTAATGTTTTACTGGAAGTCAATGTGGCAGGAGAGGAGAGTAAGTTTGGTCTAGCTCCGGATGAAGTTCTTCCACTAATTAAAAAAATTGCATCTTTTTCCCATATTAAAGTGTGTGGATTAATGACAATTGCACCAAATGTAGAAAATCCAGAAGAAAATAGACCATATTTTGCAAAATTACGCAAATTATCTGTTGACATTATGCATGAAAACATTGATAATACTAATGTGAGTATACTTTCGATGGGTATGACCAATGATTATATGATCGCAATCGAAGAAGGTGCAACTATGGTGAGAGTTGGTACAGGAATTTTTGGTGTAAGGGATTACAGCATTTAGCCTTTGTATATTTACAAAAATAATTATGCTAAGACATAATAGGGACATAAGATAGGAGTGTAAAAATGGGTGTTTTTGACAAGTTTCTTGATATCATGAAATTGAATGACGAAGAAGAATATGATGATGATTATGATGACTACGAGGAGAAGCCTCACAAATCATTATTCAATAAAAAGGCAAAGGATGATTACGATGAATTCGATGCAGAGGAAGAGAAGAGATCTCCTGCTCACAGTACGAATAAAGTAACGCCGATGCGGCCAACAAGTACCAGAAAGAGCAACATGGAGGTATGCGTGGTGAAGCCTTCCTCAGTGGAAGATGCAAGAGAAATTACGGAGACTTTATTGAACGGACGTACAGTCATTCTTAATTTAGAAGGGCTTGATTTAGAAATTGCTCAGAGAATTATTGATTTTACATCAGGTGCGACTTTTGCAATTAGTGGTAATCTTCAGAAGATTTCTAACTACATATTTTTAGTTACGCCTACGAACGTTGATATTAGCGGTGATCTTCAGGATTTATTAGGGGAATCTATGGAGATGCCTTCTGTTAGAAACAGATTTTAATTGATATGCAAAAAGAGGAACAACTATTACAAAACAGACTGATTGAATTATCCCAGATTACATTTCATCGTGATATTGTTACCTATTCTGATTTTCTGAATTTGAATGAACTTAATATTTTACATACGCTTCCAAAGAATCAGCTTTTTTCACAATATGAGACTTTTGGCGGGTATGCATATGCTGAGCGTCAGATGGTTGCTTTTCTACCTGATGCTCTTTATTGTGAAATAAAATATCCGGTTTCTATTCTGAAAATCAGTCCCTTGAATCCTCGATATTCAGAAGAGCTAACGCATAGGGATTACTTAGGGGCAATATTGAATCTCGGTATTGAACGCAATAAATTGGGCGATATACAGGTTATGGAAAATGAGGCATTTATTTTTCTTCAGGATACTCTATGCGACTTTGTCGGGAAAGAATTGACGCGTATTCGTCATACTTCTATAAAAGTCACACGACAGGATAAGGGCGATTTTGATTATCAGCCCAAATATGAAGAGCGAAAAGGGACCGTTGCATCGGTTCGTCTTGACAGCCTGCTCTCGTTGGCATTCGGGGCTTCACGCAGTAAGCTCGTAGGTTTGATTGAAGCTGGAAAAGTCTATGTGAATGGAAGAATCATAACGACTAACAGTTATCAATTAAAGGCGGACGATGTGATTTCTGTCCGGGGGCTTGGTAAGTTTCAATATATTGGAGAACAGTCAGTAACTAAGAAAAACCGGATTTATGTAACAATACACAAATATATTTAACTGAGGTATTTTCATGAAAAAAAACAATAGTTATATAAAAAGTTATATGATTGCCATTTTCAGTGTAATCGTATTGTCAGGATTTGATCAATACACAAAAAAAATTGCTCAGCTCCAGTTGAAGAATCAGAATCCGTTTATAATAATAAAAAATATCTTTCAATTGCATTATCTGGAAAACAGGGGAGCTGCATTCGGAATTTTGCAGAATCAGAAGATATTTTTTGTGATAAGTGCAGTTCTGATTATTCTTGTCATTGGTTTTCTTTACCACAAGATGCCGCTGAGCGCAAGATATATTCCCCTTAGAATCTGCAGTGTTTTGATTTGTTCAGGAGCAATTGGAAATATGATTGATCGAGTCCGTCTGAATTATGTTGTCGATTTTTTCTATTTTGAATTGATTGATTTCCCTATTTTTAATGTAGCAGATATTTATGTGGTTGTTGCATGCATTTTGTTTGCGGCATTGATTTTATTCTATTACAAGGAAGAGGATTTATCCTGTTTCAGCTTTAAACGGTTGTAGCAGAATTGTGCTTCTACTTTTAGAAAAATGAAAGGGGCTGGAGGAAGATGGCAAAGCAAACTTTTCGAGTTGAGAATCTGGACACAGCAATTCGTATTGATAAATATCTAAATGATATGCTGCCGGATTTATCAAGATCATATATTCAGAAAATAGTAAAAGAGCAACATGTCACGGTGAATGAAAAAGTTGTCAAAGCGAATTTCAAGGTCTCTGATCAAGACACGGTCACAGTTGATATTCCAGAGCTTCGCGAACCTGACATTATTCCGGAGGACATTCCTCTGGATATTTTATATGAAGATGAGGATCTTCTCATTGTAAATAAGTCAAAAAATATGGTTGTGCATCCTTCTGCCGGACATGAGAGCGGAACACTTGTAAATGCAATTTTATATCACTGCAGAGACAATTTGTCCGGAATCAATGGAATATCTCGTCCTGGCATTGTTCATAGAATTGATATGGACACAACGGGATCTCTTGTAATCTGCAAAAACGATAGGGCTCATCAATCTCTTGCAGAGCAGTTGAAATGTCATTCGATTACCAGAAAATATCATGCAATCGTTCATGGAAACCTGAAAGCAGAAAGCGGTACGATTCATACGCTGATTGGGAGGAATCCTCTTGATCGAAAAAAAATGAGTGTTGTCACCCAAAATGGAAAAGATGCCATTACCCACTACAGAGTGCTGGAACATTTTCAAGGATATACGTACATCGAGTGCGAGCTTGAAACCGGGCGTACCCATCAAATCAGGGTTCATATGGCCAGCATAGGCCATCCAATTCTAGGTGATGAGGTATATGGTCCGAAGCGATGTCCGTTTACACTTCAGGGACAGACTCTCCATGCAAAAGTTCTTGGGTTTATACACCCAACAACAAAGGAATATATAGAATTTGATGCACCTTTGCCTGAATATTTTGAAAAATTACTAAAGAATTTGCGCAATAGATGAAATATATTTGAAAAAAAATTGCTATTGCTATATACTAATCATAAGAACAGATATTTGACATAGATGGTTTGGATATCTATTTGAAAAGTAAAATGACCGTGGTAAAGGAGAGTGGCAACTATGAGCAAAATAAATTCAATAATTACAATTGGTCGTGAGTTTGGCAGTGGCGGACGTGAAATCGGTGAAAAATTGGCAGCTCAGATGGGCGTAACCCTGTATGATAAAGAGATGCTTGCCGTAGCGGCAAAAGAAAGTGGTATCTGTGAAGAGATCTTTGAGACGCATGATGAAAAGCCTACGAATAGCTTTTTATATTCTCTTGTCATGGATACATATTCCATGGGATATTCAGGAAACACTTATTCAGATATGCCGATTAATCACAAAGTATTTTTGGCGCAGTTTGATGCAATTAAAAAAATCGCGGATAAAGGTCCCTGTATTCTTGTGGGAAGATGTGCGGATTATGCATTGGAAAAATATACGAATGTGATTAATGTATTTATTCATGCAGATCTTGATGAACGTATTCACAGAATTGCAAGACTTTACAACATATCAGATGCAAAAGCAAAAGACATGATTGTCAAAACTGATAAAAAGCGTGCGAGCTATTACAATTACTATACTAACAAACGCTGGTCAGATGCCCAGAGCTATGATGTATGCTTCTCCAGCTCTCAGCTCGGTATTGATGGCACTACGGAAGCGATTGCTTCTTACGTAGCTTTGAAGGAACGCATTGGGAAGGTTTCTATTTGAGCATGATTACATGTTTACTATTCTTTAAATCTTAAAACAGGAAAGCCTCAGCTCTGGCAGGATATGATATCTATGTCGGAGTTGAGGCTTTCATTAAATATAATGATCTGTTTACAATGCGTACAGAACGTTGTTATCTGGTGTGCAAAAGACGTTCTGGCCAACCATCTATATTCCCATTTAGAATGGCTGTAAACATTCTTTCTCTGACACCGGGATTCTCGTTTGTAAGCTGACGAATCAGGTTCTTTGCATATTGTCTCTTGGTATATCCATCCACAGGGCATTTACTTTTTACAACCGGCAGCTGATATAGGTTCTGAAATCCTATGACGTCCATTTCGTCAACAAACATGATTGGACGTATTACAGTAAGCTCCATTCGATCCAGATAGGTCTTGGGGGAAAAGGAATAAAAACGTCCCTCGAAAAAGAGGGAGAGCAGCATAGTCTCGATAATATCGTCTTTATGATGAGCGTATGCAATTTTGTTACAACCCATATCCTTTGCAGCATTATTTAAAGCCCCTTTACGCATCTTTGCGCACAAGGAGCATGGATTTGTCTCCTTCCGCTCATCGAACAAAATATGGGCAATTTGAGAGCGCACAACGGTATAAGGAATCTCAAGCTTCTGACAAAGTTTGTGAATTGAATCCAGATTAAAATCGCTATATCCGAGATCAACTGTAATTGCACTGAGCTGAAATTTATTTGGATAAAAACGTTTCAGTCCATGCAGAGCATATAACAGCGTAAGGCTGTCTTTTCCACCGGAAATACCCACGGCAACATGATCACCTTCCTGAATCATAGAATATTCATCCACAGCTTTTCTGGTCAGGCTGAGTAATCTCTGTAATTTCATTTCATAAATCCTCCTTTAATTTTACGGAATAGAATAAGAGTACATTACGGTGTATTCGGGCCAAAAGGCTCACAAAATTGTAAGTATCAAAAGCTAAATCCAAAAGTTAAATACCGGTATCACAATTAATTCTGATACCGGCATTCAAGCTGATATTTTATATACAAGTATATCATATTTTCTGGAAAAAATGGTTTGAAAATGTTATACTTGAAAAATATAATAGAAAAAATGAGGAAAGAAAAATGAAATTTATAATCCAAAGAGTTACAGAGGCAAGTGTAGAAGTGGCGGACCAGACAATAGGAAAGATAGGAAAAGGGTATCTGGTTCTTATTGGTGTGGGACAGGAGGACACAAAGGAAGTTGCTGATAAGCTTATCCGAAAAATGATTGGTCTTCGAATTTTTGAAGATGCTGTCGGTAAAACAAACCTGAGCCTTGCAGATGTAAGTGGTTCACTCTTATTGGTATCGCAATTTACACTCTATGCCAATTGTAAAAAAGGGAACAGGCCAAGTTTTACGGAAGCTGGAGCTCCGGACCTTGCAGAAGAGCTGTATGAGTATATGATTGCAGAATGCAGCAAACAGGTGCCCTGTGTTGAAACTGGAAGTTTTGGTGCCGAGATGAAGGTTTCTCTTGTAAATGACGGACCTTTTACGATTATTCTTGATTCTGAAAAAATGTAAAAGTTTTCAATATTCTAATGAAGTTTATGTAATTTAAACTGTTCAATCTTCACGCAATTTAACGACAGATGCTGCCTGGCGACGGCGGTTTTCATCAATTGCAGCATAATGCTTTTTTGTAGTATTTACATCCTTATGACCAAGTACATCAGCTACAAGATATATATCACCAGTTTCTTTATAAAGTGCAGTACCATAAGTACTTCTTAATTTGTGCGGGGTGATTTTCTTGTTTGGAGTTACCTGTTTTGCATATTTTTTCACCATATTTTCTACAGCCTGAACACCCATTCGCCTTCTTTGGGTAGAAAGAAACAATGCATTTTCATGGTCTGCTAACGGTGTAATTCCATTCCTTACATTTAAAAGATAAGACATCAATGCTTTGCGAACTTCATCACCAAAATAGACTACCATTTCATTTCCCCCTTTTCGGGTGACTTTGATTCCATTATTTTTAAAATCAACATCATTAATATCTAAGCCCACACATTCTGAAACGCGAATACCTGTTCCGAGTAAAAGTGTGAGAATTGCGAGATCACGCTCCTTTGTCTTCTCATAATATTTTTTTCGTTGCCCGGTCAGCTGGTCACCACAATGCTCTACATAATCAAGTAGTAAAGCAATTTCATCAGTGTCAAGCCGGATTATAGCTTTGTCATGCAATTTTGGCATATCGACAAGAAGCACTGGATTTTTCTCGATAAGCTGTCGCTTAAAAAAGTAATAATACATACTTCTTAAAGAAGACATTTTCCGGGCAATGCCATTTTCGCTGTTCGTGACCTGCCGGCCATCAGATTCATAAACCTTCAAATATTCTTGATATTCTTCAATGTCTGTGGGAGTCAGCTGCTCAATATCATGCAGTGTAATCTGACTAATAGAATGATTATGAAAAACAGGGTTAACTTCCAAAAGAAAATTAAAGAATACACGAATGTCATAGGAATAAGATATCCTTGTCTTGGCAGACGTAGTTGGCTCCATCGCACGAAAATAATCTTTACAAAACGGAGGAAGTGTCTTTAGAACTTCACGTAATTTTAAAGTAGAATCAATATATAGTTGCTCATGGTATGTCTTAATATCTTTTGCCATTGTAGAAACCCCTTTCATGGATATAAAACTTTGCTTGAATCTAAGCTAAACTTTATATCCATTATAACATTTTTTGTTTTTTACGTCTATATCTTTTGGAAAAATCAGCATTTGTAGTATAGATTAAACCAATGCTTTTAAAATACTCTTTAACAATCAGTTTTTTTTAAGAAAGTGGTGATCAACTTTATAATCCCCTGTCTCAAAATTAATTTTGAGACAGGGGATTATTTAAGGCAATGCAAGCATATTAATTATGTTGCACTGCCTATGGGTGAGTTGTATATCAAATTACTGGGTGAAGTAATGTTGATAGCTTATATTATAAATCAATAAATATAGATGGTAAACAAAATGAATAATTAAATACTGGAATCATTGTAAGCAACCATAAGGTACATGCTATCCTGAATATCATCAGAACATAAAGAGTTAATTGCTTTTAATTCACTAATATAGGATTCTATTGAATCATAATCGTCAGTCATATATGTCCTTGCAATGTTCCACAAAGTATCCCCCGGTTGAATCTCAATACTTTTATAATAGGTATAATCTGCAGGTTTATTCGTTCTTTCATCATGTGCGGATGCAAGTGTACCGGAAAAAATAGTGACAATAGCTAAAGTGCAAACAAACAACAGAATCTTTTTTTTCATGACATCTACTCTTCTCTTTTTCTCTAAATAAAATCTTTCTCTGCTCATAGTCTCGTTCCCCCTGTTAAAATCTTCCATTGCTTTCGAACGACTGTTCTTTATGTTTGAATTATATAATACGAACAGATGTTTGTCAATAGATTTTGAGTAAAAAATCGAACATATTTTCGCAACAAATGTTTGCTTTCTATCATGTATTATGATAATATATAGTATATATAATTGATTCGGATTGATGAGGAGGATTACATGTCACAGGGTAAGATCAGTACAAAACAAAAAGAGATTCTTAATTTCATTAAAGGGCAGATATTAGAACGGGGGTTTCCACCGGCAGTTCGTGAGATTTGTGAAGCAGTCAATTTAAAGTCTACTTCTTCTGTTCACTCCCATTTGGAGACCTTAGAAAAGAACGGATATATCAGAAGAGATCCAACAAAACCAAGGGCAATAGAGATTTTGGATGATACATTTAATATGGAACGTAGAGAGATGGTGAATGTTCCGATTATTGGACGGGTTGCTGCTGGCGAACCATTATTGGCGCAACAGCATATTGAGAATTATTTTCCTATTCCCATGGAGTATATGCCAAATAAACAGACATTCATGTTGACGGTGCAAGGCGAAAGCATGATCAATATAGGAATTTTTGATGGAGATATGGTTTTAGTTGAGGAAGAACATACTGCAAGCAATGGGGACCTTGTGGTTGCTCTGGTTGAAGATGGTGCTACTGTTAAGACTTTTTTCAAAGAAGAAGGCTATATACGTCTCCAGCCGGAGAATGATAATATGGATCCAATCATCGTCCCTGATGTGACGATTCTCGGAAAAGTTATTGGTGTCTTTAGATTTTTATAGATAATATGTGAGATTGCTTACAATGATTTAAACTTTCAGCAGCATATTATATTCATCAAAAAGCAGAGATTCTATTTTGATAGAATTCTCTGCTTTTTGTTTTAGATGATTTATTTAATAGGATTACTACATAGACTATTTAATCTTATTACTTCTTCTCCAAATATTCATCTTCTCTGCTTCTTTGATCAGTTCATCTCGGAAATCTGGATGAGCAATAGAAATAATCTTTTCAGCACGCTCCCATGTGGAAGCTCCCTTCAGATTTACCTTACCAAATTCAGTAACAAGGTAGTGGGTGTTTGCTCTTGTATCTGTAACAATTGATCCTGTACTAAGAGTAGGACGAATACGGGAAACGCACTCTCCCTGTTTGTTTTTGAAGGTTGAAGAACAGCAAATAAAGCTCTTTCCGCCTTTTGATAAATATGCGCCCATAACGAAGTCGAGCTGTCCGCCGGCACCACTGATATGTTTTGTACCTGCAGATTCGGCATTTACCTGTCCAAATAAATCCACATCAATTGCATTATTGATAGACATGAAGTTATCAAGCTGTGAAATCACACGCACATCATTTGTGTAATCAACGGATGCAGAAAAACATTCTGGATTGTTATCAATGTAGTCATACAGCTTCTGCGTTCCTGCACCGAAAGCATAGACTTGCTTACCTTGATCGATGTTCTTACAGTTACCATTGATTTTTCCAGCATTTGCCATATCAACAAATGCGTCCACATACATTTCCGTATGGACCCCAAGATCCTTAAGATCAGACTGTGCAATCATAGAACCTACTGCATTTGGCATTCCGCCGATTCCAAGCTGAAGAGCGGCACCATTTGGAATTTCCTCTGTAATAAGACGAGCAACAGCTAAATCAATTTCTGTTGCTTCGCCACCTGCTGGAAGTTCATGAATAGATGGATTGCTTCCTTCTACAATATAATCAACTTCATCAATATGGATTTTACTTGTCTCATTTCCGATACAGTATGGCATGTTTTTATTTACTTCTACAACGACATGATCAGCCTTCTGGCATGCAGCCATCAGATGTGATGCATTTGGTCCAAAAGAGAAAAATCCATCCTTATCCATCGATGATACCTGGAACATTGCAACACGGATAGAATCTACATTTTCCGGATAAAAACGTGGCAATTCTGAATAACGGATTGGTCCGTAATAGGCAGTTCCATCTGCAATCATCTTTCGCTCAACACCAGACATATGCCATGAATTCCATGTGAAGTGTTCTGCTGTATCTGGAACCTGCATTACTGCTGGTTTTGTAAAAAGAATACCTCCACGTATTTTTACATCATGAAGCTCCTCGTAACGTTTTGCCAATGCTTCATCCAGAGCTTCTGGTGTTCCTGTACACCAGCCATAATCAACCCAGTCTCCAGACTGAACAAGTTTTACTGCTTCTTCGGCAGTAGTCAGCTTACTTGCGTATTTTTTCTTATAGCCCATTTTGTTACCTCCTAAAGTTTATAAAATATGATATCGCATACTTTGTATTTAATATAGCATAAGCAATGAAATAAAAAGTCCACAATTCCACATTTAAGCGGACTTGTGGACCTATTATCGTATACTAAATACTATTTTTTAGCTGCAACTGCTGCTTTTAACTGCTCTGTAAGCATTGGAACGATCTTATTGAGATCACCAACGAGACCATAATCAGCTACATCAAAAATTGGAGCTGACTCATCTTTGTTGATTGCAACAATGATGTCAGATTCTTCCATACCTGCAACATGCT
>JAQVCP010000009.1 GCA_028689735.1 Hespellia sp. | reverse complement strand
ATAATTTATTGAAAAAGATTGAAAGGTGGTGGTAAATAATGTTACAATGTGGGAGTATCAGTTTAAATTCTTCGTGAAATAGTGTTCTTTTAAGCTAATAAAAAATGCACGTGGAATTTAGGTATATTATTTCACCTATACAAGGAGGACAAAATGTCTCTGTTTTCATTAAAAAATGTAACATTCAAAAATCTGATTCACTATTCTTCCCTTACAATTCACAAAAATAAAACCACTTTCATCTGTGGCAAAAGCGGCTCTGGAAAAAGCACCTTATTAAAACTTCTAAATGCTACTATTTCTCCAGAAGAAGGTGAAATCCTGTATCAAGGCAAGTCGATCAACGAATATGATACCATTGCACTTCGCAGAGACGTCATGCTTGTAGCACAAAGCGTTTATTTATTTGATACTACCATTCGCAATAATTTCGAAGAGTTCTATTCTTATCGAGGTCTCCTTACACCCTCTGAAGAAGTTATGAATCTTTTTTTGAACATATGCCTTGCGGATTTTCCACTCACGAACAATTGCCGTGATATGTCCGGTGGAGAACGTCAACGTATTTATATTGCAATCTGTCTCTCTTTTCATCCAAAAGTTCTGATGCTTGACGAACCCACCTCTGCTTTGGATGAAGCAACTGCAGTATCTCTTTTACAGAATCTGAAGCAGTATTGTAACGAGCATGGAATCACGTTAATTGCCATCACACATGATAAAACACTTGCTAAAAGTTACGGAGATGAGTACATCAGTCTAGATTCGGAGGTGTCCTGTGAGTAATGTTATTGTGCTAAATCTATGGCAGTTTGGAGCCATTTACCTGCTTCTTTTACTTGTTCTTGCCATTATGAAAAAATGTAAAATCAACCAGACAAAGCTTCTCGTCATCGGCAGTATCCGAATGACACTTCAGCTTATTCTGGCTGGTTTAGTCCTGACTTATATTTTTAAAAACCCACATCCCATTTTTGTATTACTATATCTAACTGCCATGATGGCAATGTCAGTTCATACAGTGTTGTCAAGAAATAAGGGAATCAACCGGAACTTTCAGATTATTGTTGCGCTTTCCCTCATTCTGACCGGCTTGTTTGTAATCTTGTTTTTTATCCTGGGTGTCGTGGGTGTCAGCTTTTTCAACCCCCAATATACGATTCCCATCAGTGGAATGATTATGGGAAATGCCATGACCGGTGTAAGCCTCGGACTAAAAACCTTCCACGAAAATCTCAAAACACAAAAACCAAAGATTGACACCTTGCTTAATATGGGCGCAACTCCAAAAAGCATTCTTCTTCCATTTGTCAACAAATCACTAGAAACTGCTCTTCTCCCAACACTGAATTCCATGCTGGGTATGGGCATCATTTCGCTTCCAGGCATGATGACTGGGCAGATTCTCTCTGGTACGCTTCCTACGACTGCAATTCTCTACCAGATTGCCATTATGATTGCAATTACCTCTGTTGTCTGCCTTGCCGTGTTCTGTTCTCTTTACCTGGGATACCGGACATTGTACAATGCTAAAAATCAGATGCTTTTGTAACTAGCATCTTTTGCTTTTTGAAACTGATCCGGTCTGATATGGCAATATCCATTTGGATTCTTCGTAAGGTATTTCTGATGATAGTCTTCTGCCTTTGTGTAGTTTGACAAAGGCAGAACTTCAATTACAATTCTTTCCTGATAAGACTTCTGCAATTCCCTGATTGATTCTTGTATGAAAGGTGCATCCTCTTGATTCAGGTGATAAATTCCCGTTCTGTATTGCGAACCAGTATCCCCGCCCTGGCGGTTCAAGCTGGTTGGATCTATCACATCGTAAAAAAGCTGCAATAGAAATTCTAAACTTACTACGCTATCTTCATATTCTACTTTTACAGTTTCGGCATGCCCTGTGTTTTGATGGCACACTTCTTCATAGGTTGGATTTTGGGTTATAATTAGACCATCAAGAACTGACTAGCAAGAAGAAGGTGGTTGCAGTGGAATATTTACAAGAAGATGATGTCCTGGGAATAGTCAGGATTACGGAAAAAGAGAAAGAAGCCTATTATCGAATGTCGAAATCCCGTTCTTTTTTGAAGGGTATGTATGATGAAGTATTCAAGACAATGTGGGAAGAAATCATAAAAGGAGTAATTGTTATGTTTGCCGTTTATGAGAAGAAGTCCAATAGCATTTGTGCTTTCTGTCAATTTGATATGCAGCATCCATCTATGCCGGAGTTCGGATTAGATGTGCTTGATGAATATATGGACAAGGGCTATGGAACAAGAGCAGCTGTGCTTGTTCATCAATATGCCAGCTCGTGGGATACCATAGATTATTTCACATGGAAGGCTGATAGCAACAACATCAAAAGTCGAAAGATAGCAGAACGCTTGGGCGGGCAATTTATACAGGAAAGACATTTCCTGCCGGATAGAGTGATAGAATATGGTATGGAAAAGGGAATCCTCCAAGAAGATGACTTGAGTATGGTGTGTAAATATAAAATTCAAAAGAACGGGAGGTCATAATATGGCAGAGACATACAAGAAATTAACAGAATACATTCCCCTTATCGAGGATGATAATTTTGGAGAGTGGATAATCGATAGAGAGAATGATGGCACAATGGAGCATCCTATTCAGTTCCCATTTGTTTCATATTCAGAAATGGTCAGGAAATTTGAAGGGGAAATTTATGAGTTCATGGAAGAACACCCAGAATATGGCTTAAACCGCTATGGAGAGATATTGGAGCAGAATCATATAGAGTGGGGAACAGAATCCATGAATGGGGCAAATTTGGACGCTCTGGACGGTAAAACCATCATGGCTTTACTGATGGGAGCAGTCAGAGCAGAACGTTTTTGCGATGGAGCGTTGCTTGGCTTTTTTGAGGATGGTGCTATCTCCAAGTGGCTAAAGAGACTGGAAGAAATCGATAAGGAAGGCTAGGTGGTCTTATGATGAAATGTCCAAAGTGCCATTCGACAAAAGTTGCTCCAATTATGTATGGTATGCCATCGTATGAAGGTTTTCAAGAAGCAGAGCGAGGAGAAGTGATTCTTGGTGGATGTATTGTGATGCCGGGGCAGCCGGACTATGGCTGTTTGGACTGCAAGCATCAGTGGTCAAAGGAATCGATGCCTGCAACGGCAATAACAAAGGTTCGCTTTAAGTGTTGGGAGAACGGTCCGGGATTTGTTGATGATATGCAGAGGTGGGTGTGCGAAGTATATCCTGATGGAAAGATGCTCTGCTATACCTACCGTGGTCAAAGCAGAAAATATGAATCCAAAGAAGAAGCAAGCTGTTCTGCAAATAAAGCATTGGAGTTCTATCGCCAATTGAAGAAAGCTGTCTTTGCGGATCCATCGGAGATTATTATGTGTGAGGTCTGTGATGGCTGCAGTTATCAGTTGCAGATTTCGTTCAGCGATGGACGGAAAGAAATTGTGGACGGAGATATTGGCGGTGGCACAATTGATGATATGGTGCTAAAATTTTTACATAAGAAATTTGAAATGCTCTAGGAGGAATGGCTGATGGCAAAAGGAGAAAAGTACATTGAACTCACATCATATTTAGAAAAGTGTGGTAAAGATGAACTCAGATTAACATTTTCTGAAATCAAAAGTATTCTCGGCTGCAAATTAATAGATTCCGCATATAAATACCCGGCATTGTGGTCGAACTCCGAATCCAATCCCATTGCATTTGGGTGGCTCAATGCAGGGTATAATACAAGGAATGTTGATATTCCTAACCAAACAATAGAATTTGTAAAGACTGGGTATGAGGCATTTCCAAAGAAGTCAAAAACAACTGTGCAAACGACTCCAAAACAGGCAGTGCGAAAGAACAGTTTATCTATTGAGACTGCACTGGAGAACATAAAGGTTTATTTCAATGCGACAGTGGAGGATAAGCATGGGCGGTATATGTCTTGGAGACACTGCTACGATAACTTTGTCAGTCTAAGAACTCATAGAGATGATAAGACCGTGGACTACCTTTGCCTGCATCTGGCTTTCTACTTGGCAAGCTGGGGAATGTATCGTGGTTCATCATTTCTGCTGCAGAAAGACTATAAAGTCCACGAGCCAGTTGTGCGGATAATCATGGAAGAAAAGTATAATCCACTTTGTGGTATCACGTCAGAAGAACTGATGGAAGATAAGAACTTAGATTTACTGGATGATATCAGTGACAGAATTAGAAGAGCATATGCGGAGGAAAGACCTTCCTTTGAAGGTGTAGCCAATAACGCAACAGACACATTGGTTTCAAAGATTCTGCTCGGTGCATTGGGATGTGTTCCGGCATACGACAGGTATTATATTCTGGCTGTTAAGCATTATGGTATTTCTTCTGGAAACTATAACAGGAATTCCGTTAGAGATATAGCAAAATATTACATAGATAATAAAACAGAGTTCGAGGCAATCCGCCATCAAATGAGCGAATGCGGAACTGAATACCCACCGATGAAATTGATGGATATGTGTATGTGGCAAGCAGGCTTCTCTGAGGAAGACGAAGTGAAAGAATAAAGCAATAATCCCCCTTGCTGTATGTGCATGGCTGTAAAGCTACAAGGGTGGTCAGATGGCGTAACCTGCAACCATGCGTGGGCGATTGTAAAGTGGGGGTCATTCCCCATCGCCATACTATAGAAAGTATAACTAACTGGGTAGTAGATATTTTATAATATATGGTCATATTTAGGTTGAAAATATTCCCTTAAAGGAATATAATATTATTGTTACTTTAATGAGTAGTATGGAGGTGCTTTATGAACTTTTTAACTACAACAGAAATGTCTAAAAAATGGAATATCTCTAGGCGGAGAATATCCACTCTTTGTTCTGAAGGACGAATAGAAGGTGCTGTTCTCAAAGGTAGAACATGGCTTATTCCAGATAATGCAAAAAAACCAGATGACCCAAGAAGAGTCCAGAAAATAGGACAATAATGGTGTTAATATATAAAAAATAGAAAATCATCGGAGGAAAATATGGCAAAGAAGAAAATAAGTAAGGAAACATCGTTAGAAGAAACATTATGGAACTCAGCCAATAAACTTAGAAAGAATATGGATGCAGCAGAATATAAGCATATTGTACTTGGTCTTGTGTTTTTGAAATATATCAGCGACAGTTTTGAAGAATTACGAAAAAAACTAGAAAAAGGCGAAGGCGAATATGAGGGGGCAGACCCAGATGATCCAGAAGAATACAGAGCGGAAAATGTATTTTATGTGCCAGAAAAGGCAAGATGGGAATATCTCGAAGGTAACGCTAAAAAGACTACTATTGGAGTTGACGTTGATTCGGCGATGGAACTTATTGAAAATGATAACGCTTTATTAAAGGGAGTGCTACCGAAAGAATATGCTAAGGAAAACTTAGATAAGCAGTCATTAGGAGGGTTAATAGACCTCATAGGCACAATACCATTAGGAGATACGGAATCCAAAACTAAGGATGTTCTTGGAAGAGTCTATGAATACTTCTTAGGTCAGTTTGCACTGGAAGAAGGTAAAAAGGGTGGACAATTTTACACACCCACCTGCTTGGTAAATTTACTTGTTGCAATGCTTGAACCATACGAAGGAAGAGTATTTGACCCATGTTGTGGTAGCGGTGGAATGTTTGTATCAAGTGAGAAATTTATCAATGCACATTCAGATAGATATCGGGGAAAATATACCGAAATTGAAAATCTTTTTGACAAGGTGGTCTCTGTTTATGGACAGGAGAGTAATCAGACAACTTGGCGTTTGTGCAAAATGAATCTTGCATTACGTGGTATTGATAGTAGCAATATCAAATGGAACAATGAAGGCTCATTTCTTAAGGATGCTCATGAAGATTTAAAAGCTGATTACATTATTGCCAATCCTCCATTTAACGATGGTGATTGGAGTGGAGAAACACTTTCAGATGATTATAGATGGTCTTACGGAATCCCACCAGTTTCAAATGCGAATTATGCTTGGATTCAACATTTTGTAACACACTTATCTACGACAGGGAAAGCAGGATTTTTGCTTGCTACAAAATCACTTGCATCCGAGTCAAATGCTGAGAAGGAAATCAGAAAAGGACTTATAGAGGATAATCTTGTTGAGTGCATTGTCCTTTTACCTGGAAAGTTATTTTATACCACACCCGCTCCTGTGTGTTTGTGGATACTTTCGAGAGGAAAGAAAACAGATAAAACACTGTTTATTGATGCGTCACACAATATGGAATATAAGTCACTTGACAGAACCCATATTCAATTTACAGATGATAACATAAGAACCGTATGTGATACTTACCATCAGTGGTTAAATAAATTTGAGGAATATAGAGATATTCCGGGATACTGTAAATCTGTTTCTAAAAGCAACATTACGGATTCGTTATATCCGGGGCATTATATTGGAGTAAATGTTACAGCGGATGATTATAAGGATAGAAATATTTCTCAAAAACAGGTGTTGTCTAATTTGGGAGAAATAGGAACAAGAATGAGCTGTCTGGAACAAGAATCAGCAAAATTCGAAGAATTGGTGAAAAATGCAATTGCAAATACAAGTGAAAAAAAGATTAAAGTTAGGCTGAGCGATGTTTTAGAAGAATCAATCGAAATTCTTGGAGAGAAAGAAGAACCAGAAATTCTTTCATGCACTGAAAATGCTGGACTTGTTTTGCAAAGTGAACGTTTTTCTAAAAGGGTTGCGACGGAGGATACAAGCAAGTATAAAATTGTCAGAAAGCATGATATTGTGTATAATCCGTATTTATTGTGGGCTGGAGCAATTGACCAATGTACAATCGTGGATGAAGGAATCACATCTCCGGCATACATGGTATTTAAAGTCAAGGAAGAATATGAGCCTTTAATTGTAGGTCATGTTTTGAAATCAGAGTATATGAAAAAATGGTATTGGAATATTTCAATTGGAACGCATGAAAGAAGAAGAACAGCTTCACCTGAAAAGTTTTTAAATCTTGAAATTGAGTTACCGGATTTTGATACTCAAAAAGAAATAAAAAAATTATATAGTGATTTAATGCAACAGATAAAAGTAATTGGCGATTTGCAAGCTGCTTTGGCTTCCACAGCAAGTGACTTGAATGAGTTCTTTACTGGAATATAGAACAGAAGGGAGGTGCACTTATGGCAAAAATATATGAATCTGATATAGAAGAGATGGCGATAGAAGAACTTATGTCATTAGGATATCAGTATGTATCTGGACCAGACATTGCACCTGGAACATTAGCAGCTGAGCGTGAGAACTATTCTGATGTTTTGTTAAAGAGTAGGTTACTTCAAAATATGAAGAGGCTTAATCCTAGAATGCCTTATGCTGCAATACTGGATGCATACAAAAAAATCGCCGGAATACATGGGTCGGATTGTATAGATGAGAATGAAGCATTCCATAAGATGTTGATTGAAGGGGTTAACGTTCAGTACAGAGATAATAATGAAGTACGTGGAGATGTTGTAAAAATTTGTGATTTTGATAACTATGATGACAATGAATTTCTTGCAGTTAATCAATTTACCATTGTTGATAAAGGAAATAATAAAAGACCAGACATAATTTTGTTTATTAACGGTATACCGATGATTTTATTTGAATTAAAAAATGCGGTAGATGAAAATGCTACATTAAAAAAGGCATATGACCAAATAGAATCATATAAAACCACCATTCCGTCTTTGTTTACTTATAATGAAATAAATATTGTGTCTGATGGCTTGGAAGCAAAAGCTGGGTCTCTTACATCATCTTTTTCAAGATACAACTCTTGGAAAACAAAGGATGGATTAAAGGAGTCTGGTAAGTTTGATGACCAACTAAGTGTTATGATTAATGGGATGCTTAAGAAAAAAACACTCATGGATTATATTCGATATTTTATTACCTTTGAAAGAGAAAAGGTAGAAAATGAAAATAGAAAAATCATATCGACAAGAACAGTAAAAAAAATTGCAGCATATCATCAATATTATGCTGTAAATAAAGCTGTCAAAAAAACACTTGAAGCGGCCGAATCTGGTAGTTGTAAGGCTGGGGTTGTTTGGCATACCCAAGGATCAGGAAAATCGCTATCGATGGTTTTTTACACCGGGAAGCTGGTTCAAAAGATGAACAATCCAACCATTCTTGTGATAACTGATAGAAATGATTTGGATGACCAATTATATGATACGTTTACAAACAATAACCAGCTTTTACGTCAGATGCCACAGCAAGCAGCGGACTGTGATGACCTTAAGACAAAACTCAGGGTAAAATCAGGTGGAATAGTATTTAGCACAATTCAAAAATTTATTCCTGATAAAGAAGCATCTAAGTATGAAGAGTTATCTAATAGACCTAATATTGTAGTAATTGCTGATGAAGCACATAGAACTCAATATGGATTTGATGCCAAGATGAGAGATGTAAAAGATGAAAACAATAATGTTATTGGGCAAAAAATATCATATGGGTTTGCAAAGTATATCCGAGATGCATTGCCTAAAGCAACCTTTATTGGTTTTACAGGAACTCCGATTGAAAAGGATGATGCAAACACACCTGCCGTATTTGGTCAGTATATTGACATCTATGACATAAATCAAGCCGTTGAGGATAAAGTAACTGTTCGAATTTACTATGAAAGTCGCCTTGCAAAAGTTAATATCACAGAAGAGGGAAAGCGTTTAATTGAAGAGTTTGATGATAGTCTTGAACAAGATGAAGTCGGCGAAGATGAAGAAAACTCCGCTGAGAACAATGTAAGGGAAGCAAAGAAAAAATGGGCAGCACTTGAAAAGGTTGTAGGTAATAAGGAAAGGATACAAAATGTGGCAGCAGATATTGTATCGCATTTTGAAAACCGTCAACAGAATTTCTCTGGAAAAGCTATGATTGTTGCGATGAGTCGAAGAATTGCAGCCGAACTATATGATGCAATTATATCAATACGACCAGAATGGGAAGATAATGACCTTGCCAAAGGGGCTATCAAGGTTGTTATGACTACTAGTAGTTCGGATGGGCCGGAAATTCAAAAACATCATACAACAAAAGCACAAAGAAAAGCTCTAGCTTTACGAATGAAGGACGAGAAAGATTCACTTAAAATTGTGATAGTAAGAGATATGTGGCTAACTGGATTCGATGCTCCTTGTCTTAATACAATGTATATTGATAAACCAATGCATGAGCATAATTTAATGCAAGCAATTGCTAGGGTAAATCGAGTCTTCAAAGATAAGCCAGGAGGATTGATTGTAGATTATATAGGCATAGGAACAAGTTTGAAAAAAGCTCTTAACTTTTATGCACAAAGTGGAGGAAAAGGTGTGCCAGCAGAGAGTCAGGAAAGAGCGGTTGAAATTCTTCGTGACAAAATAGAAATCCTTAATAACATGTTTAGAAATTTTGATTCTTCTGGTTTCTATGGAGCTGGAGTAAAGGATAGACTTTCAACTATATTAAGAGCTGAGGATTATGTGCTGGGATTGGAAAATGGTAAGAGTAGATTTATAAAGGAAACAACGTTACTTAGCCAAGCGTATGCATTAGCAAAACCGCATCCTGTTACAAATGAGGTTACTGAAACAGTTGCTTTTTATCAAGCTGTAAAAGCACGACTATCTAAATTTGACACCAATTCATCTAGTGGAGAAGCAGGAAAGAATAACTATGACTCTGTTGTTAAGAATATTGTTGATACAGCCATATCTTCAAATGAAGTTGTAGATGTATTTGAGGCTGCGGGACTTGAAAAACCAGAGATTTCTATACTTTCTGATGAGTTTCTACAAGAAGTAAAAGAAATGAAGTATAAAAATGTTGCTATTGTAATGCTACAAAAATTGCTAAATGACGAGGTAAAATTGAGAAGCAAATATAATATTACCCAGGCAAAGACACTAATGGATATGTTAGATTCTTCTATTAGGAAGTATCAAAATAATTTATTGACAACAGCACAGATTTTAGAAGAATTAATAGCTATGGCAAAAGATATTCGGAAAGCCGATGAGCGAGGCGAGAAGTTAAATCTAAACAAAGATGAATTAGCTTTTTATGATGCTTTAGAAGTAAATGATAGTGCAGTGGCTGTACTTGGAGACGAGCAACTTCGACAGATTGCCCGTGAACTTGCGGATAAAGTTCGAAAGAATGCGACTATTGATTGGACAATGAAAGAAAGCGTTCGTGCAAAACTTATGGTTCTGGTTAGGAGAACTTTGAAAAAACATGGATATCCACCAGATAAGCAGGATAAAGCTATAAAAACTGTACTTGAACAAGCGGAGAATCTAGCTGATTACTGGACGGAGGAGTAACTTCAATGGGGATAACTCAAAAGATGATAGTGCAAGATTTTATTATGGGACAAACAGAAGGCGTGTGTGGTGGTGCAGGCAATTTGAAAATAATAGGAGACAAACTGATTCATTACCAAACAGTAATTGCTGAACGAAGGCCAGATGTTATTATCCTTAATATGACGAGGTATTCATTGGTTACTGGAAGAATTCAAAAGGATATTGGCAACTATACTATGGACAAAAAAATGATTTATGCGAGAGGTGTCCCGGAAGGATATAGAGGGGAACTAGTTGATTTTGTAAAAAGTAAAGAGCCTTCAATTTGAAGGCTCTTTGTTATCTGCTGATATTTACCTCTTGGCTGACAGTTCCTTTTTCAAAATCAATTAATATTAACGAAACATCAATTCCTAATCGAAAGGGAATGATTTCTTTGCACTGTTCGAAAAAATTGTTATTATTAAAAACGAAAGATAAACGAGTGACATTTGGATCCGTTGCAGCTAATCCTAATGTAGAAAACAATTTCCTCACTTGAACGGAACTAGAAGTGGATTTTTGGTCATCATGCAAATGCATAAATTCGAAAAACCAAGAATCGTTTGATGAATTATTTGCTACACAATCCCATGCAAAACGATACTGACCTATATGGGTCATATAATCACGTTTAATACTCCAACTATTTTTTTCTAAATAAGTGGACAGTATATCTAAAAATGATTTTTCGGCTTGTAATGATTGCACAGTTTGTGTTGATTGTGGAGTATACCCTGCTTCACGCATCAGAGTATCTAATGGAATTTCCATAACTTCCGATATTTTTTTTAACATAACAGGAGATGGCTTTTGTCGTATTTCCTGTTCAATTCTAGAAATTTCTGTGTTACTTGTATCAATAAGCTGTGCGAGTAGTCGTTGTGACATCCCTCTTTTTTTTCTTTCTTCTTTCAAAAATTGTCCGAAACTCATATTAAAACCTCCCTTTTATGAGATATGATAAGTTTAACACTATGTAACCGAAAAGTCAAATTATATTTATAAAATATATTGACATAAAGGTTACAGTCTGATAGAATATGTGTAGATAAGTAGATAGCTATATTTTTTTTATCATCAGAGTGTAACCGAATGGTACAATTACTTGCCGAATAAAGGCGAGTATATTTTTTAACGAAGAAGTGTAACCGAATGGTACAAAAAGGAGATTAAGAATGGAAGAAGTATACGATGTAGCTGGTCATCTGATTTGCAAGTATGACTCTCAGTCAGGGATGATAGAATCATCCTATAAAAGACAGAAAACAAAGACTGTACTTCCAATTGGTGGAACAATAGTCTTTGAAAGAAATGGGATTGTTACAGAAGTCACAAGACAAGTAAATATGTTCGAAGTTAGGAGTTACCAATTGGTTGCCTAACAACATCCACAGAGCTGCAAGACGGCCAGGATGAACTTTCCATAGTGGGAGTTCCCTGGTCGTCTTTTTGTTTATGAAATGGAGAAATAGTAAGTGTAAAAAAACCTTATATATCAATAAGACTTTGGGTTTTGAGTTGGGAACATAGTTTGTGTTTCCAACTGAACATCCAAGGGTGTTCATAAAAAATATTTTAAGCCAAATGGCGGCCGACATTGGGCGAGGATACATAGAATTGAAGATTTATCTTTCGGGGTATTTCAAAATTCTATGAAATCTCGTCTTGTTGTCGTGCCACCAGACGGATTGTCCTCGCCCAGTGCGGAAAACGCAAAAGGCGGAAAGAGGACAATCCATGAAAAAGAAAGTAAATTTAAGTGTAGTAACTGTTAACCCATCAACCCTTAATTATGCTCATCCATATTATGTACCAATCGAGGATGGAGATGAGACAACCATTAAGTATTATAAGAATCACGGTGTTCCTGTAGCACATATTGCCCTTCCGGGAAGAATGCCACATTACTATGCAGTTTTTAATGCTGATACTCAGGAAGAGGCTGATATGATGAAGAAAATGTATAATAACTGGGACAAGAAGTCATCCCGTCACGAAGCAGATAAGAGAAAGTATGAAACTTCTTATGATGCACTGGTGGATGAGGGGTATGATGCATCAAATGATGACAATAATCCAGAAGAAATCGTTGCCTACAGTATTGTGATTGATGCATTAAATACAGCATTACAGGAACTTACAGAAGAGAAACTCCGTGCTTGTAAGATGGTGGCGAACAATGAACCACAAAGAGCCGTGGCAGAGGAGTTGGGAATCTCCCGTCGCACATTAAGGGACCGTAAAGATGGAGCAATGGAAGATTTGGCAAAGAAAATGAAAGAGTATAAATAAACAGCAAGACCCCGGTGGTAGCACGAACCATCGGGGTTTTCTTCTAATCCTTTTTGTAAAAATTTGTTTCATAGCCATCGGCTCTGAGTAAGATGTCCGGCATCCATTTCGGGTTTCTGGCCATCTGTTTGCAAATGACATCAAGAGAGACATCTTGGCTGCACTCAATAATTAATTCATCATGGACGTGACCACAAATGAAACAGTGGCGGAGTGTACGCATAGAGTTCATGAGGATATCACGGGAAATAGCTTGCACAATATTTTCTACAAATTTGGGGCCATAGCTTTCGATGCGTTCCCATTTTTTTGTAGTTCCGATACCCTCATAATTTACAGACTCCCCACCGAAGCGATTCTCGCCAATTCTTGGTTTGACATAGGAGAGGGTTCTGCCGGATGGAAGTTTAATAAATAGCATACCGCTTTGGTAGTAGATTCTAAGGCAGTTGATTGTCACAGAGGTTCTCTGCTTAATAGCAGTTTTTACCGCATTATCGATGTCCCACCAAAACTGTACAATGTTCGGATTGGAAGTTCTCCATGCATCCACAAGTGGTTGCAGCTCATCTTCAGATAATCCCATATCTAATGCTCCCATTGCTGTGAGGGCTCCCGTGGATCCGCCATACCCTAATGCCAATTCAGCAATTTTGCCTTTTTGTCTGAGATGGGCATTTTGACCGTGCTTCTCAACAGGAACGTGGAACATAGCTGATGCCGATGCACAGTAAATGTCTCCATTATCAGCAAAGACCTTACTTCTCCATGTTTCATGAGCAAGAAATGAAAGAACACGAGCTTCGATGGCCGAGAAGTCGGATACTACGAATTTGTATCCGGGTTTTGGAATGAACGCAGTACGGATAAGCTGAGACAGGGTGTCTGGCACATCATCGTAAAGCATATTCATAATGTCATAATCTCCGGCTTTTACCAAGGAACGTGCTTCGGCCAAATCGGGCATATGATTCTGTGGCAGATTCTGCAATTGTATGATTCTGCCTGCCCATCGACCACTGCGGTTTGCACCATAAAATTGGAACATCCCTCTGGCTCTGCCGTCTGCACAAACAGCCGTCTGCATTGCCTGATATTTCTTTACTGATGATTTCGCCAACTGCTGACGGAGTTTTAATACATCAGCAACGTCTGATGGCACAGTCTTTATTAACTCAATAATGGCTTTCTTATCAAGAGAATCAGCCAGAATACCTTTATTTGATAACCATTCCTTCATCTGTTGGACGGAGTTCGGATTGTCCAGTTCTGTTTTATCTTTCATGGTAGCCATCAGTGCAGCTTTGCTGAATGCATCAAATCTGATTGCATTTTCTACAACTTTCATATCAAGCAGAATACCACGGTCGTTGATTTCCTGATCAATGGCATATTCTTCCCATACGAACTCCGGCACAGGGAAACGTGACAGTTTATGCTGAATCGACATTTCAACCTCAACATCCCTCTGATTATATTCTTTAAATGTATTCCATTTCACCATATCGTGCTGTGGCAGATTACGGATACGACCACCATTTACTTTAGTTGCAGCACATGGCTTGCAAAAGTATCTGATGAGAGCTTTACCTTCTTTCATTTTCTGCTCTGCCAGACCGAGAACAGTACCAACTCCATCAAGGGATAATGGAAGCCCCATATAAGCAGACCATACCATAGAACATCTCCATGCCGACGGGTCCAGGTAGTTTCCAACGGTATCGTCGGGGAAGCTATAGGAAGAGAAGTATTGTGGGTAATTTCGTCTTAACCATACGGACAGGAAGATTCTCTCAAAGGATGCATTAAATGCCCATTTTACCACGGAATCATCGGATAAAGCAGCGATGATTTCTTCCGGGATAACTTCTCCACAAGCAAGGTCAATGACGATGACGGGGTTACCATTTACAGAATAACCGAAGAGAAGTACCTCGGCATCCGGGGATTCAGCATATTTGTAAACACCTGCTTTTGCAAGGTCAACACTGCTGTATGTTTCGATATCAAGAGATAAAGTTTTGATTCGTTCATTTTTCATAGATTTGCTCCTTAATATAAATATAGGTGGCAAGGAATGAACCCTGCCACCTTTGTGGTTAACAACTACCGATTATGAAAGAAAATCATCATCTTCCTCAGATGCGAAATCATCCTCGGCACGGCTCTTACCACCTAAAGGTTCTCCATCGGCAATCTTCTGAAGATTATTAAGACCGCAGGCGATACCCTTATTACCGTTGGAATTGAATGCATACAGATTGATAGAAGCACGTCCGTATACACCAGAGTAGACCTCAGAGCGTTCCATAATAGGATTGCGGTCAGCATCTACAACACCAGGGGCAGTAGCTGAGTTAGCGTTGATGAAATATGCATTAGCATATGTAGCGTCATCCGGGCGTTCTAAATCACCATCACGAAGAGGGGTCTTTAAGGTGGAAAGTGCAGGTACAGACTTGCCGTTACCTTTTAACTTAGCTTCGCCTTCTTCGTAAGCGGCCTGAATGGCAGCCTTAATCTTGTTGACAGTGACGGTATCATCCTTTGGAATGATGAGAGATACGGAATACTTAGGTGTACCTCCATTGATTGACTTTGGATCCCATACATTTGCATATGACCATCTAGTCTTTACTCCTGTGATTACCTTTGTTGGGTTTACTACTTTCTTTGACATAATATTGTCCTCCTTATTCTTCTTTAAAATCATCTTTTGCTGTGTTAAGTGCCGGACGCTTGTCTTTGTCTGACACGAGTGTCGGTTTACCAGGCGGTTTTGCAATCAGACCACCAAGCAGTTCATTGAATTTCTTTTTGCCAAGCAGTGAAGTCATGGCTGTGATTCCGAGAAGTTTCTTCTCATATGGGTCGAACCCGGCATCGGCTACGGTGCAAGCGACTGCTTCGTCATCCGTGTACTTACGGTTCGATTTGCCTTCCACAACTTTGAATCCGGCATATTCTTTACCGCTCAAAGCCTGTTGTAAGGCATATTCCTTGATGTCATTTCCCCAGGAGATTAAGTCATCGATTCTAGGAAGGATGGCTGCAATTTCTGTATCATCCAGAGTATTTGGCATCTCAAAATCATACTTTGCTAATTCCAGATTGTATTCTGCACGTTTGCGACAGTTCGCCTTGACCTTGCAGAACTGGCAGTGGTCACCTGCTTTAAATTCTCCACCGCCTTCGTATGCTAACTTGGCAGTAGGAGCGAGAGTGTTCTCTGCCCATGCGAGGAGTTCATCTTTCCCCATTTCATAGGTACTGACATTATCCCTTCTTGGCTGGAAGATGGTCATCTTCACAGTTTCGATGTCATAGATTCCGTCATAAAGGTCAACAGCACCAAGTGCATAGCACATCATCTGCGGATTATCGTAGGCATCGACCAGGACACCAAGTCCATATTTGAAGTCGATGATATGAAGAACATCATCTGCAACAATTACACAGTCACCGGTTCCAAAACCATCCGGCACCCACTTGGAAAAGTCCAGATGCTGTTCAATCAGAACCTTTGGGTCTTTGCAATGTTTCTTTGCCTCTTCGAACTGTTCCATAACATAGGTGCAGTATTCATCGGTGCAATTCTCCATTTCAGAATCAAAGAACTCCAGGTTTTCGGTTGGGTCGTTTGGATCCCTGCCGAGAGCTTTTTCCACTTTATATTCACAGAGGTTGTGAGCATCTGTTCCCTGTTGTGCATAGGGACTTGCTCTGTCCTCAATTTCAGAACAAATCTTAGCTGATGGTGGACAGTTCAGCCATCTGTGACTGGCTGATGCAGAGAGTAGTGCGTGTTTAGCCATTTGCAACTACCTCCAATTCAGCAACAAGTGCTGCATACTGCGATGGGTCAACATCCTTTAATGTGCCTCCATCGGCATATTTCTTAACTAAGTCCTTTACCGTGGCTTTGTACTTGCCATCGGACTCACTGGCTTTAGCAGAAAGCAATGCTCTGACATCTTCTTTCGAATATTCCTTCTCTGCTTTCGGTGGCTCTTTTACCTTTGGGGCAGATTCTTTCTTCTCAGGCTTGGCTGTATCTTCTTCTGTAGAAGAGTAGTAAGCCTTCAAAGACTCCGCTGCTTTTACCATGTTATTGCCTGCAGTAATCATGTCATCGAGAATCATTGATAACTCATTCATCTTGCTCATCGTATTGCACCTCCATTTACAATCATTTCTCCAATCTGGATATCGTGTTTATTAATCGTCGTGGTGTAAGGATATGATTCCTTAAAACCATCCGGGTGACGATGCGGTAGCAGCGTTCCAACTAAGAAGTTGGGATACTCAGCCGTAATAGCGATTTGTTGTTCCGCATAGCCCCAAGGGTATGCAGCCGATTCTCCAGATTTTCTTTTTACTGTGACGGTCTGTCCCGTCAGTCCGTAATCCTTTGTCATTCTTTGTCTCCTTCGTTTGCTTCACTGATTTTCTTTGCCAGTCGTTTTGTGATGACACTAATTGCAATCAGAACATCTGCAAGTTCTTCATCCAGTTCGTTGTCACGGATGGCATTAGCATCTGTTGTACTGTTCTCAGTCATCGAAAACACCGCCTTTCTGAATGGCTTTGTTGCCTTTCACTTTCCTATGGACACGATTCCTGCATTTGGGCGGGAGTGTTTGTGAAAGTTTTTATTTTCTTGGCCTTTCAACTTCCTATGGACATGGCTGGGAGATTTGGGCGGAGATTTTTTGAAAAAAGTTTTTTGTGATTTCGCTTATATAAGGAAGAAAAGTCTGCGGTGCATAAAAATTTAAAAATCCACCGCCCAAAAGGGAGATAGGTGTCCATAGGAAAGTGAAGGAATAAATAATCCTTACTTTTTAACGAAAGGAGAGAGTCCGATGGGAGTCAGTTATTTTAATCAGGAAGGCTACGGAGACCCCGTGCCATTCATGGCAATAAAAGCGATGGAACAGAATGAGAAGAAAAATATGTTCAGACCTGTTGTGTATATCTGTTCGCCTTTTGCTGGCGATATGGATGGGAACACGGCAAAGGCAAGAAGGTATAGCAGATTTGCAGTGGATAAGGGTGCGATACCAATTGCTCCACATTTGTTACTTCCACAGTTCATGTCAGAGGAAACAGAGCGTGAGCTTGCGATGTTCATGAACATGGTTCTTCTGACCAAATGTCTGGAATTATGGGTGTTTGGAAGTTTGGTATCCGAAGGGATGCAGGCTGAGATTGATAAGGCAAAGCAGAGAAATATGATAATCCGTTACTTTACGGAAGAACTGGAGGAGACAGATGCAACTAACAATTTATAGAGCGGATTGTGCAGGGAATGCAAAGAACTGTGTGTATCCAACCAAAGTGTCTGTACAGAATGAAGATGATTTGAAGGCAGCGGTAGCCTTTGACCATGTGTGCGGAGAGTATAAAGGAAATTACCGCAGTGCAGGGAATTTCGTGAAATCAGATGTAGCAGTCATGGACTGTGATAATGACCACTCAGATAATCCGGCAGACTGGATGACAGAAACCAAATTGGATGAACTGATGCCGGACATTGCATATACGATTGCACCAAGCAGACACCATATGCTCGAAAAGGACGGCCAGTCGGCAAGACCGAGATTCCATGTTTACTTTCCTATAGAAGAAGTGATGGATGCTGACAGATACACCGCCATTAAAAAGGCAATCCACTCGGCATTTCCATTCTTTGATGATAATGCACTGGATGCGGCCAGATTCTTATTTGGAGCAGACTGCGATGAAGTCGTGTGGCATGACGGTTGGATGAATATTGATGAAGAAATCGTAATCGAGATGGAAGAGGAAGAACTGCAGACATCAAATGGTCCCATTTTAGAAGGCAACCGTAATAATACGCTTTCGAGATTCGCAGGACGTGTGTTGAAACGCTATGGCGAAGGAGATAAGTCACATCAGATTTTCCTTGATGAGGCAAGCAAATGCGACCCACCATTGGAAGATTCGGAGTTGAACACGATATGGTTCTCAGCTTTGAAGTTCTTCAGAACAAAGGTAAAGACCCAGGAAGGCTATGTTGCTCCTGATCATTACAACGATGATTTCGGTAAGTCATTAAAGCCGGAGGATTATTCCGATGTAGGACAGGCAAAAGTGCTGACCCGGGAATATGGCGATGAACTGAAATACACATCTGCCACGGATTATCTGCGTTATGACGGAGAGTGCTGGGTGGAAGACAAGCAGATGGCAGTCGGAGCAATGGTGGAATTCTTAGACCTTCAGTTGGTGGATGCAAAAGACCAGTTGCAGAGTGCCAAGAAAGCATTGCTCGATGCAGGAGTGCCAGAAGATGCAGTAAGAAATGGTGGTAAGGGACTGGAGAAGGTTATCGAAGAAAGTCAGTTACAGATGTATTTTGACCTTTTAGCTGCACAGCAGTATTTCGCTTTCGTTATGAAACGCAGGGATATGAAGTACATTACTTCTGCTCTGAATGTGGCAAAGCCAATGCTGTCCATCAAAGTCAGTGATTTGGATAAGGAAGAAAATCTTCTGAACACTCCATATGCCACGTTCGATTTAAGTCGGGGTATGACAGGTGAACAGCCACATGACCCAAGGGACCTTATTACAAAGATTACAGAGTGTTCTCCCGGAGATAAGGGAGCAGACCTTTGGCAGGAATCACTTCAGACATTCTTCTGTGGGGATAACGACCTCATCAATTATGTACAGGAAGTGGTCGGAATGGCTGCGGTCGGTAAAGTCTACCAGGAGCATTTGATTATTGCCTATGGTGGCGGAGCCAATGGTAAATCCACATTCTGGAACACAATCTATCGGGTACTCGGAAATTATGCAGGAAAGATTTCTGCAGAAACACTGACGATGGGATGCAAAAGGAATGTAAAGCCGGAGATGGCAGAACTGAAGGGCAAGCGTCTCATCATTGCTTCGGAGATGGAGGAAGGCATGAGACTGAATACCGCTGTGGTCAAACAGTTATGTTCCACAGATGAGATTCAGGCGGAGAAGAAGTACAAGGATCCGTTCCAGTTCATTCCGTCACATACATTGGTGCTGTATACGAATCATCTGCCTAAAGTTGGTGCGAATGATGATGGTATCTGGAGAAGACTGATTGTTATTCCATTTAATGCGAAAATTACAGGCTCTACAGATATTAAGAACTTTGCAGACCATCTGTTTGAGAATGCGGGACCGGCAATCCTTACTTGGATTATTGAGGGTGCAAAGAAAGCCATTGATAAACATTTCCATACGAAGTTACCAGCCTGTGTGGAAGATGCAATCCAGTCCTATCGTGAGGACAATGATTGGCTTGGTCGTTTCATTGAGGAGTGCTGTGAGGTTGGAGATACCTTGACTGAAAAGTCCGGGGAGTTCTATCAGCAGTATCGTGCATATTGCATTCAGAACGGAGAGTACATCCGCAGCACCACAGATTTTTACCATGCAGCCGAGAAGGCAGGATTCACAAAACGTAAAGTGAAAGCCGGGGTATTGGTGCAAGGGGTGCAGCTTAAATCCGGAAATGATTTTATTGATTAAAAAGGGTGGTGCAGGTCGTGAAGGTCATTTCTAAACTTTTTTCAGAAATGACTGATTTGCAGAAACCCAGTGTTTAAGCCAAAGGTGCAGGTCTCGAAAGTCATATCTATAAAATAGCCTATATAGGAAAAATTGATAAAAAATTGCTCTAAGGGAAGTTATGGAAACGACCTTCGAGACCTGCACCTTTTTAAATTTGATGGAGGTGTGCGATGCGAGAAAAAGTCATCGAGAAGAAATTAGTATCAGAGGTAAAGAGGCAGGGAGGTATCTGTCCCAAGTGGGTGTGTCCTTCATTTGATGGGATGCCCGACCGTTTGATTTTTCTGCCTGGTAGGAAGTTTGGAATGGTGGAAGTTAAAGCACCAGGGGAATCCCCACGTCCCCTACAGTTAGCAAGGCACAGACTGCTTGCAAGATTAGGGTTTCATGTATTCGTGCTGGATGATGAGAGCCAGATTGGAGGAATCATAGATGAAATACAATCCACATAAATATCAGCAATTTGCCATCGACTTTATTATGAACCATCCTGTGGCAGCAGTCTTTTATGACATGGGCATGGGAAAAACGAGTCTAACTTGCATGGCAATTAAAAAGCTGATGTATGAAGAATTCGAAATAAATAAGGTTCTTATAATTGCTCCCCTACGAGTGGCTAAGAATACATGGCCTTCGGAATTAGAGAAGTGGGATGAACTCAAAGGACTGAGGTATTCCGTTGTAGTAGGAACAGCAACCGAAAGGGTCAGAGCGTTGAAAGCAGATGCAGATATCTACATCATCAATCGGGAGAACATTCCGTGGTTGGTGGAAAAGAGCGGAGTTCCATTTTCGTTTGATATGGTAATCATTGATGAGCTGTCCAGCTTTAAGTCATGGCAGTCAAAGCGATTCCGTTCCCTTATGAAAGTAAGACCACTTATGAAAAGAATGGTGGGTCTGACAGGAACCCCAAGTAGTAATGGACTTATGGATTTGTTTGCAGAGTTTCGTGTGCTTGATATGGGAGAGAGACTTGGAAGGTTCATTGGGCAGTATCGGCTGAACTACTTTAAGCCGGATAGGATGAATGGTCCCATCGTTTATTCCTATAAGTTACTGCCGGGAGCAGAGGAAGCAATCTACGATAAGATTTCTGATATCACGATATCCATGAAAGCAACAGATTATTTGGATATGCCGGAACTTATCAGCCGGGAATACCCAGTCTACCTGGATGAAAAGGAAAAGAAGTTTTATGAGGATTTGAAAAAAGACCTTGTATTGCAGGATTCGGATAATGAGATAACCGCAGCCAATGCAGCATCTCTTTCCAATAAATTATCACAGATGGCATCGGGAGCAGTTTATGCAGATGATGGAACTGTCATTGATATTCATACGAAGAAGTTAGATGCATTGGAGGATATCGTGGAATCAGCCTGTGGCAAACCTATCATGGTTGTTTATTGGTACAAGCATGATTATACGAGAATCACTGAGAGGCTTACCAAGTTAGGTGTGAAATATCAGAAGTTGGATACTGATGAAAGCATCGCAGAATGGAATAAAGGTAATCTTCCTGTGGCTTTAGCACATCCGGCAGCAGTCGGTCATGGAATCAATGCCCAACAAGGTGGATCCACAATGGTGTTCTTTTCAATAAATTGGTCACTTGAACTGTATCAACAGACGGTGGCTCGCCTTTGGAGACAGGGGCAAAGTTCCAAAACGGTGGTAGTGGAACACATCATTACGAAAGATACCATCGATGAGAGAGTTTTGAAAGCATTGGAATCAAAGGATATTTCACAATCCGCACTTATTGATGCTGTAAAAGCCAATCTATAAAAATCAGAGTCAATCAGAGTCAATCCGAGGATAAAAATCTTAGAATCGGAGGTACTGCAATGAGAGTACAGAATAAGCAGGCTGAATCATCAGCAACAGATAGGAACTATGAGAATCTGGCAAATGCCATCATCCTTACCGCAGTAAAGGATTATCGAGGAGCATTACAGAGACTGAAGAGAAATCCACACAGTGAAGGAGCGAAATCTTCCAAGAATGAGGTGGAGAGGTTTTTTCATTCGGGATTATTTTCCGTGTTGACCTCAGTTGATGCAGATATGTTAATCAGAAAGCTGAATGCGGAGGTGGACGAATGATGAGTACAAAAGAATATTTAAGCCAAGCACATTACATCGACCAGAGAATAAACAGCAAATTGGAGCAGGTACAATCCCTCCGCAGTCTTACTACCAAGGCAACATCCACCCTTTCTGATATGCCTGGTTCTCCCAACCGTAATCTTCATCGCATGGAGGATATCATCGTGAAGATGCTGGATTTGGAATCGGAAATCAACACGGACATTGAGCAGTTGCTTTCGCTGAAGTCGGAGATTTCTTCTGTAGTAAAGAAGGTGGAGAACCCGGAGTACCGCACCCTTTTGGAACTCCGTTACCTGTGCTTTAAGACATGGGAGCAGATAGCGGTTGAAATGGATTATGACCTTAGATGGGTGTACCGTATGCATAAGAAAGCATTGAATGCAGCCGAGGAGTACATTGACCACTAAATGTCACTATAAGCCATGTAGCCTCATGTGATAATGTTAGGATAGCAATAAAGGATAAGGGCAGAGGCAGTTGGAGTAACAAGCCATGATTTGTCACTAAAAGCCACCGTGCCTTATGTGTTATTGTTATGATAGACAAAAAGGAAAACGAACAAAGCCTTTGTGGGGACAACACCTGCAAGGGCTTTCTTTATGTCCGAAGGAGGTAGAACGATGCCAAGGAAACCCAAACGTCCCTGCTCCTACCCCGGCTGTCCCAACCTAACTGATGGACGGTACTGTGAGGAACACGAGAAGCAGGAGAACCAAAGGTACGAACGGTACGACCGTGACCCAGCCATCAAGAAAAGGTATGACAGAGCATGGAAGAGAATCCGTGACAGCTACGCAGCACAGCACCCGTTGTGTGAGCAGTGCCTTAAGGAAGGTAAGTATGTAAAGACAGAAGAGATACATCATAAGCTACCGCTATCAAGAGGTGGTACTCATGATAGAAGTAATCTGATTGCACTTTGCAAGAAATGTCACGCACGAATTCATGCGGAGAACGGAGATAGATGGCACAACCCGAGAGGGTAGGGGCGGTCGAAATCTCTAAAATCGAATCGCCTGTGGAACGGGCGGGGGGTCACACGCACAAAAATCGGTATTCAAACGGGGTATATAGGACCCATAAGAAATTGAGGTGAGAAATTATGGCTAAAGACGGTACTGCGAGAGGCGGTGCAAGACCCAGAAGTGGTCCCAAGAAGAAAGCCTTGACGGAGAAAATCTCTGCAGGCTCAGGAGATAGGACTTTGATTGAGTTCCCGGATACTCCTGACATGGAAGGTATTGATATGCCACCCATCAAAGATTATCTGAAAGCGAAACAGAAGAATGGCGGTGGTCTTTGTGCCGAGGATGTGTACAAAGAAACCTACGCATGGCTGAAAGCCAGAGGTTGTGAACGCATAGTCAACAGTCAGTTGATTGAGCAGTATGCGATGTCGGTCAGCAGATGGATCCAATGCGAAGATGCAATATCAGAATTTGGATTCTTAGCAAAGCATCCGACTACGGGTAATGCGATTCAGAGCCCTTATGTGGCGATGAGCCAATCGTATATGAAACAGGTCAATCAGTCATGGTATCAGATTTTCCAGATTGTAAAGGAAAACTGTACCGTGGAATTTTCGGGCAACACACCACAGGATGATGTGATGGAACGATTGCTCAGAGCAAGGAAAGGAAATTAAACAATGATTGAAAAAGTAAATCCAAGCCATCCAGATAAGGTGGCAGATAGAATTGCAGGAGCTATTGTTGATTTGGCTTACGAAAAAACACTGAATCCTAAAATTGCTGTTGAGGTGTTAATTGGTCATGGTACCTGCCATGCAATCATCGAAACAACAGTTGATGATTTAGACGAGAATGATATTGCGAAATTGATACACAGGATTGGCGGGGATGTCGTGCCGGATATTATTGTTGTTCCACAGGATAAGCATCTGTCGGAGAATCAGATGGATGAGATTCGTTGTGGTGACAATGGTATTTTCAAAGGTATGCCTCTGACAGATGAACAGAGGGCAATCTCAGAAGTAGCACATGAGATTTATGAAAAGTATCCATCTGATGGTAAATACATTATTGATGGAGCGAAGATGATTCTCTGTCAGAGCCAGGCATCCACAGGACAGTTACAGTCGGAATATCCAACAGCGATTGTGAATCCACTTGGCGATTGGTCTGGTGGGACGGATGTGGACACAGGTGCTACGAACAGAAAGTTGGGTTCTGATATGGCGGATTCCGTTACAGGCGGAGGACTTCATGGGAAGGATTTATCCAAGGCGGATGTTTCCGTTAATATCTATGCTTTCCTCAAAGCACAGGAAACAGGACAGCCAGTGGAACTTTGTTGTGCCATCGGTGACAGCACCATTGACGGACATCCTTATTTTGAAATTGTAACTATGGCAAGAGAATATATTCGTTCCATTGGCGGATTTGAGAAGTTCGCTGAATGGGGATTGTATTGAGGTGATGCATATGAAAAAGACAACAACACAGATGCAGATGGTAGCCTTAGATAAGTTGGTGCCATATGTAAATAATGCAAGAACCCATTCCCCGGAGCAGGTCAATAAGCTGCGTTCTTCCCTTAGAGAGTTTGGCTTTGTTAACCCGGTCATTATAGATAGTGACTATGGAATCATTGCCGGACACGGACGAGTGATGGCAGCCAAGGAAGAAGGTCTGGAGGAAGTGCCATGTGTACTTGTGGATTATCTGACCGAGGCACAGAAAAAAGCATACATTTTGGCAGACAACCGTTTTGCACAGGATGCCGGGTGGAATGAAGAATTACTGAGAATCGAGATTGAATCCTTACAGGGAGAAAACTTCGATGTGTCCCTCACAGGCTTTGAAGACCAAGAGATTGCAGACCTGTTTGGTGGAGCGGATGATGATAAAGCACAAGATGATGATTATGATTTATCAGCTGCATTGGAAAAGGCTGCATTCGTGCAGGAGGGTGATATCTGGCAAGTTGGAAGACACCGCTTGATGTGTGGTGATGCCACGGATGCAGATGCTGTATCAAAGTTGATGGATGGCAAGAAAGCTAATTTGATTCTGACTGACCCGCCATACGGAGTTTCGTTTAAGAGTTCCGATGGTCTGTCCATTCAGAATGATGGTATCAAGGGTGATGAGTTTTACAATTTTCTTTTGAGTGCCATTAAAAACATGGCGGATAATCTGGAGAAGGGTGGCGCTGCCTATGTATTCCACGCAGATACAGAAGGTCTGAATTTCAGAAAAGCCTTTGTGGATGCAGGACTTCATTTAGCTGGCTGTTGCATTTGGGTAAAGAACTCCCTCGTGCTTGGCAGGTCAGACTACCAATGGCAGCATGAGCCAGTATTATACGGATTTTTGCAGAACGGAAAGCATTCCTGGTACTCAGACCGTTCTCAGACTACAATCTGGAATTTTGATAAACCAAAGAGAAATAAGAACCATCCGACATCGAAACCACTTGACCTTCTTGCTTACCCAATTGGTAATTCAAGTCAGGCGAATGGAATCGTGATTGATACATTCGGTGGCAGTGGATCCACACTGATGGCTTGTGAGCAGACAAACAGAATCTGCTACATGATGGAATTGGATGAAAAGTATGCATCAGTAATTCTCCGCAGATATGTGGATGATACAGGCGATGCAGAAAATGTGTTTGTTATTAGAGATGGAGAGAAGATTCCATATTCTGCTTTGGTAAAAGAAGTGGAGGGTGCTGATGATGCAGACGGAGAATAATTTAACGCTTGGAAGTCTGTTTGATGGCAGTGGCGGATTTCCTTTGGGAGGCTTGATTTTTGGTGTTACCCCAGTGTGGGCATCAGAAGTTGAGCCTTTTCCAATTATGGTAACTTCAAAACGACTGCCACAGATGAAGCACATAGGAAACATTTCTACCGTTAGCGGTGCAGAGATTGCTCCTGTGGATATCATAACATTTGGCTCGCCTTGTCAGGATATGTCATTGGCGGGGAAACGAGAAGGACTGGATGGGAATCGTTCCAGTCTTTTTTTCGAGGCAATCAGAATCATAAAAGAAATGAGGGAGAAGACAAATGGACAATATCCAAGATACATCGTGTGGGAAAACGTGCCGGGAGCATTCTCATCAAACAAGGGCGAAGACTTCAAAGCAGTCCTCGAATCCATATGCTCAGTTAAAGCCAGTGATGTTTCAATCGCAAAGCCTGCAAAATGGGCAGGAGCAGGACACATCATGGGAGACGGATATGATATCGCCTGGCGAACACTCGATGCTCAGTATTGGGGAGTACCCCAGAGAAGAAAACGTATCTATCTTGTCGCAGATTTTACAGGTCAATGTGCCGGAAAAATACTATTTGAGTCAGAAGGCTTGTCAGGGTATTCTTCGCAGAGCAACAGCCCGTGGAAAGGAACTGCCACAGATGTTATTGATGGCATTGAAGAGGCAAGCAGCTTAGAACCTCAGATGTTCGAAAACCACTCACAGGATACGAGATACAAGGGACCATTGGAAGTTGCTCAGACAGTTTCTGCCACCTACGGTACTGGCGGTAACAATCAGCCATTCGTAGTGCAGACTCCGAAAGCATATGGTATTTGTGCCAAGGACAGTAACTCCATGAAATCATCCAATCCACACAGCGGATTCTATGAGGCAAATACCTCAAGAACCGTGGATTGCAATGGTGGTAATCCTACTTGCAACCAAGGTGGAATTGCTGTGATAGAAGGAAATGGAACAAGACCTTCACACAAGGGAGATGGGTATAAGGAATCAGACATCATGTATACCTTAAATGCCACAGAGCAACACGCTGTTGCTTTTGCAAAAGTCCATGCAACCTTGTCTGCGAATGATGGACCTAAGGGACCATCCAGTCAGATGATGACGAACCCGGAAGAGAACTTTGTAGCAACACCATCATATGGAATTGACCGTGCAGCCTACAATCAAGGGAAGAACGCTCAGTTTGGATTTGCAGTAGAAGAAGAGGTCGAACCGACTATGGTGGCAAAGGGACCGGGAGCAGTTGCTGTTCCTACCTATAGCAGTAGTAAGGCATCCTTCTTCACATCTGCGGAAACAGAACTTGCTAACACATTAGTGGCTACAGATTATAAAGACCCACCGCTTGTGAATGATCTGGACGATGCAATGGAATACATTGTCCGAAGATTAACTCCAACAGAATGTGCAAGGCTGCAAGGTTTCCCGGATTGGTGGTGCAGTGACCTTGGTACAGAAAATCCGACAGAAAACGATATTGCTTTCTGGTCAGAAGTTTTTGAGACCCATCGACTTATCATGGGAACATCCACAAAACCAAAGAGCCGGAATCAAATCATCAAATGGTTAAAAGACCCACAGTCGGATTCAGCAGAGTATAAGATGTGGGGAAACGGAGTGGCACTTCCTTGCGTATGTTTTGTTATGGCAGGCTTAGTGTACTATACACAAAATGCAGACCAATAATTGTACATTCTTTTGTATCGAAATTGGTTGCTATATATGGTTGTTAGAGTGATATATGTAGTACGCCAAAAAGAAGGAGGTACACATAATGGAGATTATGTACAACAGAACAGGCAAAGAAAGAAAAGCATTGGTTACGGCCATTGCAGAAATCACAGGAGTTGAGGCTATTTACAAAGGGGTTCCAACCTGCAATTACGAGGTGGACTACTTTACAATCGACAGAAACGGAACATTGATATTTGATGATTCCGCAGATAGCGAAGAGGTAGAACACCTCTTGGAGGCTCTTTTAGAAAAGGGATTTGAGGCAGAGGTTGCAAAGCAGACAGAAAGCCAAACAGAACCAACAGAGAGCGAGGAGATGGGACTCACCATTGAAATGCCAGCTACTTATTTTGAAGGAGAGGCACTGAGTAATCTTTCAAGAATCATTGAAGCAAAGGGTAGACTAATCAAAAAGGCACTCGGTCTTAAGGAACTGCCAATTATCGAAAAGGATGAGAAGATTTCATTTCCTTGGTTTTCCATCACACCAGAAGACGAGGAAGAGACAAAAGCATACACGCATTTGATTTGCAGCATATGCGAGATGGCAAGAAATCAGAAGAGGATTTCTGCAAAGGATAAACCAATTGAAAATGAAAAGTATGCATTCCGCTGTTTCCTTTTAAGGCTTGGATTCATCGGAGAAGAGTATAAGGCTGAAAGAAAAATTTTGCTTCGAAACCTTGATGGCTCATCCGCTTTCAAAGGGGGTACAAAATAATGAGATTTCCAAATCAAGAGATTGTTGATAGGGTTCGTAAAGAGTACCCTGTTGGAACAAGAATAGAACTTGTAAGAATGGATGATTTCCAAGCACCACCAATTGGAACAAAGGGTACGGTGGAAGGTGTGGATGATACGGCATCGATTCTGGTCAGATGGGATAATGGTAGCCATCTAAATGTTGTCTATGGAGAAGATTCCTGCAGAAAGCTGAACACAGTAACCACAATCTGCTATGGTAAAAAGGATGTATGGGACAGCCGACAAGAGGCTAGGGAGTTTTTCCTCGCAGCGATGGCAGGTTCGGAAGGCAGTGAATGCGACCGCTATACCAAAATCTACACCGAACTGATAATGGGTAAGAGCATCTGCACAGATGAAGAGGTGTAGCATGGACAAAAAAGTGAAAGAACAGATTTTGAAGATACGTGCTACGGGTAGTACCAATATGTTTGATGTTCCAAGAGTCCAAAGAATGGCATTCGAAAGCGACTTCTATGAATTGGTATGTTTCCTAGATGAGTATCGCAAGGAATATGTACAGTTTATCCTCACAGGAGAGGAATAAAATACACAGTTTTTCCTATGAATATTTGTGTAGTATACGCTCCGAATTGAGTGGATATAATTCGCACTCAGAGGTAATATGTGTACTACCGAAAGGAAAATACACATTAGGAGGACAAGGTTATGTGGAACGAAGGTACAATTGGAATTCCGGCAGCAGACAGTAAATACACAGCGGTCCATTATTGGGTTAAGCACTTCGAAGAACCAAGCGAAGAATATGGCATCAACGGAGGTAAGATTTCCAAGCTGATGCTTAAGGCAAATGAAGAAGTCATTTGTAACTATGACAGAGGGTGGGATATAGAGCCTACTTGCCGAGAGGCAGAACTAGCCCTTGGCATTTTACTTCAAAAATATAATTAGAAAAATCCGAAAGGACGGGGCCATAAAGGCTCTGTTCCTCGTACAAATAAATCGTTATGAAGTCACCTTAGGGTGGCTATTTTTATTGGGAGGAGGCGCAGGCATTGCGAAAACTGAAAAAGTATAAACCGACTAAATTCAAAGCAAAGGATTCTACCTACAATGAGCAAGAAGCAAGTTATGTGGTGGATTTCATTGAGCAGTTAAAGCACACTAAGGGTGAGTTCTATAACAAACCTTTTGAACTGATAGATTGGCAAGAACAGATTATTAGGGATATATTCGGAATCCTTAAACCAGATGGATATCGTCAATTTACAACCGCCTACATTGAGGTTCCAAAGAAGTGTGGCAAGAGCGAGTTGGCCGCAGCTGTCGCATTATATATGTTGTGTGCTGATGGAGAGCAACGTGCCGAGGTATATGGTTGCGCTGCAGATAGAGACCAAAGTTCCCTGGTCTTTGATGTCGCTTGCGATATGGTCAGACTTTGCCCGGCTCTTATGAAACGGTGCGATATCCGACCAAGTAGAAAGTCCATCGGCTTTGGACCCACGAACAGTTCCTATAAAGCATTGTCTGCTGAGGTGGCAGGAAAATCGGGTGTTAATGTAAGTGCCTTGATTTTCGATGAACTTTGGGTTCAGAGAGATAAGAAGTTCTTCCAGATGATGACGGTTGGAACATCGGATGCCAGAAAGAATCCCCTGCACTTCATTATTACAACAGCCGGAAATGATACGAACAGTATCTGTTATGAATTGCATCAGAAGGCAGTGGATATTATCGAGGGCAGAAAAGTAGACCCGACATTTTATCCAGTTATCTATGGGGCAGATGAAAGCGATGACTGGACGGATCCAAAGGTATGGATGAAAGCAAATCCATCTCTTGGAATTACGATTGGACTTGATAAGGTACGGGCTGCCTGTGAAAGTGCAAAGCAGAATCCGGGAGAGGAGAATGCATTCCGGCAGTTAAGATTAAATCAGTGGGTGAAACAATCGGTACGTTGGATGCCTATGGATAAATGGGATGCCTGTTCCTTTGCAGTAAATGAAGAGGACTTGGAAGGTCGTGTATGTTATGGCGGATTGGACTTATCATCCACCACAGACATCACGGCTTTTGTTTTGGTGTTCCCACCGCAGGACGAGGATGATAAATATTGTGTCCTTCCATATTTTTGGATTCCCGAAGACACCTTAGACCTTCGTGTTAAAAGAGACCATGTTCCATATGATATTTGGGAACGACAGGGGTTCTTACAGACAACAGAAGGAAATGTAGTCCATTATGGTTATATAGAAAAGTTCATAGAAAAATTAGGGGAGCGTTTCAATATACGAGAGATTGCGTTTGACCGTTGGGGAGCGGTTCAGATGACACAGAACTTGGAGAACCTTGGATTTACTGTCGTGCCGTTCGGTCAAGGCTTTAAGGACATGAGTCCCCCAACCAAGGAACTTATGAAATTAACATTGGAAGAAAAGATTGCACACGGTGGGCATCCAGTCCTTCGATGGATGATGGATAACATATTCATCCGAACTGACCCAGCAGGCAATATCAAAGCTGACAAAGAAAAATCGACAGAAAAAATTGATGGGGCTATTGCAACGATTATGGGACTTGATAGGGCAATACGATGTGGCAATGATAATGCTGCATCAGTCTATGATGACAGAGGAATCCTGTTTATTTAGACATCAAATATTCTTCGTGTTCGCCCATTTGGTTCATAAGTTCATCAAGCAGTATTTTGGAAAATTCAATAACAACCCCAATTTTGTCATCTGACATTGTATTGCAGATTGTTGAATCTTCCATAAAACCTGCGAGAGCCTGTAAATGGCCGATAATATGATACATCCTTTCCATAATCTCACCTCCCGGTACGGATTATATAGGATGTATTGCAAATTAGGTATACCCCAAAAGTTGGGTAGGTAAAGGAATATAGCAAAAGGAGAGTGAATGCTTATGGGAATTTTATCTGGAATATTTCGGTCAAGGGATAAGCCTGTGACCAACAGCACCAATGGTAGTGCGTATAGATTTATGTTTGGAGGTTCGACATCCGGCAAGCCAGTCAATGAGAGGTCAGCCATGCAGATGACAGCAGTCTATTCCTGTGTGAGAATTTTGTCGGAGGCTGTGGCTGGGCTGCCTCTTCATCTTTATCGTTATGGTAAGGATGGCAGTAAGGAAAAAGCAATTGATAATCCTCTGTATTTCCTTTTGCATGATGAGCCGAATCCAGAAATGACATCCTTTGTTTTTAGGGAAACGCTTATGACCCACCTTTTATTGTGGGGAAATGCATATGCCCAGATCATTCGAAATGGAAAAGGGGAAGTGATAGGTCTTTATCCTCTAATGGCAAATCGAATGACTGTGGACAGAGATGAAAAAGGAAATATCTATTATCAGTACCAGGTATCCGATTCAGATTCAAAAACTCTGAAAGAAGGTACAGTTAATCTGAAACCTACGGATGTTCTTCATATCCCCGGTCTTGGATTTGACGGACTAGTTGGATATTCCCCGATTGCGATGGCTAAGAATGCAATTGGTATGTCCATTGCCTGTGAGGAATATGGAGCCAAGTTCTTTGCAAATGGGGCAACACCGGGCGGATTGCTTGAGTACCCCGGAACAGTAAAGAACCCTGATGCAATCCGGGAAAGTTGGAATAAGGGATTTGGCAGAGGCAACAGCCATAAGGTTGCCATTTTGGAAGAAGGAATGAAGTACACACCGATTTCCATTTCGCCAAATGAAGCACAGTTTTTGGAAACAAGAAAATTTCAAATCAATGAAATTGCTCGAATTTTCAGAGTACCGCCACATATGGTCGGTGACCTTGAGAAGTCGAGCTTTTCTAATATTGAGCAGCAGTCACTGGAGTTTGTGAAATACACGCTTGAGCCTTGGTTGGTTCGATGGGAACAGTCAATGATTCGTTCCCTTATTTCTCCAGATGATAAGACTGCTTATTTTATTAAGTTCAATGTGGATGGTCTCCTTCGTGGTGATTATGCGAGCCGTATGAGTGGCTATGCAACTGCAAGGCAGAACGGCTGGATGTCAGCCAATGATATCCGTGAACTTGAGAACCTTGACCGTATCCCTGCCGAAATGGGCGGAGACTTATATCTCATAAATGGAAACATGACCAAATTAGCGGATGCGGGAATATTCGCCACAGAAAATGGAAAGGAGGAGAAGTCCGATGAAGAAGTTCTGGAAGTGGAAGAACAAGATGGTAACGAATCAGGAGACGATGGAGCAGACACAGGAGAGAATCCTGTTTCTAAACGGCACAATCGCAGAAGATAGTTGGTTCGATGATGATGTCACACCACAGGTGTTCAAGGATGAATTGAATGCCGGGGAAGGGGATGTCACGATTTGGATTAACAGTCCCGGCGGTGACTGCGTGGCGGCTGCACAAATTTATAACATGCTGATGGAATATAAAGGAAATGTGACTATCAAGATTGACGGTATTGCGGCCTCGGCTGCGAGTGTCATCGCTATGGCAGGCACAAAGGTGCTGGTATCGCCTGTATCCATGCTTATGATTCATAACCCGGCCACGATTGCATTCGGAGATAAGAACGAAATGCAGAAGGCTATCGATATGCTTTCCGAAGTAAAGGAATCCATCATCAATGCCTATGAAATCAAAACGGGTATGAGCCGTGCAAAGTTATCACATCTCATGGATGCAGAGACTTGGATGAATGCAAACAGTGCGATTGAACTTGGTTTCGCAGATGAAATCATGAAACGCACAAATGAAGATTCAGAAGAGGATGAAGAAGCAGAGGAGCAGAAAGGAAAGGTATCCCTTTTCTCAAGAGCCGAAGTGACTAATTCCCTTATGGATAAGCTGGCTGCCAAGTGCAGGATTCAGCAGAAACCAGATACAGCAACTAATAAGAAGTCAGCCGATGCCCTTATGGACAGGCTGGAACTCATGAAAAATTGGAGGTAGAAAGATTATGACTATTTTACAGATAAGAGAAGCAAGAAACAAGGCATGGGAAGGTGCCAAGGCATTTGTGGAGAGCAAGCGTGATAAAGACGGATTACTTTCCGCAGAGGATTCTGCTACATATGCAGAAATGGAACAGAAGATTAAGGATTACAATACGGAGATTGCCCGTATGGAAGAGATGGAAAGAGTAGAGGCTGAATTAAATAAGCCTGTGAATACTCCGTTGACCTCTAAGCCTGCCAAGGGAGAACCTGGTAAGGAAAAGACAGGTCGTGCATCCGATGAATACCGTGAGGGTATGCTTAAGGCACTTCGTACCAACTTCAAACAGGTAACAAATGTACTGTCTGAAGGTGTTGATGCTGATGGCGGTTACCTTGTGCCGGAAGAGTATGATTCCCGTCTTATCCATACATTGGACGATGAGAATATCATGCGTAAACTTGGTACGAAGATTACCACGAGCGGAGAGCATAAGATTAACATCGCAGCTACGGATCCAGCGGCTGCATGGATTGAAGAGGGCGGTGCATTACAGTTCTCTGATGCTACTTTCGCACAGATTTTGCTTGATGCACATAAACTTCATGTCGCAATTAAGGTGACGGAGGAGTTATTGTATGATAACGCATTCGGTCTTGAGAACTATATCATCACTCAGTTCGGTAAGGCACTTGCAAATGCCGAAGAGGATGCTTTCCTTAATGGAACTGGTGTAGGTCAGCCTTTAGGTCTGTTCGCAGAAACAGGCGGTGGTGTCATTGCAAAAACAGTACCTGCACTTACTTCTGATGAACTTATCAATCTGGTCTATGCATTAAGAAGACCATACCGCAAAAATGCGAAGTTCATCATCAATGACCAGCTCATTGCTACCATTCGTACCTTTAAGGACAACAACGGTGCATATATCTGGCAGCCTGCGTTAAAAGCCGGAGAGCCGGACAGACTGTTGGGTTATGAAGTTTATACTTCTCCATTTGCACCTACCAATGCGATTGCATTTGGTGATTACAAGTACTACAACATCGGAGACAGAGGCACTCGTTCCTTCAAGCAGTTAACTGAGTTATTTGCAGGAAACGGTATGATTGGATTTGTTGCCAAAGAACGTGTCGATGGTAAGTTGGTACTTCCAGAGGCAGTGCAGATTCTTAAGATTGGTGACGGCACAAAAGCTGTATCAGCAACTAAGGCAACAACTGCATCTAAATAGTATCCGGGCAGTGTTATCAGATGATGGCACTGCCTGTTTTTAATGAGGTGACGAGAATGATAGTAACGTTGGAAGAAATGAAACAGTATCTGCGTGTGGATTACGAGGATGACGATGCTTTAATCGAAGGTCTAATCCACAGTTCCGAGACCATTTGCATGGATATTATACGGACAGATGATATGACCGTCTTAAGTAAAGTGGAAAATGCAAAGACAGCTGTGATGTACACAACGGCCTATTTATATGAGCATCGTGAAGAGGCAGACCACCACGAACTGATGATGACGTTACGTGCTTTGCTCTTTGGAAGCAGACTGGGGGGATTCTAATGGAGATTTCTCTATTGAATGTCCGTATTGCATTTGAAAAGAATGATGTTGTCACGGATGAAATTGGGAATCACACGAATGCGTGGTCAGAGTTTTATTCCTGTATGGCAACCGTAGGCGGAGAAGGGGGCAAAGAATCCTTTGTCGCATCAGAAACTGTGGATGATACAGATTTGACATTCACTGTCAGATTTTGTCGAAAAATATCGGAAATAGATAATTTGAATTTCCGTATCAGATTTCGTGATGAACTGTATAACATCCAGTCGGTAGACCACATGAATTATAAAAGAAAATCAGTGAAATTCAAGTGCCAGAAAGTGAGGCGGTAAGCATGAGTGACAGAGTGACAATCAACTCTATGGCATCAGAAATCATGAAAGGATTGCAGGAATACGCAGACCTTACAACGAGTGATTTGAAGGCTTCTGTGAAAAATGCAGGGGCATCGGTTAAGAAAGAAATCGAAGCAAATGCACCGAATGACACAGGAGGGTATTCAAAGAGTTGGGCAGTAAAGAACACGAAAGAGACATCAAATTCTCTGGAAGTGGTTGTCTATTCGAGAAACCGATATCAGCTGGCACATCTTTTGGAATTTGGTCATGCAAAGCGTGGCGGAGGAAGAACAGCAGCTCAGCCACATATTGCACCAGCGGAGGAGAATGCCATCACTACTTTGGAAAAAGAGATAGATAAAGCGTTAGGAGGATGATGATGGAAGAACTATTGAAGATTCTGAAAGAATGCGAGATACCTTTTGCCTATGACCATTTTGCAGAAGGGGAATCGCCAGACCCACCGTTTATCTGTTACCTTTTGCCGGGCAGTGATAATTTTTCTGCCGATGGAAAAGCATATTACAAGATAAACGAAGTGAGGATAGAACTGTACACCGATAAAAAGGACTTAGCGGTGGAGCAGATTGTGGAGGAAGCATTGGATGCAGCCTCTATTTTTTATGGTAAGTCCGAAACATGGATTGACAGCGAAAAGCTGTATGAAGTCCTTTATCAATTTGAAATGGAGGGTACAAACAATGTCAAAGAATAAAGTTAAGTTTAATATCTGCAATGTCCATTATGCACCAATCAGTGTGTCTGAAGATGGAACATTAGCATTTGCAACACCTGTGGCAATGCCGGGTGCTGTATCAATCAGTATGGATCCTACAGGAGAGCCGGAGTCATTCTATGCTGACGGTGTTGAATACTACACCATTAATAACAATCAGGGTTATGAAGGAGATCTGGAACTTGCAATGATTCCAGAAGATTTCAGAACAGATATCCTGAAAGAAGAGGCAGATGCCAATAAGGTGCTTGTGGAGAATGCAAACAGTGAGACAGGTAATTTTGCGTTACTGTTCGAGTTTGATGGAGATATCCGTAAAATCCGTCATGTCCTTTACAACTGTTCTGCATCACGTCCTACCATTGAGTCAAAGACCAATGAAGAGGATAAGGAAGTGCAGACTGAAACACTTACCGTGAAAGCAAGACCTATGGCTAACGGATGTGTTAAGGCTAAGACCGGGGATAGCACTACAGAAACAGTTTATAACAACTGGTACAAGAGTGTATATTCTCCAACTGCTGCGACAGAAGAAGCTACGGAACCTACATCGGTGGCTAAGGTAACTGCTGCCAAGGCTACAACCACAAAGGCTTAAGGAGGAATGACAGATGAGCATGAAACAGAACATCGAGATTGATAGAAAACAGGTGTCTTTTAAGGCATCTGCAGCCATCCCTCGTATTTATCGTATGAAGTTCCAACGTGATATTTATAAGGACTTAAGTTCTCTTGAAAAGAGCATTGGAGATGGAGATGCAGAGCATTCAAATCTTGATATGTTCTCACTTGAGATGTTTGAGAACATTGCCTATATCATGGCGAAACACGCAGACCCCAGTATCCCGGATACCCCGGAAGAGTGGTTGGATGAATTTAATACATTCTCCATCTATCAAGTCTTGCCTAAGTTGATTCAGTTATGGGGGCTTAATGTCCAGACGGATGTGGATGCTAAAAAAAAATTCGCCCAACAGACCGTGAAATGACAACTCCATTATTTCTGCTCAGATGCGTTCAGCTTGGCATTAGCGTTCGTGACCTAGACTTACTGACGATTGGCATGGTCAATGATATGTTCGCAGAGAGCAGAAATGATGACTACAAATATGATACTCTGGCAACCCAGGAGGATTTTGATAAATTTTAACTATTTCTTTTTGTAAATGGTTGTTTTGCCTTTTGCAACACTATGTTGTTCATATTCAAGTGGATGTGTTTTTACATGATGTGACAGCTGTTTTGCTAAGGACATTTTATCACTACGAGACAGACTAGGCCATTCATCGGGTAATAGTGAAGACACAATAAAAGTATCACCGCTTTTACGCTGACTTAAATTCGTTAGCATTGCTTGTATCAATGTATTTAGCGGAGATACATTTCCACGATTATCAGCATAGAGCATTACACAATAGTGCTGAAATGCTGATGCAGTGAAACCTAATTCTTGAGCGAGTGAGGCTACGATATCAAAATCTGATTGTGAATAATTTGAATAAATTCTTGGCATATAATTGCTCCTTTCATTTTGAAATAAAGTATGGTGCTACCGTATAAGAATATAGTAGCACCATACTTTATTTTATGCAACAGTTTTTTGAAAGAACAATAGAATATGCCCAAATATGAAAGGGGGTGCATCCGGTGGCAAATAGAATAAAGGGTATTACCGTTGAGATTGGTGGAGATACCACGAAACTGCAAACAGCATTAAAGGGAGTGAATTCTTCCATCAAAGATACACAGACCCAGCTACGGGATGTAGAAAAACTCCTAAAGATGGACCCCGGCAACGTGGAACTTCTTTCACAGAAACAGAAACTCCTTGCACAGGCAGTCGGAGATACCAAGGAGAAACTTGCAACATTAAAGACTGCTGCAGAACAGGCAAATACAGCACTTGCTAATGGGGAGATTTCACAGGCTCAGTATGATGCACTTCAAAGAGAAATCATAGAAACTGAAAATGCTCTTAAAGATTTAGAGGGACAGGCTGACCAATCAGCGGTTGCTTTGCAGAAGATTGCAGCTACAGGAGAGAGCCTTAAGTCCGTAGGGGATAAGGTATCGTCTGTTGGAACGAGCATGACAAAGAATGTCACGGGACCAATCGTGGCTATGGGTGCAGCGGCAGTAGCATCATTCAATGAAGTGGATGGTGGATACGATACGATTGTTACCAAAACAGGAGCAACGGGAGAGGCACTCGAAAGTTTAACGAAAAGTGCAGATAATGTATTCGGTTCACTTCCTGTGGAAATGAGCGATGTTGGTATTGCTATCGGTGAGGTCAATACTCGCTTTGGTGTGACAGGGAAAACACTGGAAGATTTATCCGGGGAGTTCATTAAGTTCGCCCAGATCAATGAAACGGATTTGAATTCTGCTATCGGTAATACAGATAAGATTATGAATCAGTGGGGTGTGGACGCATCCCAGACAAAGAATGTGTTAGGTCTGTTGACGGCAAAAGCACAGGAAACAGGAATCAGCGTTGATTCTTTGATGGATAGTGTTCAGAAGAACGGTGCTACATTCAAGTCAATGGGTCTAAATTTACAGCAGAGTATTACACTGCTTTCACAGTTCGAACAGAATGGCGTGAATGCAGATGTTGCTATGGCTGGACTTAAGAAAGCCGTGGCTAATTATACGAAACAGGGTATGTCTATGGACGAAGCCTTGGGTGCAACTATTGATTCCATCAAAAATGCATCATCAGAAACCGAGGCACTCACAATTGCAACCGAGATATTTGGTACAAAGGGTGCGAATGAAATGACCAAGGCTATCCGTGAGGGTCGTATTTCCATTGATGATTTAAGCGGAAGTATGAGTTCCTACGGTTCGACTGTTGATGATACCTTTAATGGAACATTGGATGGAGTCGATAATTTCAAGACTGCGATGAACAACGCAAAACTTGCAATGTCGGAGTTGGGAGAAGCCATTTCTAATGTACTAGGACCCATTTTACAGTCGGTCTCTGAGAAGATTCGAGCATTTACACAGTGGTTCTCTGGACTGAGCGATGGGACAAAGGAGTTCATTGTAAAGATAGGACTTCTGGTTGCAGCCGTGGGACCAGTGCTGATAGTTGTCGGTAAGGTAATCAGTGCAGTCGGAACGATTATGACGGTTGTACCGAAGATTGCAGGAGTGATTAATACAGTAAAGACAGCATTTGCAGCATTAAATGTTACCATGCTTGCAAATCCGATTGTACTTATCATAGCAGCCATTGCGGCCTTAGTCGCAGCCTTTATTTATCTTTGGAATAACTGTGATGGATTCAGACAGTTCTGGATTGACCTTTGGAACAACATCAAACAAATTGCAATAGCGGTATGGAATGGTCTGAAGGAGTTCTTTGCGGCTGCTTGGCAGGCGATTGTGAGCGTTGCAACGACCATCTGGACAGGACTAAGCACATTTTTCTCCACAATATGGGAGGGAATCAAACAGATTTTCAATACGGTATTGACGGTCATCAGCACCATCATTACCACGTATTTCAATATTTATAAGACAATTATTACAACCGTTTTCACAGCAATCCAGACGATTGTTTCCACAGTATGGAATGCAATTAAAACTGTGATTACCACGGTCGTAACAGCAATTTCAACATTCCTTACCACGGCATGGAATACCATTAAAACGGTAATTAGTACGGTTCTATCGGTTATTCAGACGGTATTTACTACGGTCTGGAATGCGATAAAGACAGCGGTCACCACAGTTGTGAATGGAATCAAGACCACAATCACTACTGTGTGGAATGCTATCAAATCCACGGTGACATCGGTGGTCAATGGAATTAAGACAGCAGTATCCACTGCCTTTAGTGCAATGTGGAATGGAATTAAATCCACGATTTCCGGCATCTACAATACCATAAAGAATGGCTTTAATAATGCAGTCGGCTTTATCAAAGGTCTGGCATCATCTGCATTCACATGGGGGTCAGATATCATCAATGGTATCGTGAACGGCATCAAAAGCTGTATCGGTAAGGTAAAGGATGCGGTTGGAAATGTGGCAAATGCAATCAAATCATTCCTTCACTTCTCTGTCCCGGATGAGGGACCTTTGACTGATTACGAGTCGTGGATGCCTGACTTCATGAGCGGATTGGCGAAAGGAATTGAAAAAAGTCGAGGAATGGTCGAGAAAGCTGTGGAGAATGTGGCAACGGATATGATGATTAATCCGAAGGTAGGAACTGCTGACTATGCATCTGCAAATGGTGCATCGGTAAGTGGAGATGCTCTTGCCGGGATTACATCATCCATTACGGCAGCACTGGCTGGTATCAATGGTCAGAGCGGAGACATCGTGATTCCTATCTATCTTGGAGGAACGATGCTCGATGAAGTGATTGTGAATGCACAGCAAAGAACGAATCTAAGAAGTGGAGGTAGATAATATGGCATTCATACAGTATTTGAAGTTCGATGCATTGAATCTGCCTCTGCCGGATTCATATGATGTATCGTTGTCGGATGTTGAGGCGGATTCGTCCGGGGAGACAGAGGCAGGAACAACACAAAGAGATGTAGTCCGAAGTGGTATTGTGACCATTTCGGTTGCTTTCTCTGTCAGCCCTAAGTGGCTGAAAGTCTTGTCGAATTATGCAAAGAAAAGCAAAATACAGGTGGAGTACTTTGATACAGAAGAACTTAAGCAGAAACAGACGGAAATGTATATCAGCGGATATAAGGCAAAATTGGAGAAGGACACATCCTATAAGGGTTTATGGACAGTGTCATTTACATTAAATGAATTTTAGGATTGGAGGTGTGAACTTTGTACCCAGTATCGGATGCCTTTTTGCAGGCAATAGACAGCAACACAAGAAATTATTACTGGTCAGGAACGATTACTACAAAGAAAAATCGCACCTATGACTTTAGCAATGAGAATATTGTAAAGGGTAGCGGTTATATCACACGCCAATGCTGCGGAAGTAATGAAATAGAATTAGGAACAGTATATTCAGCGGAGATGGGAATCACGTTGTTATCGGATATTGACCGATACACATTGGATGATGCTCAAATCCGCTTGTATTTTCATTTGGTTCTGCCGGATGGAACGGTGGAGTCTATCCCAATGGGAATATTTGAAGTATCGGAGGCTAACAGGACAATTCGATGTCTGGAATTGAAGGCATATGATTATATGCTCCGTTTCGATAAAGACCTTAATCTGAATTCCTCAAGTGGTACAGCGTACAGTTTCCTGCTGATGGCCTGTACAGAATGCAAGGTGGGACTGGCACAGAGCAAAGAAGAAATTGAAGCGATGCCTAATGGTAAAGAGACCCTTGGAATCTTTGCAGAAAATGATATGGAAAGCTACCGTGACCTTATTTACTATGTGGCTCAATTGCTCGGATGCGTTTGCCAGATTAACAGGGAAGGGCAGTTGGAACTAAAAAAATATAAAGTGACTGCTGATGTGGAGATACCAAGCAGCAGACGATTCACAAGTTCTTATTCTGACTTTGTGACAAGATACACAGCAGTTTCTTCCACGAATATGAATACAGAGGAGACAGAGTATTATGCGTTGGATCCAGATGATGGTCTGACTCTTAATCTTGGGGTCAATCCACTATTGCAGTTTGGATTGAAGACTACAAGGGCAAGGCTCATCAACAATATTTTAAATGACATTGCAGTGGTCAATTATGTACCGTTTGATAGTACCACGATTGGTAACCCGGCACTTGACCCAATGGATGTCATTTGTTTTTCTGGTGGTCATGCAGACCCATCTAAGGTCTCATGTATTACGAGTATCAACTATAAAATCAATGGAAAGCACAGCCTTAAATGCGTAGGAAAGAATCCTAAATTGGCGGCTGCCAAGAGCAAGACAGATAAGAATATCACAGGCTTACTAAACCAAGTAGAATCCGGGAAAATCGTGGTATATAACTTCGTGAATGCTACACCATTTCAGATTGGGACATCTGCTACAGAAGTGCTTGCTATTACTTTTACATCGAAGGAAGAGACAACGGCGACATTTTTGGCAGAGATTCTGCTTGAAATTGAAAATGACGAGGTTGTGGAAACAGTAACAGGTTCTGTGACAGAAGAAAGTGAAGAAGGAGAGCCAATAACGAAAGATGTTTCTTTTACGCATTCCAAAATAGGAGAGTCTGAACTGAGTGTCATTTACAAAATGAATGATGAAGAAGTGAAGACATTTTATCCGAAGAAGACTTGTATCCAAGGAAAACACATACTTACACTGTTTCTGCCAATCACACAGGTCGTTGAAAACAGCGAGAATACGCTGGCAGTGTTTTTGAAGATGGCAGGTGGGGTGGCATCCATTGGAGAAAGCCAGATCAGAGCAACAATCAGTGGTCAAGGACTTGTGGCAGGCATCGGAGATTGGAATGGTCGCATTGCAATTTCAGAGGTTATCAGCAGAGTGCCGATTGCAGAGGAAACAGTATCCGTGGATAGATTTGAAACAAGTGCAGTCATTACATTCCCGGCAAAGAAGATTCCGGGAATTACGCAGTTGTTTGCCCGTATCGGCATTGCCGACATTGGATTTGGATATGACCGATTAAATGAAAGAGTTACAGCGGTAGAGGTTGTGAAGACCTTTACATTGGATAAAGATTTCCCACCGCATTATGACCCAGTAGTTGTAGAAGTCAACGAGGATGGAGCATTCTGTATGATTAGCGATTATACTTTTGTGTCAGTTGCAGAGGAAATCAATAGCGGAATGCTGCAGCATCTGACCGTGGATAGCACACTATTTGAACGTGTAGAAAAAGTGGAGGTAGAAAGGGCATGATTGTAGATGCATCAAAATATATCTGGTCTAAGTGGAAACAGCCAGTATTTGAAAATAATGAATCATGGGGAATTGTTTCTGCACCCTCCACACATATGGTCGAGGGTTCAGATTACGAACCATACCATGCGTTGGATGGAAATATGGATACCCACTGGGAAAGTGCGGATTATGAAGTAGAAGCACAGTTTCAGTGGGTGTTTGATAAGCCTTTAAAGATTTATAGAATCGAATTTATAAATAAGCCATCAAGCAGCACTTTTTACACAAAAGGCGTGGAAGTCTATGCAGATGAAGAGATGAGTGAGCTTTTATTAAGTGGTACCTTCCCGATGGAATCCAAAGGAAAATTAAATTTAGAGCCGGATGCTCCGTTTTCGTGTGACCGCATTGTGCTGAAACTGACTACGGAAAACCGATATATTGGATTAACGGATATTCGGATTATCGCAGAGGTAGGACAAGAAAAAACAGTTCTTATCCCGTTCCTTGATACAACAGAAAATATGGAGTATGTCAGCAACGGTTATAACGATGACGGAACATACACAACTGAGGGCAGGGCGGATTTCTATTTCAACGGAATTATAGTGCCTACCCTTTATATTTCAAGTAACTTGTGGTTTGGGTTTGGCACATCAGCGGAGCAGTTGCAGATTTTAAGAAGGGATGGCTGCTCGACAGCCATCTATCGGCAGATTGGAGTGACCACAAATGGCTTAGAGTTCCTCAAAATCCGATTTGAAGGATATACGGTTTATAACAATAGGGTGGAGGCTAACAGGGTCATTTTTGAACTGTTTCTGCTTTCAAATAACGATATGTTCTTAAATGTGATACAGACACCTACGAGTGGAAATATAGGAAATTCCAAATTGATTTGCAATGGAAAAACTACACCATTGACCCTTAGCGATGGCAGCGGTGGTGGATGTATGGTCAGTTTTTATCATCAAGATGACCTTGGAAAAGAGTGGGCGATTGTGTATGCAATGTATGAGGAAACAGATACTTTTTCCTTTGCATATCTGATTCGTGAAGGGGACATCTTCTATACAATCACTGAAAATGAAAAACAGGTGATTGATATTACAGAACTGACAGCAGCGATGTTTCTGAAATATGGATTTGAAGAAACACCTACGTCAGAAGTACTTGCTCCGCTGGCTAGCCCACAGGTTTATTTATGGAAAGCCGGGGGGACAGAGGAAGTCTTGAAAGCCAATGTAAAAGCCTATCCGTATCCGCAGACATTGGAGTCAGTGGTTGATATGAGTCATATTTCCATCTTAGGAATAAAACTTCTGACCGCAGAATATTCCGGGCAGGTTGGTTTGCAGTTCTCATTGGATAACGGAGCAACATTCTCGGAAGAGGTAGAACTTTCAGAGTGGCTGAATACGGATCCAGAAGAACTTTGGAACAGCCTGAATGAAACGAAGATATTGATTCTGCATTTTATCCTTCATGATAATGCAGCAATTTCAAGATTTAAGATTACCTACATCAATTAAGGAGGGAAAGGAAATGCTAAAAGGAAAAATGATAATTGAGATGACCGATGTGAACACCGGGAAAAAGGAGACGGTTCTGGAAGAGAACATGGTCACTGATGCGCTGGCTGAAATCTTTAAACCATTAGGTTTAGCAAAATCCCCAAATAAAAACTTAAATGATTTTGCACCATACTATCAAAAACTCTTGGGTGGATTACTGCTTTTTGATACTCCGATTGAGGAGAATGCGAGAAATATGTATGCTCCATCAACCGCTAATCTGATTGGCTGTGCATCCTATGGTGTCCAGAACAATACGACAGGAACACTTCGAGGTGGATACAATCAGACTGAAAGTGAATTGAATATGACAGACCGTTATATGAAGTATGTGTATGATTTCACAACTTCTCAAGCGAATGGGACAATTTCATGCGTATGCCTTACACACATGAATGCAGGGTTTACTTCATATGGTGGAAAAGATGTGCCTTATGCTAATTATATGTTAGGGATACCTGTGGATGATGGAACGCTCCAATATACACATCCGAATTATACTGGGGGAAGTACTGGAGATAAATACACGGGATACTCCATTGGTACAACGGAACTTCTGTTTTTAATCGATGAAGAGAATGATCTGGTATATTATTTCCGAATCGATAACACCAATAAAATAACGATTATTTCAAGAAGAGCATATTTAAAGAGTGTGTCAGTTATTGAAAATCCGTATAACAGAAAGTATTTCGTTGATAGTGTTGAGATTGAACTGAGCAAACCACTCCTTAACAATGCAAATTACTGCTCCTACAATTATGACGATGACTTTCTTTATATTGTATCGCCACCAAATTATCAAGTTACACCAAATGCAGTGTTTCTTGTTACTAAAATCAATGTCAAGAATTGGTCGGTAGCACAATACGAAATGGTAAATACAACAAATGAAAATCTTAACATGAATGGAACACGAAGTACTTTCGTACATCGAGGATTCATATTAGTGAGAGGGTATAACAGCCCTTATAATCTTTACAAAATGGAAGTAGGAAATGCAGCCAATGTTACGAAATTCAAAATGACAGGTATGTCTACTTTTAATGGTTCCCCGGAGTTGGCTATCAATGGGAGAGTTTATTTTGATTATTATTCGGGTAGTAGCAACTATGTCTTAAATGTTGCAAATTTAGATACAAATGAAATTATGAAGTCAGAGGCAGCGAGGCTGGCAGGCAGTAGTTCCTTACCTTGCTATACACCAGTGATTGGTAGACCACTTTTGTATTATGCGAGCTATGGTTCGAATTCGACCTATGGGTATGTGATGCTAGCAAACTATCTGGCAACCATCAACAATTTATCTGAGGCGGTCACAAAGACTGCTGATAAGACCATGAAGGTCACATATATTATTCAGGAACAATAATAATCTGGAATCAAGCGATTGCTTAACGGCAGTCGCTTTTTTCATACAAAAAAATCAGAAATGGAGGAGTGCTGTATGAAGGAGTTTTGGAATTCTATTCAGTTTGTCTTTACAGGAATTGGCGGGTGGCTGGGGTATTTCATTGGCGGTTGTGACGGTCTGTTTTATGCCCTGTTAGCATTTGTGGTCATTGACTATATCACAGGTGTGATGTGTGCCATTGCAGACCACACATTGTCGAGTGAAGTCGGATTTCGTGGAATATGTCGAAAAGTGTTGATTTTCCTGTTAGTAGGGATTGCGAACATTCTCGATGTTAACGTGATCGGGACCGGCAGTGTATTAAGAACAGCAATCATTTTCTTCTACATTTCCAATGAGGGTGTATCCCTTTTGGAGAATGCAGGAAGACTTGGATTGCCTATCCCGGAAAAAATCAAGACAGTTTTGGAACAGTTACATGACAAGGCGGAGGAGTAATCCGCAGGAAGGAGTTCATTATGAATTGGAAGGAAAAGTTAACAAGCAGAAAGTTTTGGGTAGCGGTATGTGGATTTGTCACACCGCTACTTTTAGCTTTCCAAGTATCTGAAAGCACCGTAACACAGGTGATTTCTATCATTATGGCAGGAGCAACACTTATTGCTTATATCATTGGCGAGGGAATGGTGGATGCGGCTGCCGTTGACCAGACAACGGAAGAGGAGGATACAGATGAACATTAATCGCAGTTATGTGTCGAACAACAATACCTATGCGAGTAACAATCCACAGTATATTGTTGTTCATAACACAGATAATTTTGCGGCAGGTGCAGATGCAAAGCGTCATGCAACTGCCCAATATAATGGGAATTTTGATAATATGTCAGTCCATTATTATACGGATGATACGGATACTGCTTATCAGGCAGCACCTCATAACAGAGGCTGTTGGCATGTTGGAGTGAATTATGACGGTCGGTTATTTGGAACAGCCAATAACAAGAACACCATTGGTGTAGAAATGTGCGTACAGGCAGGTTATAACTTTGATAAGGCATTCGCCAATACCGTAGCATTGGTTAAGCAGCTGATGGCAGAGACAGGCATTCCAGCTGACCGTGTTATTCAGCATTATGATGTATGTGCGAAGAACTGTCCAAGCCAGATTCGTGCAAAGGGAATGTGGAATGAATTTAAAAGACAGATTGGAACACCATCAACAGCACCAGCTACGCAGAACTTGTATCGTGCCAGAAAGACATGGGCAGATGCAAAATCACAGACAGGAGCATATGCTGTTCTTCAGAATGCAAAGAATGCCTGCGAAGTAGGCTATACTGTGTTCGATTGGAACGGAAAAGCAGTCTACAGTAATAACGGGGTACAAGCTGGTGACTCTGATGAGTCGAAATTTGTCGAGAAAGTCGGAAAGATGGCAACGGCAGATATGAGAAAGAGTGGTATCCTTGCAAGCATTACAACTGCGCAGGCAATTTTAGAGTCTGGCTATGGCAGCACGGAACTTGCTAAGAATGCAAATAATATCTTTGGAATGAAGACAAGTCTTTCTGGCAATACATGGTCTGGCAGTACTTGGGATGGAAAATCTATCTATAAGAAGGAAACCAAAGAACAGAAGGAAGATGGAACGGCGTATACCATCACCGCAGATTTCAGAAAATATGGATCCATTGAAGATTCCCTTGGAGACCATTCCGCATACCTACTTGGAGCAAAGAATGGTAGTAAGCTGAGATATGAAGGACTGAAAGGCTGTCTCGATTATAAGAGGGCAGCACAGTTAATCAAAGATGGCGGATATGCAACAGATGTCTCTTATGTCAGCAAACTGTGCAATATCATCGAGCGTTGGAATTTGGAGAAGTTCAATACTACAGAGCAGACCCCGGAGAATGCAGAAGTTTGGTATCGTGTTAGAACGAGCTGGGCAGATGCAAAAACGCAGAAGGGTGCATTCCATAATCTAGATAATGCAAAGCAGTGTGCGAAGGAGAATCCGGGATATTCTGTCTTTGATGAACATGGGAATGCAATCTATTCAGCATTCCAGCCGTATATGGTTCGTGTTACAATCACAGACCTTAACATTCGGAAAGGTCCCGGCACGAATTATGGAAAGACCGGGAATTACACTGGAATCGGTGCTTTTACCATTGTGGAAGAAGCAAATGGGGAAGGTGCAACAAGATGGGGCAAGCTGAAAAGCGGTGCCGGATGGATTTCTTTGGATTATGCAAATAGAATATAAGACAGACAAGGCTCAGTATCGCTGATAAATTTCAGTGATACTGAGCCTTATTTTTTTATGAAATCAATTCGTCATCAACATACAGTTCGAACTTGTCTGGGTCATCAATAATATTGTAGTCTTTCCCATACTCGATTGGTTTATATTCTACACGCATGATGGGGTCATTCCCTTCGATGCTGTCTCTATCTTGATACACGGTCATAGTAACACTCGTCAGATTCCCCTTATCCGTTGAAAACTTGATTGTATGAAAGGAATTCTCCTTGCACATGGTAAGTAGTTCTTTTGCAAATGCCTCTTTCTCTGTTACTTCCTGGTTAGCTACTATGGTCAGATGTGTGTCGTTATTTGTCGAATAGCTACTCACTGCATCTGGAGTAGTTACTGTTTCTTTAGACTGGCATCCTTGGCTAAATATCATCGTAAATGCCACAGCCAGAAGAATTATTGCTTTTCTCATTTCTCTCTACCTTATCCCCATTGTTTTTATACAAATAGAATATCACAAATTAATAAATTTGGGTAAAAAATCGGAATAAATGAAATTCGGCTACATCCCTGTCAGAAGGAGATACCCTTTAACGATGATGGAGAATCTTAAAAAAGCACCGCCCAAATTAACGATTCGTGTCCATAGGAAGTTGAAGGGGAAATCACATAACGATTGCTCCTCGATTATTTCATGGAGGTGTAGCATGACCAATCAACAGAAGGAACAAATAGTAAAACTGCGAAACGAAGGGTATGGGTATATCAGAATTGCTCAGGCACTCGAAGTATCAGAGAATACAGTGAAATCATTTTGCAGACGGAACAATCTGACTGGATCCAAAGAGGTAATTGCCCCTAAGGACATCATGCCCTCAGATAATGGAGAACATTTCTGCCTGTGCTGCGGAAAGCCTGTGGAACAGAATCCGGGAAGAAAGCAGAAGAAGTTCTGTTCAGATAAATGTAGGAACATATGGTGGAACAAAAATCTGGATAAGGTCAATCGTAAGGCAAACTATGAATTCATATGTCCTCATTGCAAAAAGCCTTTTATTGTGTATGGCAACGCAAACCGCAAGTACTGCAGCCATGAGTGTTATATTGCTGACAGATTCGGAGGTGGTTTGGATGACAGATAAGGAATTCAGGAACGAAAAGTTGTATCTGGCCACGATGAATATTGCCAAGGGTCTCTTAAAACAGGGGGTTATTAACAAGGATGAGTATGCTCAGATTGATACAATTTTTACCAGAAAATACGCTCCATCTTTGGGTAGTTTATTTGCGGATATACACTTGATATAAGTGCGATAGTACGGGAAAATGTGACACTGACAAGGAGGGATTATATGCCGAAAATAAGCAAGATACAGCCAATACAGCCCAGATTCATACAGCGAAAAAGAGTGGCAGCTTATGCTCGTGTTTCGAAGGATTCGGAGCGATTATTGCATTCCTTATCTGCCCAAGTCAGTTACTACAGTTCCCTGATTCAAAAAAATCCTGAATGGGTTTATGCAGGGGTTTACTGCGATGAAGGTATTACAGGAACCATTGCAGAAAAGCGAGATGGCTTCAACAGACTTATAGCAGATTGCGATGCCGGAAAAATTGATATGGTAATTGTGAAGGCAATCAGCCGTTTCGCAAGAAATACGGTCGACCTTTTGGAAACCGTCAGGCATCTAAAAGACATCGGTGTTGCGGTATGGTTTGAAAGAGAGAAAATCAATTCCATGTCAGATGACGGAGAATTAATGCTGACCCTGCTCGCATCATTTGCACAGGAAGAAAGCCGTTCTATGAGTGACAACATCAAGTGGTCATTCCAGAAGAAATATGAAAAAGGGCAGCCACATTTTCATTTCCGCATTCTTGGTTACGTTTGGGAAGGCGATACGATGGTTATCGATGAAGATGAAGCTCAAATCGTGAGAAGAATTTTTGGAGAGTATCTGAACGGGAAAAAACTTATTCCGCTTGCAGAAACATTGACGAAAGATGGATATTACTCCATCAATGGCAACCCATTCCAATGCGGAACGATTTATAAGATTCTTACGAACATTACATACACGGGGAATTTTTTGTGTCAAAAGACCTACATTGAAGACCCAATTACAAAAGTGAGCAAGGTTAACAACGGAGAATTGCCACAGTACTATATCGAAAATAGCCATGAGGCGATTATTGATATGGAGACATTTGAAAGGGTTCAGGCAGAGATGGATAGGCGCAGGGAACTTGGTGTGCTGAATTGCGAGAACCTTGGAATCAACTGCTTTTCTGCAAAAATCAAATGTGAACGCTGCGGACGGAGTTTTAATCGCAGGAGAACCCAAACGCACAGCGATGGAACAAGAACACGCTATTGGGTCTGCAATGGAAAGAAAAGTGGGATTTGTGATAACAACAAGCAGATTCCAGAAACCATTTTATTGAGACTTTGCTGTAATGTGCTTGAACTGGATGCTTTTGAGGAAGATGAGTTTAATGCGAAAGTGGAGCAGATTACAGTGCCGGGGGCGGGCAAAGTTATCTTTCATATGAAGGATGGTCGGACTATTCCAATGGAGTGGCAATCCAATCTACGACATGAGAGTTGGGATAAGAGAAGGAAGGCTAATATGACAAAAAAGATGCAAGCGTACCATGCCAAGGGTACTGCTTTCGGGACAATGATAATCTGCGAGAACTGCGGAGAACCATTGCGGAAATACATGGAAAAGTATCGAGGCAAAAGGGTCAATTTTTGGAGATGCACATCAGAAAAGAATGGCTGCAGGCAGAGAGGTATTCGTGAAGACTTTTTAAAAGAGACACTTACAGAGGTTTTGGAGTGGGAGTCCTTTAGTGAAGAAAAACTCAATGCCACGGTTGAATGCATGACCTTTAGCACAAATAGGGTTCTTACCATTAAGACAAAGAAAGGTAAAATCATAAAAATCAAGTTGGGAGGTACAAACAATGGCTACAGTTACGAAGATACCTGCGACATTAAATAAGCGAAAGCAAAAAGTCACAGAAGTAAGGAAAAGGAAAGTTGCAGGCTATGCCCGTGTTTCTACAGACCATGAAGAACAGGCATCCAGCTTTGAAGCCCAGAATGAATATTATACGAATTACATCCAAAGCCGGGATGATTGGGAGTTCGTTGGAATGTATAGCGATGACGGAATTACCGCCACAAGCACCAAGCATAGAGCCGGATTCAATCAAATGGTCGAGGATGCTTTAGCAGGCAAGATAGACCTGATCATTACAAAATCCGTCAGCCGTTTCGCTCGAAACACTGTTGATTCCCTTGTTACGGTAAGAAAACTGAAAGAAAAAGGCATTGAGATTTATTTTGAGAAGGAAAATATATGGACACTTGATGCCAAGGGCGAACTGCTGATTACAATTATGAGTTCCCTTGCACAGGAGGAGAGCCGAAGCATTTCGGAAAATACTACATGGGGCCATAGAAAGAAATTTGCAGACGGGCAGGGCAGCATAGCATTTGGGATGTTCCTTGGATATGATAAAGGTGAGAATGGAGAATTTGTAGTGAACCATGAGCAGGCAGTGACGGTCAAGCTGATATACAAATTATTCTTAAGTGGATTATCCTTTCACGCAATTGCAAAGGAACTGACCAATAGGGGGATTAAAACACCCGGTGGTAAAGATAAATGGTATCAGGGTACGGTAGAAAGCATTCTGACAAATGAAAAATACAAAGGAGATGCACTCCTGCAGAAGTATTACACTTCGGATTTCTTAACCAAGAAGCAAGTCAAGAACAGCGGAGAGATACCGCAGTATTATGTGGAGGGGCATCATGAAGCGATTATCCCATCGGATACATTTGATTTGGTTCAAGCGGAGATTCTAAGACGCAAGGGAATGAATGGAAGATACAGCGGTGTGGGAATATTTTCTTCAAAGATAAAATGCGGAGAGTGTGGAAGTTGGTATGGGTCAAAGGTCTGGCATTCGACAAGCAAGTACCGAAAGGTTATCTTTCGCTGCAATCATAAATTCGAAGGGGATGAGAAATGTCAGACTCCTCATTTGACAGAAGAGGAAATCAAGACCATGTTCATCAAGGCTGCTAATGAAATTCTTACAGAGAAAGAAGAGTTAATAGCCAATACAAAACTGATGATGCAGACCATATGCGATACCTCGGAAATGGAAAAGAACCAAGCGGAGCATCTGGATGAGATGAACGTCCTTGTTGAACTGACGCAGAAACTTGTTGATGAGAATGCAAGAACAGTTCAGAATCAAACCGAATACCAAGAGAGGTATGACAGCCTTGCAAATCGCTATGAATCAGTAAAAGCAGAGTACGAAAAGATAACAGAACAGATTAATAGTAGGCAAGCAAAGGAAGAACAGTTTAAAAATTACATTAATACGCTTACTAATATAGAAGGAATTATTCAGGAATTTGATGAAGGATTGTGGAGTAGCCTCATCGATTATGTAACGGTCTACTCCAAAGATGATGTAAGATTTACCTTCAAGAACGGTGCAGTAGTCCAAGGGTAATAAATATCAAATTAGCATTTAACAACCATCTTTTGCATATGAAGATGGTTGTTTTTTTGTAGATAAAAATCATATTGAATGGTATAATTTCATTAAGTGTTTTGATTCGAATAGGAGTGATGCATATGGCTGGGAAATTTAAAGCCGGAGAGACCGCCTATATTCTTGAGTCTAATCGAATTGTGCGAGAGGTAACCATTGCCAGAGCATCTGGTGGAATGTACTTGATACGATTCGTAGATGGTGGTGGAATCCAAGTGAAGGAACACAGGCTGTATAAAACAAAGGAAGAGGCCGAATCTAACATTCCGGGATTCAAGCCGGAACGGACAGGTAGAAGTCCATATGATTATGACCACTAGAGGTTAATTATATTAAATACATATCGGAGGTAGAAACAATGGATAAGAAACTTACACCTAAGCTAAAATCGCTCAAGGAAGAGTACGATTTTCTGCACAAAAAAATCGGAGAATTGGAATGGGAGATTGCAACCAAGTTCTACGGTCGGAAGGCTGTCCTTCGTAGTGAAAGTGAAACGTTGGAAGAACAGCTTGATAATTACAGAGCCAATATGGGGATTCTAATTGAAAAAATAAGGAATGAGGTAACAGAAGCTAATAAAGCTGAGCGGGAAAAAGAAAGCAGTAAAGAGAAAAAATAGGACAGAAGATAAAATAGTTATATTACATAACTTAAATGTGACATATAATAATAGAAGAAACTCCTACACGGACATGGTGCATAATCGTTAGCACCGTGTCCGTGTTTATCGTTATGAACTGCTCGTGTCTATCGTATAATTGTATCAAAATGCTAATGGTACGGGAGGCGAGAGAAAAGAGTGGTTCTTTGATTACAGCGGATGCGGCTCTGGAGCAGGGAAAGGATGTATATGCCTTGCCGGGAGCGGTAAACAGCCCCTTAAGCAGTGGCTGTAATAGGTTGATTCGGCAGGGAGCAGGGATTCTGTTGTCACCTGAAGATCTGCTGGAGGAGATGGGTATTTCACAAGGTAAAATCATGAAAAATGTGGACGAAAATAAAATAAAACTTGAAACTCAAGAAAATTTGGTGTATAGTTGCCTTGATTTCACTCCAAAAAGTCTGACAGAAATTGTGAGAGAATGTAATTTATCAGTATCATTACTTTTGGACATTTTAGTATCACTGGAATTAAAAGGACTGGTAGGGGAGATATCAAAAAAATATTATACAAAATAGCAGCAGCGGAGATGGCGCTGCGATAGAAATAAGAGGAGATAGTATGGCACGCAATCTGGTTATAGTAGAGTCACCGGCAAAAGTAAAGACAATCAAAAAATTCCTGGGGAGTAGTTATGTGGTTACAGCATCCAATGGTCATGTGAGAGATCTTCCAAAGAGTCAGTTGGGAATTGATATTGAGAATGATTATGAACCAAAATACATCACAATCCGTGGAAAGGGAGATATTCTTGCAACGCTGAGAAAAGAAGCAAAGAAGGCAGATAAAGTATACCTTGCAACTGACCCTGACCGTGAGGGAGAAGCAATTTCATGGCATTTGGCAAATGCTTTAAAGCTGGATGAAAAGAAAATGCGCCGGATCAGTTTCAATGAGATTACCAAGAATGCGGTCAAGGCTTCCTTGAAAGAGGCCCGAGATATTGATATGGACCTGGTTGATGCACAGCAGGCCAGGAGAATCCTGGACCGTATGGTGGGATACAAAATCAGTCCGCTGCTCTGGGCAAAGGTAAAAAGAGGATTGAGTGCAGGGCGTGTGCAGTCTGTTGCACTGAGAATCATTGCAGACCGCGAAGCGGAGATCGATGCATTTATTCCAGTGGAATACTGGACACTGGATGCCATGTTCAAGATTAAGGGAGAGAAGCGTCCGCTGACAGCAAAGTTCTACGGAACAGAAGATAAGAAGATGACTATCGCTTCTGAGGAAGAGCTGAATCAGATTCTGAAGGTGGTAGAGAACGCAGAATATAAAGTGATTGATGTAAAGAAGGGAACCAGAGTGAAGAAGGCTCCGGTTCCATTCACCACCAGTACGCTTCAGCAGGAGGCGTCCAAAGCCCTGAATTTTGCAACACAGAAAACCATGCGTATTGCGCAGCAGTTATATGAAGGAATTGATATCAAGGGGAACGGCACCGTCGGTGTCATCACATATCTGCGTACAGATTCCACCAGAATCTCCGAAGAGGCAGATGCACTTGCAAAGGATTATGTTGCAGAGAACTATGGCGAAGATTATGTTGCAGGGAAGGGGAAGGTCAAGACCAGCGACAAAAAGATTCAGGATGCCCATGAGGCGATTCGACCGACAGACATTACCAGAACGCCTGCATCTCTGAAGGAATCTTTGTCTAGAGATCAGTTCCGTCTCTATCAGTTGATCTGGAAGCGTTTTGTTGCCAGCCGGATGTCAGAGGCAAGATATGAGACTACTGCGATCAAGATTGGTGCAGGAGAATATTGCTTTTCGGTTGCAGCGTCAAAAGTAGTCTTTGAAGGATTTCGAAGTGTCTATTCTGAGGCAGATGAGGAAAAGGAAGAAAGTAATGTGCTGCTGAAAGGAATCGACAAAGATACGGTTTTGACAAAGGACAGCTTTGATCCGAAACAACATTTTACACAGCCACCGGCACACTATACAGAAGCTGCACTCGTTAAGACAATGGAAGAACTTGGAATTGGACGGCCAAGTACCTACGCGCCCACAATCTCAACGATTATTGGAAGACGGTATGTGGCAAAAGAAGGAAAGAACCTGTATATTACAGAAATCGGCGAAGTGGTAGACGGAATCATGAAGCAGTCTTTTCCGAGCATCGTGAATGTGAATTTTACAGCCAATATGGAAGGCCTTCTTGATATGGTTGCAGAAGGAAAAGTGGAGTGGAAGGAGGTCATTCGTAACTTTTATCCGGATCTTAAGGAAGCGGTGGATACTGCGGAGAAGGAACTGGAGAGCGTGACGATTGAAGACGAAGTTACCGATGTCATCTGCGAAGAATGCGGACGCAACATGGTAATCAAGTATGGCCCTCATGGAAGATTTCTTGCATGTCCAGGATTCCCGGATTGCAGAAACACCAAACCTTACCTTGAGAAGATCGGAGTTGCCTGCCCGAAATGCGGCAAGGATATTGTACTGCGTAAGACGAAGAAGGGCAGAAAGTACTATGGATGTGAGGATAATCCGGAATGTGATTTCATGTCATGGCAGAAGCCGTCAGCAGAAAAATGCTCGGAATGTGGCGGATATATGCTGGAAAAAGGGAATAAACTGGTTTGTGCAGATGAAAAATGTGGCTATGTACGAAATTTGAAAAAATAATCTGTAAAATTAATTGATAATTCTGAAAGTATGTGATAACATATCAGTGTATCAGAAATTTGAACGAGTTGTATACACAATAATCATCTCGGAATCATTTGGAGGAAAAAATGAGTGTACAGTTATTAGATAAGACCAGAAAAATAAATAAACTCTTACACAACAACAATTCAAGCAAAGTAGTTTTTAATGATATTTGCGATGTACTTGCTGAGATTCTGTTGTCCAATGTATTGGTTGTAAGTAAAAAGGGAAAAGTTCTGGGAGCGAGTGAATATGATGATGTGTCGATGATCGGAGAGCTTTTGGATCATCAGGTTGGCAATCATATCGACAAGATGCTCAATGAACGTCTGCTTAGCATTTTATCGACAAAAGAGAATGTGAATCTTCAGACATTGGGTTTCTCAGAAAAAGTTTCGGAGAAGAAGCAGGCGATTATTACTCCGATTAATATTGCGGGAGAGCGGCTGGGTACACTCTTTATTTATAAGAGCAATAGTCTCTATGAGATTGATGATATTATTTTAAGTGAGTACGGTACGGCAGTGGTTGGACTTGAGATGCTTCGCTCCGTGAATGAGGAGAGTGCAGAAGAAAGCAGAAAAGAGCATATCGTTCAGTCGGCAATCAGCACGTTATCGTTTTCTGAGCTGGAAGCAATTATTCATATTTTCGATGAGCTTAATGGCAGCGAGGGTATACTTGTTGCAAGTAAGATTGCAGACCGCGTAGGAATTACCCGCTCTGTTATAGTGAATGCGCTTCGCAAGTTTGAGAGCGCCGGTGTGATTGAATCCAGATCCTCCGGTATGAAAGGAACTTATATCAAAGTCATCAATGATTATGTATTTACAGAATTGGAAAAGATCAGGCAGGAAAGAAATTAGAAGGACAAAGGGGTGTCAGAATGCTGATGCCCTTTCTCATTAATGTCCCCATGCAAAAGATGGCAGCAAAGCGATATAAGGTTACGAGAAAGTATCAGGGCGGATTCCTGGTATCCGCTTGAATGTTAGGAGGAGAATATGTACGAAGGAAGCACGGTAGAATTGAGAATGGAAAAAGTCATTACACTGGATGGTCTTCTAGATGAGAATTTGTACGAATGCAAGGTACATAAATATGACGTGGAAGAAGACTATATGTATCTAGAGTTTGAAGGGAATCAGCTTACCAGTCTCTCCCTTGACGCGGTATACAATTGTGTGATTCACACAAAGAAAGAAGCATTTACCTGCTCTGGAATCATAAAGCAAAGATTTCAGTCAGAGGAAGGCGATATTGCAGTGTTTAAGATTGAGAACGGATTTTATAAGGTGCAGGGTCGAAAAAGGAAGCCGGAACCACGTTTTTGACATTATCATACAAGCAGCAAAGAGGATTGTAAATATCTGCATGCCAGTCCTATGTAAAGAACAGAATAAGAATTTATAAACTAATTATAAACTCTGTTGACAAACTGTCAGCAGAGTGTTATTTTATATCTATGGTTTAGCACTCGAATGAAAAGAGTGCTAACAAAGCTATTAATATTAAGGAGGCATTACTATGAAATTAGTACCATTAGGTGACAAAGTTGTATTAAAACAATTAGAAGCAGAAGAGACTACAAAGTCAGGAATCGTCCTTCCGGGGCAGGCACAGGAGAAGCCACAGGAAGCAGAGGTGATTGCAGTCGGACCTGGAGGAATGGTAGAAGGAAAAGAAGTAACCATGCTTGTGAATGAAGGTGATAAAGTAATCTATTCCAAATATGCCGGAACGAATGTTAATTTAGAAGGTGAAGAATATATTATCGTACGTCAGAATGATATTTTAGCAATTGTAAAATAATAGAAATCATAGATAGAAGAATGGAGATGTTTGAATCATGGCAAAGGAAATCAAATACGGAGCAGAAGCCAGAGCGGCACTGGAGTCAGGTGTGAATCAGCTGGCAGATACAGTAAGAGTAACATTAGGACCAAAAGGAAGAAACGTAGTATTAGATAAGTCGTTTGGTGCACCGCTTATTACAAACGATGGTGTTACAATCGCTAAAGAGATTGAACTCGAGGATGGATTCGAGAACATGGGAGCACAATTGATCAAGGAAGTTGCTTCTAAGACAAACGATGTAGCAGGAGACGGAACAACAACAGCAACTGTTCTTGCACAGGCAATGGTTCACGAAGGTATGAAGAATTTAGCAGCAGGTGCGAATCCAATTGTTCTCCGTAAGGGAATGAAGCAGGCAACAGATGAAGCTGTGGAAGCAATCGCCAAGATGAGCAGCAAGGTAAAGGATAAGGATCAGATTGCAAAAGTTGCGGCAGTTTCTTCAGGAGATGTTTCTGTTGGTGAGATGGTTGCAGATGCAATGGATAAAGTTTCTAATGATGGTGTCATTACAATTGAAGAATCCAAGACGATGCAGACAGAACTTGACCTGGTTGAAGGTATGCAGTTTGACCGTGGTTATATTTCCGCATATATGGCGACTGACATGGATAAGATGGAAGCAAATCTGGATGAGCCATATATTCTGATTACAGATAAGAAGATTTCCAATATCCAGGAGATTCTTCCGATTTTAGAGCAGATTGTACAGTCAGGTGCAAGACTTCTTATTATTGCAGAGGATATTGAGGGTGAGGCCCTTACAACTTTGATCGTGAACAAACTGCGTGGTACATTCAATGTTGTTGCAGTAAAGGCACCTGGTTATGGAGATAGAAGAAAAGCAATGTTAGAGGATATCGCAATTCTTACAGGTGGTCAGGTAATCTCTGAAGAATTGGGATTGGACTTAAAAGAGACTACATTAGAACAGCTTGGACGTGCAAAATCTGTAAAGGTACAGAAGGAAAACACAGTCATTGTTGATGGTGCCGGAGATAAAGGTGCAATCGAAGGTCGTGTTGCACAGATTAGAAGTCAGATTGAAGAGACTACATCAGAATTTGACAAAGAGAAACTGCAGGAAAGACTTGCCAAGCTGGCAGGCGGTGTTGCAGTCATCAGAGTAGGTGCTGCGACTGAGACAGAGATGAAGGAAGCAAAGCTTCGTATGGAAGATGCTTTGAATGCTACAAGAGCAGCAGTAGAAGAAGGAATTATTGCAGGAGGCGGTTCTGCGTACATCCATGCTTCCAAGGAAGTAGCAAAGCTTGCCCAGACTCTTGAAGGTGATGAGAAGACCGGAGCTATGATTATCCTGAAAGCGCTGGAAGCTCCACTGTTCCACATTGTAGCCAATGCAGGACTGGAAGGTTCTGTCATCATTAACAAAGTCAAAGAATCAGAGCCGGGCATGGGATTTGATGCATATAAAGAAGAATATGTAGATATGGTTTCAGCGGGTATTCTGGATCCTGCGAAAGTGACAAGAAGTGCTCTTCAGAATGCGACAAGTGTTGCATCCACACTCCTTACAACAGAATCTGTTGTATGCACAATCAAAGAAGATGTGCCTGCAATGCCGGCCGGCGGAGCAGGGATGGGCATGATGTAATCCCGTTACGATAAAAATGCAAAGCAGATCTTTTGCTTTGGAAAATGATAAAATCAGAAACAAAAACAAGAGTAGACTAAGAATCACAAGAAAAAATTGTGATTCTTAGTTTTTTTATTGACTTTATTTGTCGTTTTTTGTATGATTAGGAGTAATATCGTTAAAATACTAAAGGAGAAATAATCATGGGAAGAATTATTGGTGAAGGCATTACATTTGATGATGTGTTATTGGTTCCAGCTTATTCCGAGGTCATTGCGAATCAGGTGAATTTGGAGACACATCTTACAAAAAAGATTAAATTAAACATTCCAATGATGAGCGCAGGCATGGATACCGTTACGGAACATCGTATGGCAATTGCGATGGCTCGTCAGGGTGGTATGGGAATTATTCATAAAAATATGTCAATCGAGCAGCAGGCTGAAGAGGTTGATAAAGTAAAGCGTTCTGAGAACGGTGTCATTACAGATCCATTTTCACTGTCACCGGAGCACACTCTGCAGGATGCAGATGACCTGATGGCAAAGTTCCGTATTTCCGGTGTGCCGATTACAGAAGGCAGAAAGCTTGTCGGTATCATTACGAACCGTGATTTGAAGTTCGAGGAAGATTTCTCCAAGAAAATTAAGGAATCGATGACCACAGAAGGTCTTGTGACGGCCAGAGAGGGCATTACACTGGATGAGGCGAAGAAGATTCTGGCTAAAGCCAGAAAAGAGAAATTACCGATCGTTGATGCGGAGTTTAACCTCAAAGGGTTGATTACAATTAAGGATATCGAAAAACAGATTAAGTACCCGCTTTCTGCAAAGGATGCCCAGGGACGTCTCCTCTGCGGAGCAGCAATTGGCATCACAGCGAACTGTCTGGAGAGAGTTGCTGCTCTCGTGAACGCAAAGGTCGATGTTGTTGTTCTCGACTCTGCACACGGACATTCAGCAAATGTATTGAGAGCTGTTAAGATGATCAAAGAAGCATATCCGGAGCTTCAGGTCATTGCCGGTAATGTGGCGACGGCAGAAGGTGCAAAAGCATTGATTGAAGCCGGTGTAGATGCAGTGAAGGTTGGAATCGGCCCGGGGTCTATCTGCACCACACGTATTGTATCCGGAATTGGTGTGCCACAGGTGACTGCAATCATGAATTGCTATGAGGCGGCAAAAGAGTATGGTATTCCAATTATTGCAGATGGTGGAATCAAGTATTCCGGAGATATGACAAAGGCAATTGCAGGCGGAGCAAATGTATGTATGATGGGAAGTATTTTCGCGGGCTGTGATGAAAGTCCAGGAACCTTTGAACTGTATCAGGGGAGAAAGTACAAGGTATATCGCGGAATGGGTTCTATTGCAGCAATGGAAAATGGAAGCAAAGATCGTTATTTCCAGACTAATGCGAAGAAACTGGTACCGGAGGGCGTAGAAGGACGTGTTGCCTACAAAGGAAGTGTTGAAGACACGGTATTCCAGCTGATGGGCGGTCTTCGCTCAGGCATGGGATATTGCGGAGCACCAGATGTTGAGACTTTGAAGGAATCGGGACAATTTGTTAAAATTTCTGCAGCTTCTTTGAAAGAAAGTCATCCACATGATATTCATATTACAAAAGAGGCGCCAAATTACAGCGTAGATGAATAAGAAAAGAAAAAAACCAAAGAAAAACAGAATGAAAAAATATAGTATCAGACACAGAATACGGTGGTACATGAAAATTGCCGCTGTGTTTCTGATTTTTCTTGTAGTGGTTCTGGGAATCAGGGCTTGTGTGAATCGGAATAAGTATTCAGAACGAGACAATGCCACCATTGATGCCAGTGAGCCTGACATCGATGTGCAGCTTCTGGATGTCAATGAGTATTCCCGACCAGGAGTCAAATCTGATAAGATTACTGGAATTGTAATCCACTATACTGCGAATCCTGGTGCGAGTGCACAGAATAACCGTGATTATTTTGAAGGACTTAAGGATACACATACGACACAGGCCAGCAGTCACTTTATTGTAGGACTGGAAGGTGAGATTATCCAGTGTGTTCCAACCTGGGAGATTGCCTATGCTTCCAATAATCGTAATTCCGACACCGTATCCATTGAATGCTGTCATCCGGACGATACAGGAGAATTTACCACGGAGACCTACAATTCCACGGTGCAGCTGACGGCATGGCTCTGTATGAAGTTTGGGCTGGATGAGAAGGATGTGATTCGCCACTATGATGTGACGGGAAAGAACTGTCCCAAATACTATGTGGAGAATGAAGAGGAATGGAAACTCTTCAAAGAGAACGTAAAGAAGGCTTTGGAAAATTCTTGATACTTGAGACGAAGTATAGTGATCTCGTGCTGCCTTTGAATGTTCGCAGAACTCTTCGGGATCATAGAATAAAAGAAGCGAGTACCACATGAAAATAAGTGGTACTCGCTTCTTTTGTTTAATCTAAAAATCCAAGTCTTTCTAATGTGTTCAGTACGTTGTGACGTCCGGCATCTGTTCCGTCGATGATACGTCTTGCACGAACGCTGTCACCAATGTTAAGGAGCTCGATGTCCTGTCCATCGCAAGCTTCTACTAACTGGTCCCAGATCGGAGCGTTTGCTCTCATACCGAGGCATACAAATCCATAATCAAATGGGAATTCTTTGTCTTCGCCATCTATTTTTAAAATGAAGGATTCAGCGTTGACTTTCTGAAGAGCAGTATTAACCATCTGTGTTACATGATATTTGTCCATACATTCTTTCATGCTGGATGTAGAAGAGGCATCCAGTCCTTTGCCAATCATAGGCATCATCTCTACAATAGAAACATCTGCGCCACGAGGGGCAAAGTACTCAACAACATCAAGTCCTACAGCACCGCCACCGATAACGATGACCTTTTTACCGGTCATGTCTTCCGGATAATTGTTAACGTTCTCAATCATATCAAGGATAGAGAATACTTTTGAGCCTTCTTTACCGAGGTGGTCATGAAGTCCATTGATTGGTGGAAGAAGAGGAACTGAACCCGTTGCATTTACAACAAGATCTGGATTCAGGGATTCAACGAACTCGATTGTTGCTTCCTGACCCGTCAAAATCGTCAGGTTCTTTAACTGCTCAGCGCGATGAATCAGGTAGGTTGGGAAATCTGCAAGTCTCTTCTTTGCCGGAATCTTTGAAATTAGTACAGATAATCCGCCCAGATGATTTTCTTTTTCGATTAATGTAACTTCACAACCTACTTCAGCAGCTGTACATGCAGCTTCCAGTCCGGCAGTACCGCCACCGATTACAACTACATTACAAGGCTTGCTGATAAGTTTCTTCTTATAGTCTTCGCCGTTGATCAGATCAGGGTTGATGGTACAACGGAGAGGTTTGTTGCCGCCGATACGGTTACCAACACAGCCGACATTGCAGGAAATACACTTGCGGATATCAGCAACGTTACCATATCTGGCTTTGTTACACCAGTTAGGATCTGCGATTAATCCACGTCCCATACCGATGATATCTGCATCACCTCTTGCGATGATATCGTCAGCAATCTTAGGATCACGGATATTACCGATGGCAATCGTAGGTTTTCCAAATTTGTCGCGGACAGCCTTTGCCATGTAAGAACGCCATCCGTCTTCCAAATAGTTTGCATCAATCTGATACTGGATTGTCTGGTTCAATGCAGCAGAGGTATCATACAGATCAACGTCTGCATCCACATATTCCAGATATTCCAGACAATCATCTACCGTGTTACCACCTTCTACAAGCTCATCAACACTGAGACGGAGTGAAATTGGAACCATTGGGCCAACAGCAGCACGAACTTCATCGATTACCATCTTACAAAAGCGGGAACGATTTTCAGCAGATCCGCCAAATTCGTCTGTACGGTCATTCATAGTTGGCGAAAGGAACTGACTGATCAGGTAAGAATGTCCGGCGTGAATCTCAACCATATCAAACCCGGCGTTTACTGCACGTCTTGCAGCTGCGCCATAGTCCTTTGCGATGCTTTCAAGTTCTTCTCTTGTAAGTGGTCTTGGAGCTTCTCCGCCTGGCTTAGATGGCAGAGTGGAAGAAGAAACAGGCTGCATCCCAATTCTGGATGACATTGCAGAAGCACCGGCATGGTTGATCTGTACACCAATCATAGCACCCTGTCTGTGACAGGCTTCTGTTAAATTGAAAAGACGCGGAATATAGCAATCCTGGTCAATACGAAGCTGAGTTGTTCCATTAGAACCTTCCGGATATTTTACGCAGACATTCTCTACGATAATAAGACCGGTACCTCCCTTGGCTCTGAGTTCATAATATTTGATGTGTTCGTCAGATAATTCACCGGTGTGACCGGCAAAATCACTTCCCATAGGCATCATAGCCACTCTGTTGGGCATTACCATTCCTCTGATCTTTAAGGGACTAAATACGTGTTTGAAATTATTTTTCATTTCAGATTCCTCCTATATTTTGTTTGCTGAAAATCACGGGTATCAACATCATGAGTTAAGTATAAGTGATTGTTAAACATAAAACAAATTGAATGTTTTGTAAAAGATGATAGAATTTATCTATGGATTGGGAGGAGATCACAGACAGGTTCCAAGTGGATTTTGGGTCTTGCTATCAGAGCTGATTATTGCTATAATTAATGAATTATTATACATAAATTATGAATGCGTAGGAGAAAAAAGATGAATGATTTAGAGATGTACCGTGAACAATTATCACTTTGTGATGATAAGATAATTGATGCTTTGGTAGAACGTAACAGCATTGTCGAAAAGATTATGGCATACAAGGAAGAATATGGAATGCCAATTCTTCAGCCGGCCCAGGAGACGAAGCAGACAAGGCGACTGGAAGAAAAGCTGGTTGATAATAAATATGAAAAAGAGATCATTGATGTATTCCGTAGAATCAATCACAACAGTAAGAGAATCCAGGCGAGAAACCTGTTCCAATACAACATCGTTCTGATTGGATTTATGGGAGCCGGAAAGACAACGGTCTCAGATTATCTCAGCAGCTGTTTTGCGATGGACATCGTTGAGATGGATCAGGTGATTGCAGAAAGAGAAGAGATGAGTATACCGGATATTTTTGCTACATATGGAGAAGAATATTTTAGAAATCTCGAGACAAATCTTCTGATTGAGATGCAGTCAAAGCAGAATACAGTCATATCCTGTGGCGGTGGAGCAGCACTACGTGAACGCAATGTGGCTGAGATGAAGAAGAATGGCAAGGTTGTTCTCCTTACAGCAAATCCAGAGACGATTTACGAGAGAGTAAAAGATAGTGATGACCGGCCGGTGCTTGAGGGGAATAAGAACGTTCCGTTTATTGCTGATTTGATGGAAAAACGTCGTGAAAAATACGAAGCAGCGGCGGATGTGGTGATTCACACAGATAACAAGACTGTCACAGAGATCTGTGAAGAGTTAATCAAAAGACTAACAGAAATGGATGAATAATTATGTTTGATATGTTTTTTCCAGATGAATATGTCGCATCGACATATGTCATTCCTTTTGAAAAACTATATGAAAAAGGATTCCGTGGTGTTATTTTTGACATCGATAATACACTGGTACCCCATGGTGCACCGGCAGATGCACGCGCTCTGAAATTGTTTGAAAGGCTTAGGTCCATCGGTTTTGAATCCTGCTTGATTTCAAACAATCAGGAACCGCGAGTGAAGATGTTTAATGAGAAGATCCAGACCAATTATGTATTCAATGCACACAAACCTTCTCGAAAGAACTACCGGAAAGCGATGGAAATGATGGGCACGGATCTGAGTAATACATTGTTTATCGGGGACCAGCTTTTTACAGACGTTTATGGCGCGAAGAGAACCGGAATGTATAATATTCTTGTAAAGCCGATTCACCCCAAAGAGGAAATCCAGATTATATTGAAGAGATATCTGGAGAAGATCGTACTTCACTTTTATAAAAAAAGTAAAAAACGTACAGATCCCTCATAGGCTGTTGCTATATTTTGCCATTGGTGTGCGCCGGAGTGCACGGTATGGGAGCAGACAGCAGAGAAATCGCGTAAAATAATGTGGTTTCATGCTGAAAAAGCTTGAAAAAAATCGAAAATTATTATAAAATAGCATAGTTAGTATACAATTATATGGAGTGTGCTTAGTAAAGTGAACGACTCAATAAGAGGATAACTCCTATCTGACAGGGATGGAGAGTAACATTTGATTATGTCAGAATCAAAAGACATAATTGAAATTGGAAATATGACGAAGGAGGATTACAATGGTAAAAGCAGGAGATTTTAGGAATGGTGTTACAGTTGAAGTGAACGGCAAGATTTGTCAGGTTATCGAATTCCAACATGTAAAACCAGGGAAAGGTGCAGCTTTTGTAAGAGCAAAATTAAAAGATATTATCAATGGTGGAATTAAGGAAGATACATTCAACCCGGATGATAAATTCCCAAAAGCACATATCGAGAGAAAAGAAGTAATGTATTTATATGAAGATGGTGATCTTTACAACTTCATGGATAATGAGACATATGATCAGTATTCATTGGATGCAGAGACAGTTGGAGATTCTTTGAAATTTGTAAAAGAGAATACGAATGTAAAAGTATGTTCACACAATGGAAAGGTATTCTCCATTGAGCCTGAGATTGTTGTTGAACTTCAGGTAACAGCAACAGAGCCAGGTTTCAAGGGCAACACCGCTCAGGGTGCTACAAAACCAGCTACATTAGAGACAGGCGCAGTTGTACAGGTTCCATTGTTTATTGAAGAAGGAGAAGTTCTGAAAGTCGATACACGTTCAGGCGAGTATTTGTCCAGAGCATAACATCTCTGCCACAGTAAGAGGCGCAAGCTCCTGCTGAGAGAGCAGCGAAGCTACGTAAGATTACGAGGGAGTGACAAAGTGGATTTTGAGTATCCATTGATTATAAAAAATGGCTGCATGCTTTTTTGTATGCAGCTTTTTACTTCCCTATTATGTAAAAACACTCCAGGGGATGTGCACTACGCACAAATGGAATATGGTCACTGAGGTGACCGCGCTTTGGCGCGAGAGTTTCGTGAGCGAAACTCTTTGTTCTATGGATATCATTATTGGAATTGAGTGAGGGTGCAAATTGTATCTGAAAACAGGACGTATCTAAGAACATAAAAAAGTAGTTGCATTTTTAAAAACTACCATGTATAATCAAAACACATAATATTTTGAATCAAATCTATTTTTCCGACACGTATCGTGTCACTTTTTCAGCAGACAAACAAAAGATGGGCGCTTTAAAGAGAGGAGTACAATGGGATATCAGGAGTTTATAAGCGCAGTAACAGGAGCCGTTGACCAGAAATTGGAAGAGGGGGTATGTGTACATTTACATACGATTACAAAAAATAATGGGAAGGAAAGGCAGGGGATTACCATTGTAAAACAGCAGATTAATATATCGCCAACGATATATCTTGAAGACTATTACGAAGAATATAAGAATGGAAGCGATATTGAAGAGGTGGCAAATCGTATCGTACATTTTTACGAAAAAGTTAAATTTGAAGAATCCTGGAATGGAGATTTTTTGAAAAGCTATAAAAGTATTGGAAGCAGGGTACTTTTTAATCTGATTAATTATGAGAAGAATAAAAAGCTTCTCGAGGAAGTTCCGTATCTGAGATTCATGGATCTTGCAATTACCTTTTATATCCTGTTGGAAGCCGGAGAAAAAGGGACGGCAACAATTATGGTTCGCAATGAGCATTTGAAGGAGTGGGGAATTGACAAAAGAATACTGTATCGCGATTCACAACGTAACAGTGGCAGGCTGCTCCCGGCGGAACTTAGCACCATGCAATCGGTGGTGGAAGAGATGATGTGTGGGAAACGATGCTGTAATCTCTTTACACGGGATGTGAGAAATGTTGTAGAAGAAGATACTATGTATGTTCTTTCAAATGAAATTAAGAATTACGGTGCTGCCTGTATGATTTATGAATATGTTCTCGAAATGATTGGTGGCAAGCTTCAGGAGAACTTCTATATTCTTCCAAGCAGCGTCCATGAAGTGATCATTATACCGGAAAGCAAGAGCATAAAGGGAGACGAGTTGAACGAAATGATTCGGGAGATCAATGAGACCCAGCTGGATGACGAAGAAGTTCTGGCGGATCATGCATATTATTATGATAGAATTCAGCATTGTATTCATGGATAGTAGAAGATAAAACAAAGGATAAATATCGTTATTCACTTTACTTTTTATGGAATTTGTGATAATATTACAAAGCGTCCAAGAGACGCTCTGTAATATACGTCTGTAGCTCAGTGGATAGAGCACTGCCCTCCGGAGGCAGGTGCGGCGGTTCGACTCCGCTCAGACGTGTATCTTAAAAAGAGGAGGACACTATGGGACGGTTAAAGCAAGTCGCCACCGGATCACTGATGATTGCATTGGTGGTTGCAGGCAGCATACTTTTAACCAAAGACAGCGTTGCTGACCATACGACCGATAATCTTGCCGGGCAGATTGTAACTGCCGGTGAATTGAAGAATACAAGTAATGTACAGGATAGTCCGAATGTTCAGATAATCTCTTTTTCTAATCAGAATGAGACAGAAGTCACGCAAGCGAATCTATTGGAAGCAAATCCCCTGATGAAAAACCAATATCCAAAAGTAAATGAATTTGTGGCACAATATTATTCCGCGCTTGCCAAAGGAGACAAACAGGAAATTGGAAATTTGGTGGAGCAGCTGGATGATTCTCTAAGTGCACACCTTGAGAACAATCAGAAGTTTGTTGAAGAGTACCGGAATATTACGGTGTACTCGAAAAAAGGGCAGGAGGCAGGGAGCCTTGTTGCTTATGTGTACTACGAGATGAAAATCAGGAATATTGATACGCTTGTACCAGGAATGGACACGCTGTATTTGAGACAGAACGAGGACTGTACATATTATATTGCAAACGGTGATGAGCAGTCTGAGGCATATGTTGCCAAAGAGGCGAAGGAAGAAGATGTTTGCAGCCTGCTGGAGGAAGTTCAGAAAAAATACAATGCCGCACTGAAAATGGATGAGACGCTGCGTGCAGAGATTGAAGACCTCCAGACAGCTTACACAAAATAATACAAAAGAGATGAGAGAAAATGTACACTTATAAAACCGCATTGAAAAAGGCATTTCCATGTACAATTCCGGTACTTACCGGGTATCTGTTTATTGGAATTGCATTTGGAGTAATGTATGCAGAAAAAGGATATTCTTTTTTATGGGCAGCGCTTATGAGTCTGCTAGTCTATGCAGGGTCGGGGCAATATCTGGCTGTAAATTTCTTTGTGCCGGGTATATCATTTGTTCAGGTTATCTTTATGACACTGATGGTGAACATCCGGCACATTTTTTATGGAATATCGCTGCTGGATAAATTTAATGACATGGGAAAAAGAAAATGGTATATGGTGTTTTCACTGACGGATGAAACCTATTCTCTGCTTTGTACGACAAGAATTCCGGAAGGTGTGGATGAAAAAAAGTTCCTGTTTTGTATTGCCGTTTTAGATCAGTGCTATTGGATCATAGGCTCTGTAATCGGAGGAATTGCTAAGAGTGTACTTCCGTTTAATGCAGAGGGGATTGAATTTGCAATGACAGCACTGTTCGTGGTGATTTTTATTGAACAGTGGATGGAAATCAGAAATCGCATCCCGTCGTTGATTGGAATCGCTTCGGCGGTAATCTGTCTTCAAATTTTTGGCAGTGCGAACTTTATCCTGCCAACGATGCTTCTGATTGTAGCTGTACTGTTTGTGGGAAAGAAGAGATTAGATGAGGGGGTGGATTTATCATGCCGATAGATGCAACGACCTCTTTTCTTATCATTCTTGCAGTGGGTCTGACAACATTTGCTACAAGGGCAGTACCTTTTCTGCTTTTTCCGGAAGGAAAAGAGATTCCGGCAATTGTGCAGTACCTCGGGAAGGTGCTGACTCCGGCTATTATTGGGATGCTGGTTGTATATTGCCTGCGGGATACACCGGTGCGGTCCGTGCCCCATGGAATTCCAGAGTTCATTGCAGTTACAGTAACAGCTGTGCTCCATGTGTGGAAGCGGAATAATCTGCTTAGTATTGGCGTAGGAACTGTACTGTATATGCTGATGATTCAGCTGGTGTTTTAAACATAGAGTGATGGAACTTATATTATAAAATTGCAAGGAGAATGAGATGAAAACAATACTAACGACAATTGCAGTCTGTATGGAAGATGCTTTTACAAAAGCGGGATATGATAAATCCTATGCAAAGGTAACAGTCTCGAATCGTCCGGACTTGTGTGAATTTCAATGTAATGGTGCAATGGCAGCGGCAAAAGCTTATAAAAAGGCACCTATTATGATAGCTAACGATGTAGTTGCACTGCTTCAGGAAACCGATTTATTTGAAACGGTAGAAGCTGTGAATCCTGGATTTATAAACATCAAGCTGGATGCAAAATGTCTGGCTGATTATTTGAATCAGATGGAGCAGGAGGAGGGGCTTGGATTTGAAAAGGCAGAAAACCCAAAGACGATCATGATTGATTACGGCGGACCGAATGTAGCGAAGCCACTTCACGTGGGACATCTGCGCTCTGCAATTATTGGTGAGAGCGTAAAAAGAATTGCACGTTTTGCAGGGCATCAGGTGATTGGAGATATTCATCTTGGTGACTGGGGATATCAGATGGGATTGATTATAACCGAACTGAAAAAAAGAAAGCCAGATCTTCCATATTTTCAGGAAGAGTTTGAAGGAGAGTACCCGGAAGAAGCACCCTTTACAATCAGCGAGTTGGAAGAAATCTATCCGACAGCAAGTTCCTATGCAAAAGAGCACGATGATTACCGGGAAAATGCATTGCAAGCTACCTTTCTTTTACAGAATGGACATCGTGGATATCGGGCAATCTGGAAGCATATTATGAATGTTTCGGTGACCGATTTGAAAAAGAATTATGAGAATCTGAATGTAGCGTTCGATCTTTGGAAGGGTGAAGCTGATGCACAGGCTTATATTCCAGATATGGTAGAACGTTTAAAGTCTGAGGGTTATGCACATCTTGATGATGGTGCCCTGGTAGTAGATGTAAAAGAAGACACTGATACGAAAGAAATCCCTCCATGTATGATTTTGAAGTCGGATGGAGCTGCACTGTATGACACAACGGATTTGGCGACTCTTGTGGAACGCGAGGAGATGTATCATCCAGATGAAGTAATCTATGTTGTTGACAAGCGTCAGGAACTTCATTTCGTTCAGGTGTTTCGATGCGCGAAAAAAACGGGAATTGTTGACTCAGATATGAAATTAGAATTCCTTGGTTTTGGAACCATGAACGGAAAGGATGGCAAGCCATTTAAGACCAGAGAAGGTGGTGTTATGCGTCTTGAAAATCTCATCCGTGAGATTAATGAGGAGATGTATCAGAAGATTACGGAAAATAAGACGGTATCCGAGGATGAGGCGATGGAAACAGCAAAAATCGTAGGTCTTGCGGCTATCAAATATGGTGATCTTTCTAATCAGGCATCCAAAGACTATGTGTTCGATGTGGATCGTTTTACTTCCTTTGAAGGCAATACCGGACCGTATATCCTCTATACGATTGTGCGAATCAAATCAATCCTGAATCGTTACAAGGAAAATCACGAGCTGAATGGGCTGACCATTTGCCCGACACAGAGCGAATGCGAAAAGGCATTGATGCTTGAGGTCGCAAAGTTCAACGGTGTGATGCATACCGTATTTGATGAGATTGCACCACATAAAATCTGTGCGTATATTTATGATCTTGCGAATGCATTCAATCGTTTTTATCATGAGACAAAAATTCTTGCGGAAGAGGATCAGACGAAGCAGAAGAGCTATATAGCGTTGTTGAAAGTGACGAAGGATGTGTTGGAACAGTGCATTGATTTGCTTGGATTCTCGGCACCGGAGAGAATGTAATTGAAACGGTGAGATTTTACAGGAATCGCCAAGAGGCGTCCCGCAATCTGATGATTACGGGGCGCCTCTTGGCTTATCTTTTGGCAGAGTGAAAAATATTCTGTCAATGATTTCAGCGTTCAATTTGATTTTGTGCGTATTGTTTTACGCGCCTTGGTTAGCCATTACCTTTACATTTCCCAGAGCTTTAGCAACTGGGGCAAGGGAGAGGAGAATGACGGTGATGATGGCTTCTGCTCCGAGGTAGGAACCGTTGTAAGCTACGGAATACACGAATGCGTTCATACCTTCTGGCGCATAGGAGGCAAAGAAAACAACGCCGGACAATACTGCAAAACAGAAACGACCAAATACTCCTAATAAATATCCGAACTGTAGACCGTGTTTTTTATTGGCAAAGAAACCGGACAGACCCAGTGCACCAAATGCCAGTGGATAATCACATATGACTTGTGGAATGCTTAAAATGTAAGGCTGGATTGCAAACTGAACCAGTCCGTATGCAATGCCGGTTGCGATTCCGACAGCGGGACCATACCAGTATCCGATGAGGCAGATGAAAAACATGCTGAAGAGTGTGATGGAACCACCCATAGGCATCTCAAATAATTTGAGATAGGATGTGATGATCGCAAGGGCAACAGCCATTGCTGAAAATACGAGTTTCTTGGTTTTGACACTTAGATTAGACATAAAAATTACTCCTTCCTTCCGCCGGTATTACCCGGATCAAGTAATAAGGGACTGTATCGGTAGATACATCTCAGCTATAAGCACCCCCAGGTTACTTTATTATATTTTATGAATGAAAAACAGAGCGTGTTTCATTCATCTTTTCCTATAGTAATGCTTAAGCAAAGTTGTGTCAAGAAATCTTTATAGATTTTTCACTTGTCAGATATGCGCGGGAGAAGTACAATGATATACATGTGGTAATTGTCGCATATGATTGTTCTGAAAGGAGCATTGCAGATGTGAAAGAAGAAAAGGAGATTTGACTGAATGGAACAAAAGCAAAGACGAGGCGGTTTTGGGAGAGTCATTGTACCGCTTCTATTATTTTGGGTAATACAATGGATTGGAAGTGCAATCATATCAAGTGTGATATCGATGTCACTTGCATGGCCGGAACTACAGAAGATTCTTGATAAATATGCGAATGCAGAGACGCTTTCAAGCGCACAGACGGACGCAATCTGGAGTCAGATCAGCAAGATTATGACGGATATAATTCCGGCAGCAACCAAGATTATTCTGGAGCATTCTGCGGAGCTTACTGCTTTGCTGGGTGTGCTTACATTACCGGTTATGTTTTTCTTTTTTGCACGTGACAGGAAGCTGGATCGGGAAGAGCAAAGACCGGTGAATAAGAAAGCTCCACTTTACAAATATGTATTTCTGGCAGGTCTGGGCGTGACAGCCTGCATCGCGCTTAACAACCTTGAGAATATGTGCATGATGGCCTTTGATCTGAATAACAGCTATTCCGGAACAGCAGAAGGATTTTATTCTGCATCCTTTCCGATTCAGATTATTTGTCTTGGGTTGATTACCCCGCTTGCAGAAGAGATATTTTATCGTGGGGTGTTATTCCAGCGGTACCGTGAAAATGGAACATTTATGATTGCTGCAATTTACTCCTCCTTACTGTTCTCGATTTCTCACAGCAATCTGGTCCAGGTTATATTTGCGCTGGTGGTTGGAATGCTGATGGCCTACGCCTATGAAAAGTATGGTTCTGTAAAGGCTCCGATTTTTCTCCATATGATGGTCAATATTACCTCACTGGTTCTGACGAGGGCAGACGGCTTTACCTGGATGTTCAAGAATTTCGCACGGCTTGGTCTGGTGACCGTAGGCTGCGTATTTGCTGGTTCAGTTCTGTTCGTGATGATTCAGGGAATTGATGAAAAACCAGAGAATGCGGTATCAGATTCAGAACTTGTCGAATAAGCTTTTTGGTCAATGAAGTCCCTTTGTCAAGTGTGTAAAAGAGCACAGGCATGAGGGACTTTTTTATCTGGAAATCAGAAACCGGAAGGCAAGACAGTCGGAAAGCAGAAAGAAAGCAAGGCAGTCGGAAAGCCGAAAGTAAGAAAAAAGATTAAAAATATCTGTATTGCACTTGAAACAGTGATGAAAGACTAGCTGGATAGAATAGATATGTGTCGGTAACAGAAATATATCTCTTACAAAAAGCAAAAAATAGGAAGAAATTACAAAATAGACAGAAAACAAAATGAATAAATTCGAATTTAGAAACAATCAGATAATTTACAAAATTTTTTTATTTACAAACCGTTTATTTTGTAGTATAGTAATGAAAAATTGGTAAACACAATTGAGAAAGGATAGTGAATATGGACAAGAAAATACTGGGCGAGAGCACTGGACTATATGATCCCAGGTTCGAGCATGATAACTGTGGTATTGGTGCAGTGGTCAATATCAAGGGCAAGAGGAGTCACGAGACAGTGGCGAACGCACTGAAGATTGTAGAAAATTTAGAACATAGAGCTGGCAAGGATGCCGAAGGTGAGACCGGAGACGGTGTAGGAATTTTATTACAGATTTCACACAAGTTTTTCTCAAAGGTCTG
>JAQVCP010000064.1 GCA_028689735.1 Hespellia sp. | reverse complement strand
AGATACATTAAGATAACCAGCTAGATCAATCTGCTTTTTATCATTTTGTTTCATTATATTCATAATATTGTTACTGATAATCTCATTCACTTTTACCATCACATACACCTCCAAGTCAAAGTCAAAATAGAAATAATAATTCTTTTCTTACTTTGATTATATGCGTCATTCTCCAAATAGTCAACATATTCTTGACTTTTAATATCAATATTAATAATATATGTTTCTTTTTTGGAGACACAATAGTATTATACCCAAAACTATGGCGTGTATCCCCCCATCTTCCATTTCGCGATTTTGCACACATGACCCCACCGCCGTTTCCCTGGTGGAGTACCTGTGGAGATTTACACCGCCCCTACCGGCTGTGCCAATAATCTCCCCTATGCGCATGAATCGTCGAGTGACACGACTTGCACAACGCAATCAGATTATCTCGATCGTGTGTGCCACCTTCACTCAATGGTTTCTTGTGATGAACTTCCTCCGTCTGAACAAGCACACCTTTCTCATAACAAAGTTCACATGACGGATGCTGCTTCACATAGCTGTCACGAATCCTTTTCCATGCTCTGCCATATCTTCGTCTGGTATCCGGATTACGTCCGTACTTTTCATACTGACTGTTCCTTACCTTGGTGTGTTCCTCACAGTATCTGCCATCCACTAACTGATTACATCCAGGATAAGCACAAGGATGTTTCGGTTTCTTTGGCATCTGCTTCACCTCAATTCTCTACTTCGAAAATAAGTTTTCTCAGTGTCGCGGTGCTCGTCAAATTCATAATAACATATATGGCTTTGCCAATCTATGACACAGTCTGCCAACTTTCATTATTTTCTGGAACAACGAAATTGGCCAGTGCTGTACTGTGAATTCTATGGACTGTTCTTTCTGATATTGCCATCTGTCCTGCAACATCAGTCCAGTCCAGATTATGAAGATACCGGTATTTCAGCAGCAGTTTCTCCGCCGGATCTGACATCTGGTTGATAGCCTCATCAATCTCACTCTGCAAAGATACAAGCTTCGTAATCTGAACATTGATCTTCTCTTCCAGTTCCCATATCTTTTCAATTGTCCTGATAAAAGGTGCTTCCAGATTTCGGTTGGGATTTGTTCCTATCTTCTCCCCATAACTGCACCCCTGAATCGTACCTCGCATATGTGCTGCATATTCTTTCTACGTTGTTCAGGTTTCAAATTGTCCATAATTATTACCTATACCAATCCATCAATGCTGAAATACCACATCATTATGATACTCAATAAACGTTTGATCCGGCAGGAACTTATCTGGAAGTATTATTTGTTTATGTTCATATCCCATAAACCACTCTTTCGTGTCATCGTCCATTTGTGCGCTTTTTACTGCGTTTGAAATAACAATTCTATATTTTTTATCAATAGTCATTATCCCTCTATCAAAAGCCTTATCGTGTAGCGCGTTTAAGCATAAACCGTTTCTCGGATTTGTTCGCTCATTTTCTTCATTACTTACTTTCCAAGGCTTGATGTGACTAGCAACTATGGTATATTTTCCATATTGTCAATGTTATCTTTGATACATCATTTGGTTTCTAATCTGCAAATCTGACTCTCCAGAAATATTGGTAAATCATACATTACATGTAACTTTGAATATAGTTGTTTAATTTTTTCTCAGTATCAATACCATAATTATCTGCAACCCAGCTGAAATACTTCTTAATATCTTTTTTGTCAATTATTTCTCGTGATGGCTGCAGTGGCTCATAATCGGTTCTAGCCTCTTTCCATGGACTTTCATTATGAGTAATAGTCTCTAGTACTTTTCCACTATATTTACCAAATGAATTAATAACCAAATCTATTACTTTCTTTTCCTGGTCACTTAATTCCTCAAATCGTTCTTTAAATATTGCGAATCTATTATCCTCAATTGGATTGTATTTGAAATCTCTAAACAAATCATAAACCTCTTCATATACTGGTCCATGAACCCATGCCATACAATCTTCTTCATATAAAGGTTCGTCAAACAGAACCATGTATACTCCCTGTATGAAGTATAAGATTTTTTGCAATGCTAATGGAGTTATCTCCTGCATCTGGTCAAATATATATGATATCGATAAAAGCATTTTATCTGAAACGCAAAAAAGTCCTGCTATCTTTTCAGCAGCCTGGATTGCTTTTTTATGCGCAGTTTTTCCTAATTTCTCGGCATTTTTGTTTAACAATTCAATCATATAGCCGGGTGATGACAACGATTTTTTAATTATATCAGAATATTCTTTGGATGGCATTTGACCTGCAAGATACCGTGTAATAGTTATTTCACCAAATCCAAGAGCAATGGATAATGGAGCTTTTCCAATGTTATATATGTCCATAATCTTTTGAATGTCCTCAACACTAACAAGACCTTCTTCTTTTCGGTACTGTTCATCAATACTTTTCATGTTAATATCCATTAACCCAGGAATATCCATTTCCTGTCCACACTCATCACACACAGCAACTACAATTTCAAAATCATAAGTTTTCTCTTTAATCACTTTTTGGACAATTTTCTTACGCAACTGATATGTCGTTTCTTTTCTGCATTGTGTACAGAAATCCACTTTTCTCTCCTTTGCCATTGTGTTATCCTCCTTTAATTTGCTTCCTTTTTATTTGAATTTATATTTCAATGGATACCTTTGTTTATGGAATGAAATAACAATTACATATTCCGATTCCAACTTGTTAAATTTGATGTAGAGGGAAACCACTTCTCCTCCAGCACCAAATCTATGTAATAAATTTACATCTTTGCCAAATACATACAACATTTCATGTTCATATCCAGCATGTTCATTCGGTAGTATCTCAGAAAAATCCATAGCAGTGAGACTAAGTAAGATTTGCTTTCTCTTTGCCTCGTCAATTACATAATCCATAAATAAATCCTGATTCTCTTGCCTTCTATCATTCATTTCAACTCTATATTTACCAGCATTAATTGCCGTTCTTACCTCTTCTAGGTATTTTTCGATGTCCGCAATAGTTACTTCCAAATTAGCTCCTCCATATTTATATGATAGGTTTTTATTATTATCCTATCATCATTATATGTTGATGATTGCCTTTTGTCAATATCCTATCATATCCTTTTCAATTATATTTATTCTTACTTGATTTTTTCATACAAAAGTAAGCCCTTACATTTCTGAAAGGGCATCATAATTTCATATCGTTGTTAATCACTAATTTTAGAAAAACAAAGGTTCCAATTTATACAAAAGCCCAAAAAAACAACTAAGAATCTGAATAGAATAATCTTTTTATTTCTAAATCTTTTGTTTTGGAACAAATTTAATTTTCAACATCATTCCCATACCATCAGCTAGTCTTTTTAACAGATTTATAGATGGATTTCTCTGGCATATTCTGACATAAATCCGCATAATTTAGCCATCAAAAGTAGTAAATTGATGAGTTTTTTGATTTTACTACTCGCCATTTATAACCCGTTTTAGTTCTTCTTCCCCTTCTTCTGCGTCCTCAAAGCCTATGTGCGTATAAGTATTCAATGTAACACTTATGTCTGAATGTCCCATGATGTACTGCAATGTCTTTGGGTTCATTCCGATTGCTCCAACCTTTCAAATGATTCTTCAAACTGCAGTTTTCAGGTACGAGCACCCACTCTTCAGGCTCTGGAACTTGCCCGGCTGCTGGAAATTGATGTAGTCAGCAGCTTCCGGTAACTTATTTCAATCAAAAACGCACCCACTGGTGCCGTGATCAAGATTGCCAGCACTGCAACGGTCAGCACCATATTTCCGCAGTCCAGTCCCATTGCCAGCGGCACCCCGCCGATGGCCGCCTGAACAGTTGCCTTTGGCATGTATGCCATCATACAGAAAAAACGTTCTTTCCTGTTAAGCGGTGTCTTGATCATGCACACAAGCACTCCTGCCATCCGAAACACCAGAACTCCAAGTATCAGCGCGATGGCTGCAAGGCCTGCCGATTTTACATACTTCAGATCAACGGTTGCTCCAACAAGCACGAACAGAATAATTTCCGCAGCCACCCATAGCTTATTAAATTTCAGTGACAATCTATCCGCAACAATTGGTCTCCTCTTTTGCAGAGCGATTCCCACACACATAACCGCAATCAACCCGGAAAACGGAATCACAGATGAATAGGAATCCTCCACCGTAACAAGGATAAAAGAGATACTAAGAAGAATCATTACTTTTGCGGTATCCCGGATATGTATCTGTTCAAAATATTTTGCCAGAATAAAGCCGCAAAGAACACCCACCGCAATTCCAATAATAATAGAAAATGGAATCTTTACAAAACTCATCGGTGATACACTTTCCCCCTGTGCCAGCCCGGTAAATGCAGAAAACATGACAATCACGAACACATCATCTACGGAAGCTCCAGCCAGGATAAGCTGTGGAATTCCCTGATTTGTTCCATAACCTTCTTCCATCAGCTTTAACATTTTGGGAACAATCACTGCTGGCGATACCGCTGCCACAACAGCCCCCATAACAGCCGCATCAATCACGCGGACTCCAAGAAGCCTTGGAGCCAGAAGCATCATCCCTGCCATCTCAAAACATGCTGGAACAAAACACATCAGAATAGCAGGTCTTCCTACTTTTTTTAAGTCCTCAAGATCCAGTGACAACCCCGCCCGGGTCAAAATGATAATCAGTGCGATTCGCCGCAAATCCGACGAGATTCCAAGGATAGAGCCATCAATCAGGTTCAATACATACGGCCCCAGAACAATTCCGGTGAGAATCATTCCCAGCAGACTTGGTATCTGCACCTTTTTACAAATCCATCCGGTAAACATTCCCACACTTAACATCAATGCAATACTTAGTAACATATCATTTTCCTCCTGATTTGAACATCAGTCCATGTTAAATTTGCTTTCGGCAAATGGACTGTCACGTCATGTCAAGTTTTCACAAATAGAAAAGCCGATGGCTTCTGCGTTGTCTTGCAGAAGTCATCAGCCAATATCAGCGGTTTTAGTATACAAATACCAGGGGAGAACCTCATTCCCTTGTATGATTATAACCATCCTGTTTCCAGAAGTCAAGAACCCAGATATTTCTCCGCTGCCTCACGCGCTCTCCACTTTGAAAAATTCGCTTTTCTAAAATAAGAATCTTCATACTTTTGGTTGATAGCATAGAAATAGTCATCCATAAGTGTCTTCGCATCATGCAATGCATATTGCTCACCGTAAATGGTATACTCTGCAATGTCCGTATCCCCCTGCACTACCTTCCGGCTGTCTATGCCTGCCACCACCGGAGCCGCATCATCCGACAAATTGTATATCAGGTATTCCAGGTCTGCCACAGTGATGGCGCTGTCATGCGCCACGTTATATTTTGCAATCTGATAGTCCGGTCTCGCCAGAGAGAGTACCATATAAAAACCAGCCACAATGATCATGCTGTAGCGAAACAGCGGAAATCCTTTCCTGTAAATACTAAGAACTGTACCCGCCATAATGAAAATCAGCACCACCAAAAACCATAATACAAGAAGCCTTAAAAAGGTCAGATAATATTCCTGCACATACAGGACCATCCGGTACATCGCTGAAGAAATCATCACAAAAGTGCAAAGGGAAATGGCTGTCAGGATTCCATTTAGTATCTTGTTCTCTGCAAATAATTTCTTGCAGCCCAGCACCATGAAAAAGTTAAGGATGCTCACAAACAGGAGCTGCCAGAATCCACTGTGCGCATATTGGGAATAGGTCACACCCTGCGGCAGTCCGTTCTCCATCCCCATAAAAAGATACAGCACCTGAATTCCACTGTAAAGTATATAGATAGAAGCAATCACCGCCGTAAATGTAACTCCGACAATCGCATTGATCTGATATTCCTTTACTGCTCCCCGGTTCTGAAGATTTCTTTTGCAGAGTCCACAGAGGAACGCATAGCTGACCACGGTTCCGGCAATGACCATCAACAGCATCATGATAATCGACACCACGTCAATCCTTTGGAACATACGAGCAAATACGTTCTGGAAAATAAGATCAGAGGACAGAAGCAGCGGGAAAATAATGCACAATGCGGCAAATGCAATCCCAAGTCCCAGAATGACGTAAATCACCTTTTTGTCGTTACTGTTCTCTTTCCCTTTCAAATAGTGGGAACCATGGACAACCGGAGCAAAAATCGATCCCAGAGAGCTAAAAAACAGTACCACCAGCCGTTTAAAATATTCCTGAAAATTCCATGCATTGTCATCGTAAAATTGGTGAACCATTGCAACCACGAACAAAAGTGCCATCCCAATCCAGTCAAAAAGAAGAAAGAATCCATTCGTTGTACATGCATTTGCCACGCCCAGAACCATCATCCCGGCAAAATACGGAATAGTTCCCTTCTTTAATTTGATTCTGCCGCCCACAGCCTTCTTCTGTGTTGCCAGTCGTCTCAGCACGTACACTGCAAATACAATGGTGGCCAGTACATACAATGGGAATGTAATTCCCGCCACATTCCGGTACAGACAAAATGTAAAAAATACGCCATATAATAAACACATCCCACCAAAAAGGGCGTAGTTCTCCCTTGGTTCATAATATTCTTTCATTTTCAAAACTCCTTTCTTATACCTGCTCTTTTGGCTCCTCATCATCTACATACTCTAAGATATCCCCCGGCTGACATTTTAATGTCCTGCATATGGATTCCAAAGTACTGAATCTGACCGCTTTTGCCTTATTATTCTTCAAAATAGAAAGGTTCGCCATTGTAATGTCCACTTCCTTCGCCAGATCCTTGAGCGCCATCTTCCGCTGTGCCATTACGACATCCAAGTTAATTATAATTCCCATGACACACCTCCTATATGGTCAGATCGTTCTCTTCTTTGTACCGGATTGCCTCTGCAAATACCTGTGCCAGCACTCCACTGAACAGCGCTGCAATAAAAAATACCAGAATAATAATCAGCGTTGCCGGTGTGGGAAGAATGAACATCTTGATAAAAAACAAGATGGAAATACAGACACTCACCCCACCCATTCGCTCCAGACTCTGCACATTGCGATATACAAAGCACTCCTGTTTCACCACCGTCCGCATCATGCTGCGGAGCTCATTCACAATCAGCAGACCGCAAAATCCGGAACCGCCAAAAAGAACCAACATGGAAATGTAATGCAATGCGATGGACTCAGCATAATATTCTCCTGCCAGCTTCAAACTAAACGGAAGGGAAATCACTACGAGGATTCCTGACACAAACATGATATCCAGAATAATCTTTGTAATCTTCACAATATTTATCGTTTTTGATTCAATCTCTTTCATACTACTGCTCTCCTTTATGAGTTTTTGACTTCCTTTTTGTTTCATTTCTTTATTTATTGACTATACTATATCATTAGGAGATCTGTTTTTCAATACTTTTTTATTGTTTTTCGATAATTTTATGTTGTTTTACAATATTTTTTATTTTTACAGACATGATTTCCAGAAAAAAAAATCGGCAGCTTGCACCACCGATTCCCTCAAAAGAGTCCTTTTACTTTAATTCTATGATCCTATTTCAACGCATCTTTCATCTCAACCACATCCACCTTCTTAAATAGCACATCCCTGCACAATCTCACCGAATCGCCAATGGCCTGTTGAATGTCATCATCCTCCACGCCAAGCAGAACACAGCCCTCCGATTTATCGATGAACTGATTCCTGCACTGCATCTGGGGAAGCTTGATAAGATTTAATCCACCTTCTATATTGTTACGTTTCTGGTGTTTCCGCGCCTGCTTGCCACCCTCTGTATAAATCTCACTTGAAACCAGTACCTTCTTTCTTGGTTTGTACCCTAGATTTTTCTGCATAATCTTAATCAGTTCTTCCCATGTCATATTATAGTAGCCAATAGGATAGCAGTTTCCGCCTTTATTTCTCTCGATTGCGCCTGCCAATGCCTGCCCCACCTGGCGGGCAGTCACCATTGCGGTGCCGCCTTGCGGATACATTGTAACACTTTTCATGCTTACGACCTGTTTCACCAGGAATACCCATACAGGCTTTCTTCCCGGCTGGGTTCCAAAAATATAAGGAAGCTCCAGCACTGCCACATTAAAATCGTCCTCTGCAAATTCCATTGCCACATTTTCCTGGTCGATTCTGCTGCGGATATAGGGATGCCATTTCGTAAATTCAAGTTCTGGCCATTTCTTCGCAAAATGTGCCAGATAAGAGCCGCAGATTGCAACGTGTCTGACATCACATTCCTTGGCAAGTTTCAGAAAGCGCCGGATTGGATCGATATTGAACTTCTTATACAAATCGTAAATTGGTGCCGGTGCCTCCACCCTCTCGTCAACACCTGCCGCAAATACGAATCCGTCGCATCCGCGCAGGTGGCCCCGAATCTCATCATCCGACATCTCCAGATAATTTCCATACTCAATTTCCATCTCCGGCGGAATAACTGCCCCTTGCGGAATCGGCGGCAGGGCAATACATTTCACCTCATGCCCCCGGCGTATCAGTTCTTTTGCAGCTTCACTTCCCAGAAGCCCGGTTCCACCAACCATAAATACTTTCATTTCTTTTCCCTCCAAACATCGACAAACATTGACTTTTCTCGTCCATAATTATATAATAACAACACAGTGTTGTTTTCACAACCATCAGATGTTTTTGCAATGATACGAAATCAACACATTCGCCCATTTTGTTTATTTCAGAGCAAATCACGAAAAATTAACTAATATCCACAGGAGGTTTCTATGGCGCAAAAAGATAACCAGAGGGTCAGACTCACAAAAATGCTCCTGAAAAACAGTCTGATCAAGCTCATGGACAACAAGTCCATCAATCAGATTACAATCAAGGAGCTCTGTGAGGAGGCTGGCCTAAACCGCTCCACATTCTATTTGCATTACACGGATCAATTTGCACTGTTGGAGGACATCGAGCAGGAACTTATGAAGAATACTCACGAGTATCTCAAAAATATTTCCTCAAGCTCCGACAGTCTCTCTTTCGTGGTTGGGCTGCTTGAATACATCAAGGAAATCGACTCCCTTTACCGTATCCTCTGCTGCAGACAGGAGAATTTTGAATTTCAGGTGCAGTTCATGGACAGCGCCATGAAGAATATGAGTAAGAATAAATTTTTGAATCATCCTGTAAAGAACAAGAAGTATGTCTACTGTTTTCTCATGCAGGGCTGCTGTCAGATGATCCGTGAATGGGTGCTCTCCGGCTATGACATTTCCAGTAAACAGATGGCCAGACTTCTTCTGCGCCTGTCGGAAAAAACATTCGAAGTATTCAACACGCAGTAACATTTTCCAGACGGCGAAAAAAGCCGCTATGTGAGCATACACAGCGGCCTTTCTCTTTTTGAAAGGCTATATATAATTCAATATTAAAAATATGAATTACCGTAATTTAATTAGAACCTTTTCATAGCGTTCCAGATTTGTAAATGGAATCCCTTTCACTGCTTCATCAAATATCGGCTGATAGCCGTATCCATCTGTAAGCTCATGGTATCCCCGGAATTGGGCGGTATTAAAGCCCGGAATGGTATTCCCCTCAATGAGAACCGGACCATCCGGCGTGATGGCAATATCCCACCCGATATTGGATATGAAAGTCGTGAATTTGACTACTTCCTTCATCATTTCTATAATTTCTTCCCAGTAAGGAATCTGAAATCCTTTGAAGACAATCTCCGTCTGCGGGTGCTTTTCATATGTTTCTGAATTTCCCTGATCCACAGCATCCGTAAGCACTTTTCCCGTTCGGATATCCGCTACCGCAGTCAATGCGTCCTGACACCCGTTGGCGATTTCTTTTTTTCTTGCCACCGTCAGAATGGGACTGAACATATAAGCACCTGCCGGAGTGTTGACGGAATAGATACGGATGATGTTCACTGCTTTTGGAGACAGTTTTTCCATCTCTGGATGCTGGCTGATCCACTGCTCTACCACACCGGGCTTCATCCGGGTGATTTCCTCATATGCCGCATCCCGCTCCTGCGCCGATGCAGTCCTTAATACTTTCACACCGCTTCCACCGCCTTTGGTAAATGGTTTGTACACCAGTTTTTCATATCCCTGGGCCAGCTTTTCAAAATCAGCCTTTGTCATTTCTTTTGTGGTCACATATGCTCTGCCAAAATATTTGCTGTAGACTCTGGCAAAAATGTCTTTATCCATGAGAACTGCCTTATACAGGCGTTTCGTATATTTCTTTCTTAATTCTGTTCTGGTCCACAGCGTGGAAACAGTCTGTTTGCGCTCTTCATCCAGATTGTAGTATCCAATCCACTCATACTCATCCAGTGCAATGTGATTGAGACGTTTTGCGCGAATGATATCCCGTTCCAGATAAGAGACGCTCTTGTCACATCTTGTGGACAGATCTTTTGCAAAATTGTGAATGCAAATGCGCGCGCCGATAAAGTTGTGTTTATTCATAGACCGCTCCTTTCTTAAGCCGACATTCTGGAAATCAGTTCTTCCAGTTCTGGTTTGCGGCCTACCTTTGGCACGAACTGCATACCTGACATCTGCGCATGACAGTTTGCCTCTACCATACACCAGCCCTTTCCCTCAAAAAGTGCCAGATCCCATCCACAGTAATGATTGTCCGGAACCTTCATCGCAGCTTCTGTAACCATTTCTACTGCCTGTTCCCATTCCGGTATCTGAAAGCCTTTAAATACCACACCGGTATCCGGATGACTTTCATAATATTTTCCTGTTTTGTCTGCTCCGTCCGTGATAAGTACTCCATTTTCTTTATCAATGAGTGCACAGATTCCACCGGAACTTGTATTGTCAATCACGCTGCCACGCTGCCCCATTCTGAGGGTTGGATTATAAAGATACACGTGATCTTCTCCCTGCTCATCCTTGGAAATAACGGTGGGAATACGAAGAGTATTGACCGAATTTGAATGAAGGACTCCCATTCTTTCATCCTGTATGATAATTTCTTCTACGACAACTCCCTGTTTGTGATACTCCAAATATGCTTCCTCCGCGGACTCATAGTCCGCGATATCAACGATGCGGAATCCATTTCCATAGCTTGCATAGGTTGGTTTCACCACATACCTGGGGTGCTTTCTTGTAAACTCAGCGAACTCTTCGAGACGTTCCTCTGTAATTTTATGTGTGGTCCTGATTTGAATCATATCACGTTTGAAAAATTCCGGGAACTTGCGGTATGTCGAGAACTTATTCTCCAACATTCCAGTATTTCTTGGATTGTTCATGCGTGGATAGTAACTCATACGAATAGATTCTGTGATGAAGGATGAGCGGTATTCATCGTCTTTCCCTTCAAAATCAAACAGAAAATACTCATCAAAATAGGAACCGTATTTTAACAGACAATAGATCATGTCCCAGCGAAGGCGGCTTACATAACGCTTATCACTGAGTTGCTCCTGTGTTCTGAATTTTTCCATGTAAGAGTAAATCTTTTGCTTTTTTCTATAATAATAATTTGCTTTTCGATACCATGTTTTAAATCTATTTTTGTAATACCATTTTCTTCTATATTTTTTAAACATTTTTTCATACACCTTTCAAAATTTAATCTTATCTGCTAATTCTTTTTTGACCGCTTATCTAAAAATCATCCCGGAGGATTTTTCCTCCTGATGTTCGACAACGTAAAAATTCCCTGTGGAGCCTTTAGGTACCCCACAAGGAATATGACCTTACAAAAATTGCTGCTCATTCTGATACTTGCTCCGGTATCACAATGTTTGTTCTTTATGTATTTGTTCTTTATTTCTCGTTTGGATACTGTTCACGCAGCTTCTTGCTGTTTGTGATAGACAGGGAAGTTGTGATAAAAATGATCACTGTAATCACTGCGTACATAATCCATGCTGTCTTGTAACTTGCAGCTCCCGCAATGACACCTGTCACTACAGAACCGATGGCACATCCAATCAGGAATACCAGGTTGATCAGACTGAATACTGCCGCATAACCTTTCACACCAAAGCAGCGGGATACCAGGATTGCAGGAACCATTTTAGGAAGTACCTGTGCAAGTCCAAATAATGCTGCGAAGAGGTATGCAAGTGCCGGTGTTGTTCCTGCCATCAGAAGGAGAACCAAGCCGATGCAGGCACTGACTGTTGCAAAAAGAACGCCGCCTTTTGGTCCGATGTTGTCAAATAATACACCACCAAGGATTGTTCCCACAACTGCTACCAGGGAGAATACGGTTACTACATTTGCTGCTGCAGTAGAAGACCACCCACACTCGGACATTAAGTAGTTCGGCACATGGGTAGAAACGCCTGCTGCCATCAGACCGATACAGAACATACACAGTGCAAGGAGCCAGAAAGAGGCACTCTTTGTTGCAACTTTTTTCTCAACACCTTCCCATGCAGCCAGTTCAGCATTTTCAGCCATTTTTGCTTTCTTTGCTTCTGACATTTCTTTTTCTGATTCGCCAGGTTTTCCTTCATACGCTTCCTGATCGCAGTCTGCAGGAGATTTTTTAATAAGGAAAATACAAACAAAAGCTCCAACACCTGCTGCAACAACACCCATCATAAACATAGTCTTGCTCCAGCCAACACTCTCAAGGAGACGTCCCACAACCTGTGCAAAGACTGCTCCGCCAATACCACCACCTGCATACGCAATTGACATTACCGTAGAACGGCTCTTGTTGAACCACAATGTAATCAGCAATGCGATCGGCATCTGTGTAGCACCAGCCATACCGATATTTGTGACTGCTGCCGCTGCAAGAAGCATTACCAGATTCGTTGACATGGAATAGATGATGAATCCAATTCCGCAGAGAATTACAGAAATCAGCATCATGACTTTCATGTTGCCTTTTTGCATCTTCGGTCCCCATACCATAGCGGAAATAGCCATTACCAGGGTTCCTACCAATGTTGTAAGTGAATAGGCAGATGCTTCGATATTAAGTCCCTTACAAATTGGATTCATATAAAGGGATAAACTGTTGCTCAAGTTTCCTGTGATAAATACACTGATAAGGAAGCAGCCCAAAAACACTCCCCAGCCAGAAAATTTCTTTTTCTCCATAATTTACCTCATTTCCTATTTGATGCAAGAAGCCCACTCTATGGTTACCGTGGACTCCTTACGCTATCATCATTTGCTTTTTATTTTAGCTGCGAGAATACTTTGTTATAATACGTTCCCGGTTTTGTGATATCAAAACGATCTGACTCGAACTGATCACCTTCTGAAATTACGCCCTTGCTTCTCAGACCATCAATCTTTTCATCTGAATATCCAAGTTCTTTTAACTGCTCACGTGTGTTTTCACCAACATTTACAGTTTTGACTTCTACATCACCTTGACTCTTGAAATGTCCAGGAGCTACCGGGATACCTGTCTCATATGGGCTGTCTTCCGGTTTTACAAGGAATCCGGCTTTCCATGCCTGCTCATCTTTCTGAACATCTGCAAAAGAGTTTACGATTTCAAACGGAATCTTTGTGGTTGCCAGTTTTTCTTCCCAGTAATCACGGTCATGCTGTATGAACTGCTCATCTAAAATTGCTGTGATTTCTGCATTTGATGCACTTGCAGCGAAATAGTTTGGCCATTTTTTCTTAGCTCCCTTTGGCATATCCATGATCTTGCAAAGACCATCGATTACACTCTCCCAAACCTGACCCATGAGATAGATGTATTTTCCGTCTGCACATTTGAATGCTTTTGTTGTAGGGAATACTGCTTCTCTTGGTGTTGGATATTTGTCTCCGTACTGAGCTGTCATAATCGGGATACCTGCTGTCCAGATAGCCGATCCGTAAAGAGCCGTTGTAACCTCTTCACCTTTTCCTGTTTTTAATTTATTTACATAAGCTGCAAGGATTGCTGTTGCAAGATAAGTTCCAGCCGGAACATCTCCATAACCCATGAATGGGATAAATGGCTTACCGTCTGATGTACAGTCTGTTACCATACCACTTCTTGCTGCATAAGCGGTTGCGTCAAATCCACCTCGGGAAGCAACCGGTCCTTTCAGTCCGTATCCGGATGTGCATGCTACGATGATTCCAGGATTTTTCGCTGAAAGTGTTGCATAATCAAGTCCTAATTTTTTTGCATCCTGTGGACGCATATGGTGAATTACAATATCAGCACTTGCACACAATTCCTGCTGAAGCTTTCTTCCTGCCGGAACAAATGTATTGATACCTACACTCTTTTTGTTTCCGTTTACAAATTCGTTGCAGCAAGGATCACCGTTCACGATTCCACGAGCCATACCCGTTCCACGTACTCTGTCTCCGTCATGAGGCGGCACACTTGTTGCTGTCTCGATTTTGATTACTTCTGCACCCCAGTCCGCAAGAATTCTTCCTGCAATCGGTCCCATAAAGAAGCTGGCTGTTTCTACTACTCTGATTCCTTCCAGTATATTAATCATAGTTTCCTCCTAAAATTTCTTTTTATTTTTCTACATATTTACAGTACTCGGTCTGTATCCGCCGTCTACACAAATGACCGTGCCTGTAATATAATCTGCCTCATTTGATGCCAGAAAGAGCATGGCATTGGCGATATCCTTTGCATGACCGAGCCGTTTCAGCGGAATGGTCTTTGCAAATGCTTTCTTTGCACGTTCATCGAGTCCCGCTACCATCTCTGTGGCTACGACTCCGGGCGCCACAGAATTGACTCTGATTTTCCACGGTGCCAGTTCAATGGCCAGTGATTTTGTCAGCCCGATGATTGCAGCCTTGCTTGCCGGATACGGACAACCGATTCCGGTTCCATAGATTCCTGTGACCGAAGAGGTATTGATCAGAACCCCGTGTTTTTGTTTCTTCATATAGGAGGCTGCCCCTTTGCAGAAATTAAACACGCCTTTTACATTGATATCCATCACCCGCTGGTATTCATCACTTGTGATTCTTGTGACCGGGAGTTCCGTTGAAACTCCCGCCACATTCAGAACAATGTCAATCTGACCAAATTCTTCATATGCTCTAGAAAAGACTTTTTTTACTGATTGATAATCACGAATATCGCACTCACAGCCAAGGAAACCATGTCCCGCTTCTATAATTGCATCAGCCAGCTCTTTCATACGTGTTGTGTTGATATCAACGCCCACCACATTTGCTCCCTCTGAGGCAAAAAGAATTGCCGCTTCTCTTCCAATTCCGGAATTCACGCCTGTGATCACCGCAGTTTTGTTTTCTAAACGCATTTTCACATCTCCTATCTATTCCTTCTCTTAGTTCATTGTGTTTGCCGGGCGGTATGCTCCATCTACCTGAAGAACAGTTCCCGTAATGTAGCTTGCTGCTCCAGATGCTAAGAAACAGATTGCATTTGCAAGCTCGTCTGCTTCTGCCATACGACCAAGAGGAATCGTCTTACCAATGGATTTTCTTGCGATATCATTTAATCCGGCAACCATGTCTGTATCAACAACACCTGGTGCTACTGCATTTACACGAATCTTAAATGGTGCAAGCTCTCCTGCGAGAGATTTTGTAAGTCCGATAACAGCGGCTTTACTTACTGGATATGGAAGTCCCATGGAGGAACCATATACTCCTGCTACCGATGCTGTGTTAACGATTGCTCCGCCCTTTTTCTTATACATATGCTCTACGCCATATTTGCACATTGTGAACATAGCGTTGATATTAACGTCCATAACTGCATTCCAGTCAGATTTTTTCATTTTTGAAAGGAAGATTCCACTGTCTACTCCGGCATTGTTGATGAGTACATCAACTTTTCCCCATTTTTCTTCGACCGCTGCGTACATTTCTTTTACCTGTTTGTAATCGCACAGGTCCGGGTGGAATGTCATTACTTCATAATCAGGGTTGATTGCCATCAACTCATCCATTGCTTTTTTTCCTGTCTCTTCATAGTGGCTGAGGAAACAAACCTTTGCACCATATCCCAATAATTTTTTTACGGTTGCGAGACCGATACCACGGCTTCCTCCTGAAATTACGACTACTTTTCCTTCAAATTCTTTTGTTAAATCCATACTTGTTCTCCTTCCGGCTTTTTGCCTTTTGCTTTATTTTTTATTTATTTTTTTACTACTTTTTTCTTGCCTTTTACTACTTTTTTTCTTGGCATATGCATGTTTCTTGTAATCTTTATGGATGGGTCTCTCTGACTCATCTGCTCATACACTCTCTGGTATCCTGTTTCCAGAATGTACCACTGTCCATCAATCTTCTCATATTTATCTATGTAGAAAGCCGCTCCGTCAATCTGGGTTCCTTCATATGGATCGCCTTTACAGAAAATTAATTTATCCTGCAGATACCATCTGCCTGTTGCCTGCGTCTCGCTTTCAAATGAGATTTCAGGAGTATGTCCCATGTGGAGTGTAATTTCTGTCTTCGGCTGATTTTCTGAAATATATCCCGCAACTGCTTCCGGACCATCAAATACTAATTTGCCATCTGAATAGGAAGTATGGATATTCGGAGACATTGTGGAGGCAAATCCTTCCCAGTCTTTTCCGTCCATACATCTGAAATATTTTCCCTTCAGACATTTGATTGCTTCAATATCTTTTAATCTCTGAACTTCTTTTTCCAGAACTTCTAATCTTTCTTCTACTGTCATTGTCGTTCTCCTTTTTTTAGATTGTTGTTCCAACTGCATATGCATCAGCCGCTGCATTCAAAGCATTGGTTGCCTTCTTTGCATCACCGACTAAATGACACGCAATACCGAGTTCTTCACATTTCGCCTGAAGCTCTTCACTTGGACGGGCTTTGATTCCTGTACAGATTACGATCGAATCGAATTCTCTTTCCTTGTCAAGAATCTTCTTGGTCTTTTTGCTTGTCAGTTTGTAATATACTGTGTTTCCTTCGATTTTATATACGTTCGCTTTGGAAACTGCTTTGATTCCTGCATTGTCAAAATCGTTGTTCATGAACATCTTGCGAAGCATTCCAAGTCCATTTCCTGAGAACTTCTTTTCAAGACATACAACTTCTGCGCCCTTAGATGCAAGGTGGAGTGCTACTTCACTTCCCACTGCACCACAGCCTACTACGATAACTTTTCCTGTTGGCACAGCTTCACCGGAAAGCACCTGGTACTGTGTATATACGTTTTCTCCGTCTAGTCCCTCAATCTCTGGAGCCTTATAAGCAGAGCCGATTGCAATGACAACCTCATCCGGTTTCTTTTCTGCAATCAATTCTGGTGTCACAACTGTGTTCATGACGATTTCAACACCAAGACGTTTTGCTTCTTCCCCTTCCCATGTAGCTGCTGCATCCATCTCCTGTTTAGAAGGAGCAACCCCTGCATAGTGGAACTGTCCGCCAAGTTGGTCACCTGCTTCAAATACAATCGGGTTATGTCCACGTTCCTTTAAGAATTCTGCGGTCTGAAGACCGGCCATTCCGCCGCCGACTACCATAATGTTCTTTGGTGTCTCCGCTTTTTCGATTTCTTTATATTCTTTGCAGAGAACCGGGTTTCTTGTACAGGTAATGGTTGGACGTTTCGCATCGATGATTGCATCGTAACATCCCTGCGCGCATCCGATACAACGACGAATTTTCTGTACCTCTCCTGCCTGTGCCTTGTTACACCACTCTGGATCTGCTAACTGTGCACGTCCGACTGCCACCATATCAACAGAGCCATCTTCGATAAATTTATTTGCATCAGCAGGATCTACCAGACGGCCAACTCCGCATACCGGAATCTTAACACCTTCTTTGATCTTGCGAATGTTGTCCATGTTGAATCCTGGCTCCAGGTTAAAAGGTGGAACCTCATATACGGTTGCAAAGCTGCATGCGTTTCCACGGGACAAGTCTGCTACATCCACACCTGCATCTGCTGCCAGGTTGATGAATTCAATAATTTCCTCTGTCGGAATGTTCTTTGTCATGAGCTCATCAATTGCATCATGTCTCATAAAGAGCGGCATATCCTCCGGCATGTTCTCTCTCATAG
>JAQVCP010000147.1 GCA_028689735.1 Hespellia sp. | reverse complement strand
ACTGTCTGGTGTGGTTTGGTCTGACATGGAGCCTGGAACTGTATCAGCAGACAGTGGCAAGGCTGTGGAGACAGGGACAGAGCGAAGGAACCGTTGTGGTGCAGCATATCATTACTGCGGGAACCATACGATCGTGCATACACAGGGAAGCGCGAGACTGTATAATGCGGGGACACCTTTGTTCCAGTATAAGCAGTTTTTAGTAGGCTGGGGAGGCAGTTATGGAAGTGAATACAGGGGTGTATATCTGTATCATGCCCTGGTTCTTTCTCTGCGGGCATTGCTCTTTGGTATCAGACAGGAGGGATTTTGATGGAGATTGCTTTACTGAATGTAAGAGTCATGTTTCAGAAGAATGCCGTCACTGTGGATGCCATCGGCAATCATAAAAATGAATGGACAGATAAATATTCCTGCTATGCAACCGTCAGTGGCGAAGGTGGTACAGAAGCACAGATAGCCGGAATTACCGTGGATCAGTCAGACCTTGCCTTTACCGTTCGGTACTGCAGGAAGTCTGCACAGATTACCACGGATGGATACCGGGTGCTGTTTGGTGGGGAAATCTATAATATTTTGTCGATTGACCATCTAAACTTCAAAAAGAACGCACTGAAATTCAAGTGCCAGAAAGTGAGGCGGTAAGCATGAGCAGTGACCGTGTAAGGATTGACGGCATGGCAGCAACTATCATGGAAGGCTTGACAGAATATGCAGACCTTGCGACCGATGATTTAAAAGCTGCTGTGAAAAAAGCTGGGACAACGGCAAGAAAAGAAATCCAGGCTAATGCTCCAAGCGACACCGGAGCCTATGCAAAAAGCTGGTCAGTAAAGAACACGAAGGAAACCTCCAACACCCTGGAGGTGACCGTGTATTCCCGAAACAGATATCAGTTAGCACACCTTCTGGAGTTCGGTCATGCCAAGCGTGGCGGCGGCAGGGTTGCTGGCAAGAGTCATATTGCTCCGGCAGAGGAAAAAGCAGTATCTGAACTGGAACAGGAGATCACAAGAAAACTGGGAGGTTAGGAATGGAAGAACTGCTTACTATCATCAAGGAAACAGGCATCCCCTTTGCCTATGATCATTTTGCAGAGGGAGAATCGCCTGATCCGCCCTTCCTCTGTTACCTTCTTCCTGGCAGTGATAACTTCGCTGCAGATGGAAGAGTGTACTTCAAGATGAATGAGGTGCGGATAGAACTGTACACCGATACGAAGGACTTGTCGGTGGAGCAGAAACTGGAAGATGTGTTTGATGCACATGAAGTCTTTTATAACAAGTCCGAAACATGGATCGGCAGTGAAAAGCTGTATGAGGTCCTTTACCAATTTACAGGCAGCTTTTTGCCCGTATGAACAAGTAACGAAGCGGACCCAGAATGTCCGCTATTAAGGAGGTCTGAAAAATGGCAGATAAGAATAACAAGGTTAAGTATAATCTGAAGAATGCCCACTATGCCCTGCTTACAGTTGCAGAGGATGGCACGGTGAGTTTTGGCAAGCCGACTGCAATGCCGGGTGCTGTTTCCATCTCCCTGGATGCCAACGGTGAGCCGGAGAATTTCTATGCAGATGGTGTTGCCTACTATGTCATCAACAACAATATGGGTTATGACGGTGATCTGGAACTTGCGATGATTCCAGAGTCTTTCCGACTGGAATGTCTGAAGGAGGAGCTGGACAGCAACGGTGTTTTGATTGAAAACTCGGATGTGGAGCTTGGCTCTTTTGCATTGCTCTTTGAATTTGATGGTGACCAGAAACACATCCGTCACGTCCTCTATCATTGCGCAGCATCCCGTCCGGGCATTGAAGGACAGACCAATGAGGACAGCAAGGAAGTTCAGACGGAAACGCTGACGATCACTGCAACCCCTCTTGGAAACGGCATGGTCAAAGCAAAGACCGGAAACACCACCAATGCTGCGGTATACGCCGACTGGTATAAGGCAGTCTATCTTCCGTCCACGGAAAGTGCGGAGCCGGCAACGCAGGCGGTAACAACGGCGGCAAAAGTAAGTACGACTACCAAGGCAACAACTGCGAAGGAGGTATAAGCCATGAGTATGAAACAGAATATTGAGATCGATGGTAAGCAGGTGCCGTTTCGTGCATCTGCTGCCATTCCCCGTATTTATCGCATGAAATTTCACAGGGATATCTATAAGGATTTGAAGTCCCTGGAAAAGAGTATCGGTGATGGGAATGAGGAGAGTTCCAATTTGGATATGTTCTCGTTGGAGATGTTTGAGAATATCGCCTATATCATGGCGAAACACGCAGACCCGTCTATCCCGGATAATCCGGAGGACTGGTTGGATGAGTTTAATACGTTTTCCATCTACCAGGTACTTCCCCAGCTGATTCAGCTTTGGGGTCTGAATACACAGACGGATGTTGACTCTAAAAAAAAGTTCGCAGCACAGACCGTGAAATGACAACGCCGTTGTTCATGCTTCGCTGTGTACAGCTTGGCATTTCTATTCGTGACCTCGACTTGCTCACAATAGGAATGGTCAATGATATGTATGCAGAAAGCCGGAATGATGACTGCAAATATGCAACGGTCGCAGTGCAGGAGGATTTCGATAAATTTTGATGAAAAGTATATAAAGAAATTGAATTTGTATTGCTTTTGTGCTGACAAATGCGTATAATAAAGATGTAAGAAAATACGCTTTTGAAAGGAGCGATTGTTATGGCAGCAAAATCAGCAAATTTATATGCACGAATCGAGCCAGACGTTAAGGAACAGGCAGAAGGTATTCTTTCCGCACTGGGCATTCCTGCTTCCAACGCTATTAATATGTTCTATAAACAGATTATTCTTCAGAGAGGACTTCCATTTGAGGTGAAAATTCCATCAGCGAGACCTGTGGATATGAGTGCTTTATCCGAGGAAGAAATGAATGCAGAACTGGAGAAAGGATATGCGGACATGAAAGCAGGACGTACAAAGCCAGTAAGTAAAGCATTTGCAGACATCCGCAAGGATTATAATCTATGATTTTTGACATCGAAATTTCAGCACAGGCAGATAATGATCTTCGGAATGTGTACGAATACATTGCCTATGAATTGCAGTCCCCGGAAAATGCCAGCGGACAGCTTGATCGATTGGAAGAGAGCATTTTAAGTCTTGACCAGATGCCGGAGCGTTTCCGTGCATATGAAAAAGAGCCGTGGCACAGTCGGGGACTGCGAATCATGCCTGTGGATAATTACTGTGTACTTTATATTCCAGATGTCGAAAAAGTGGTTGTTACTATTATCCGTGTGATGTATGGCGGACGTGATATAGATATGCAGTTACAGAAGTTTACGAAGATGTAAATTTGAATTTAGAGGAGATTTAATTTGATGTTATGGAGGAACGATTGATGGATATGTATTTAGCTATAAAGGGAAAATTTGAAGAACAAAGGGATGAAGCTAATGCGGTTAAAATGGCTTCCTACATGAGAAACTTGTTTCCGTTTTATGGGCTATCAACCCCAAAGCGAAAAGCTATTTACAATGATTTTCTAAAAAGTGAAAAGAAAAAGAAAATTGTTGATTGGGACTTTCTTAATAAGTGTTATGATGATTCGTATAGGGAATTTCAATATTTGGTAATGGATTATTTAGTATCTATGCAAAAATATTTAGTATATGCAGATGTTCCCCAAATATATAAATATATTAAGGAAAAGCAGTGGTGGGATACTATAGATGGGTTAGATAGAATCGTTGGAAATATAGCATTCGTAGATGAACGCATAAATGATTTGATGTTGAAGTGGTCATTAGATGATGATTTCTG
>JAQVCP010000063.1 GCA_028689735.1 Hespellia sp. | reverse complement strand
ATTTGTGACGAATCTTTTTAAGATTCAGTCCCGAATACTTTTTGCTCTGATTTGGCTTATGGAACTAATGAAGATAGAGCCTGTTGATTTGGAACCAGAAATGGTTTAATCAGCAGACACTAAATAAATACTTTAAAATCAAATTATAGCTAGCAAGCTGAAACAATAGATATCCCGATAGAAACATAACAATAATTCGCGAATTATCAACAATGCCACATTTACCTAATACTGAGAATATTACTATTGAGATACATATGGTAAAATTCCCCAGTATAGTTGTATATCTTCCTGATTTGTCCCTAAGTTTTATTTGAAGTTCATCATGTATTTCAATATCTTCTTCTATAATTTTTTCCTCATATCTTTTTCTATTCTTAGGTAAATTCCAGTAGTAGTATTTACATACAAGTACAGTTCCACTACCAAATGCTCCTACACCCGAAGCAATTAAAAAACTAGACAATATAGCATTAGCCCATAGCCCTGTCAAAACCAGTATAAGGCCACCAAACGCAAACAAATAGCCCATCAGCAACTCATTTTTCTTCATTTTTTTTGCCCCTTTCATAAATAAAAATTTCTTCTATTTTTTTGCCAAAAAAATGTGATATTTCAAATGCTAATTCTAATGATGGATTATATTTACCAGTTTCAATAGAACTAACTGTTTGTCTGGAAACTTTGATTGCTTTTGCAAATTCATCTTGGTTTAATCCCAAATATTTTCTCATTTCTTCTACTCTGTTTTTCACATAACACCTTCTCTTTTTATGACAATGTTCCTTTACATTTTTATTATATTCCCACATCTCATTTTTGTCAAGTTTCCTTTACATAGTATGCTTTATAATATAGCGGTGTTTTCATACTGGTTATATACTGATTCCTACAACACCATTTCCTCCGCAGCATTTCTCGCATTATTCATAAGTCCCACTCACTTCATCCAGTCGGTTTTCTTTAGCTGCTCCGTTATGCCTGCCCCTGCTTTCATCTGCTCCACTAGAACATCAATCCTCTGATGGTACTCCTCGGCAATCTACCATAGAGCCATTTAGAGCCAACGCAAGAAAAATAATGCAATGAAAATGCAATTTGCCAAAAGAAAAGCCATAAAACCCTATGGTTAAGGGCTTTACAGCTTAGCTCCAACTATTCAAACTCGGCAAGTTCCTACGCAACATTAAACATATTTGTTTAAGTTCTATGTCGAAACCGCCTTATTTTTATCTCTATTGCATATGTTATTTTGTCTTACCGATTTTCTGTTGCCATATTGTTGCCACGCCCATATTATACACAAACCGCAACAACAATTCAATTCCCTTAGCGAAATAATATACTCGTTATATCTTGGTGTCTATCAATCACACGATATATCTCCACAGAGTCCTTTTTAATAAGATACAGTGTAATATAATTTCCATGAACGAAATACTTATAATCTGTCTTGAAACTCACTCCCTTTGACAAATCCTCTCCCATCATAGGAAACTGCTTGTAAGTTTTCAAAACTCTTGTAAATCTCGTCTATGGTCTTTCTGGCTGCTTCTGCATTGTCCTCTGCAATATAATCTTTAATCGCCTTCAGATCAGCTACAACGAGAGGGTTAATCCTTAATTTCATCAAGTGTTATTCCTCTATAGCCGATTTTAATTCATCAAGGCTCAACCAACCTGTCCCATCTGCAACAGCTTCTTCCGCTTCCTGCAACTTTGCCAACAGCTTTTTCTCTGCTCTGTCTTTCTCATAGTCCTCAATATCAAGCACCACAAATCTTCCTCTTCCATTCTTGGTTAAAAAAACTGGTTCTCCGACTTGGCAATTTTTAAGAACTTCATTATAATTTCTCAAATCAGATACTGGTAAAATACTAGACATATAATCAGCTCCTTCTCTGATAATATTGTTTCTGCTTACATCTTTATTATACGCAAAAATGCTGTAAAATTCGACTTGAAATTTTACAGCATTTCACATAATCTCGACACTCTTTCTATTGTATCTGTTCGTAAATCGTCTGCCAGCTATCTGGCTCTTCTCTTTCTAATTGCAATCATAGTTATCATTGTTCCAACAGCCAAAACCATAAGCATGCAATACAACATAAGATTGGTTTCATCTCCTGTTTTTGCTGCAGTAGTTGTTTTTGCTGCAGTAGTTGTTCCTGCTGTTGTTTTATTCGTCGTATTGCCATTTGTTGTATTCGTCTTCGTATATCCTTTTACTGCTACTCTGGCATCATTAAATTTCCTCTGGATATTTCATTCCCCAGTCCCGGCGGATTTGTGACATCATATCCATAACATCCATGGTATAATCCAAATGCATTTCATCCGATGTCCCTGACACAGTTCTCTCCATATCCTCCACTTCATACTGCAGCGCATTTTCCGTAGCACCCGCTTCAATCACTTCCGTGTGTCCGTCCTCAGTATAAGTGATAACTGCCTTTTCTCCGCGCGGATACTCATACAGTTCGATGTAACCTTTGTCGAAGCAGACAGTTCCGCGTTTCGGCTGTTTTGTGTGGAGAGATAAGATTACTGTCGCCATCTCATCCTCTCGGTTCTTCAGCAGAATCCCAGCCTTCTCATCCACACCTGTCGGTGCAGGCGTTACCTGAGACACAATCTGATCCGGCTTGGATGACATGAACCATCTGACAAAGGACAGGGCGTAGACACCGATATCCAGCATTGCACCACCCGCCAGATTGGGGTTAAAGAATCGGTTCTCCATATTGTATTCTTTGTAGCTCCCGAAATTCATCTGGATCAGACTTAACGGTCCAAGCTTGCCGGACTTTATGATTTCATTCAATTTCTTGTAAATTGGCATATGAAAGATGGTCATCGCCTCTGCAAGAATGACGTGATTCTCCTCGGCAAGCGCCACTGCTTCTCTCAACTCTTCATCGTTCAACGTAATGGATTTTTCGCAGAGCACATGCTTGCCTGCTGCCAGTGCTTTTCTCAGATAATTGATATGCGTATTATGCGGAGTGGAAATGTAAATGATGTCTACATTTTCATCTTCAAATACATCTTCCATATTGTCATATACTTTCTGAATTTCGTATTTTTCTGCAAATGCCACTGCCTTGTCATAGGTTCTGTTTGCCACTGAATAAAGCCGTCTGCCCTTAGCTTCCATCGCCTGTGCCAATTGATTTGCAATAATGCCACATCCAAGTGTGGCCCATTTGTATTCTTTCATGATTTACTTAACCTCCATTATTTTTCTTTAATGACCTTTGTTCAGAATCAGAGCTGTTCGTCCATATTTTTCTTTCCATCTGATTCTGAACTATTCTCAAATATTATCATACTACAATCTACGCTGCAAATTTATTTTCCCTCGATTTCCAGCGGCTTCTTCAAAATTGCCAGAATCACACATCCTACAATTGCTCCTATCAGGATTGCCCCCATATAGAGGAACGGATGTCCTACCGTAGGAATCACGAACACTCCTCCGTGAGGGGCGCGAAGTGTACAGCCAAATGCCATGGACAATCCGCCTGCAACTGCCGAACCTGCGATACATGACGGAATGACTCTAAGTGGATCGCTTGCTGCAAATGGAATGGCGCCTTCTGAGATGAAGGATAAACCAAGCAGATAGTTGACCATACCGGACTGTCTTTCCTTTTCTGTAAAACGATTTTTGAAAAACGTGGTACAGAGTGCAATCGCCAGAGGCGGAATCATTCCTCCGGCCATGACAGCTGCCATAATCTCAAAATTACCTTCCGCCAGCTGTGACGTTGCAAATACATAGGATGCCTTATTGATCGGACCCCCCATGTCTGTGGACTGCATTCCGGCAGTCACCATACCGAGTAAGATTTTGCTGGTTCCGTTCAGGCTGTTAAGTGCATTTGTCAGAGCAGTATTGATGATTCCCATAAATGGATTGATAAAAGTTGTAACCACCGCAGCAGCCAGAATTCCGACCACCGGATAAATGATCATCGGTCTTACACCATCCATTGCTTTTGGAATCTTAGCCGTCATCTTTTTCAGAAGCAGCACCAGATATCCTGCTACGAAACCAGCCAGAAGTGCTCCTAAAAATCCGGAGTTTACATCACCACCAGCAGGATTTGCAAAAGTACAGCCTGCTTTTGCGACCATCCCGGCGATAAAACCCACTGCAAGTCCCGGTCTGTCCGCAATGCTCATTGCAATAAATCCTGACAGGATTGGGAGCATCATTCCAAAAGAAAATTCCCCGATGGTTTTCAGATAAGCTGCCAGTGGTGTATTTTTCCCAAAGTTCGACGGATCAATGCTGTAATCATCAAATAAAAATGCAAGTGCAATCAGGATGCCTCCGCCGATAACAAATGGCAGCATATGAGATACTCCGTTCATCAGGTGCTTGTAGATGGACCGTCCGATGCCTTCTCCCTCTGCTTCCACTGTTTTCTCTCCCGCCACATGACGATAAAGTTCAACGTCACCATGAAGGCCCTTTTCAATCAATTCCTCCGGTTTATGAATTCCATCGGAAACCTTCGTCACAACAACACGTTTTCCATCGAATCTTGACAAATCCACATTTTTATCTGCCGCAATAATAATACATTCTGCCTGACGTATTTCTTCTGCAGTCAGTACATTTTTAGCACCTTCTGCACCCTGAGTCTCTACCTTGACCGGATATCCCATTTCCCGACCTTTTTTCTCCAGACTTTCTGCCGCCATATAAGTATGTGCAATTCCGGTCGGACACGCTGTGATTGCCAGAACCGGATACCTCTGCTGTGTGCCTGTCATTTCATCATTTTCTTTCCCGTATTCCTGACCCTTTTCTTTCGCATCCAGCTCCGCCTCTTTCCGGTCAATGATTCCCAAAAAGGTACCGATGCTCTCTGCCTGCATCAAATCCTCACGGAACTGATCGTCCATAAGCATTTTTGACAACCTAGCTAAAGCTTCCAGATGTACGTTGGCTCCACCTTCCGGTGCCGCAATCATAAAAAATAGTCGGGCCGGTTCACCATCCAGTGTTTCATACTCTACGCCTTTACTTACACGCATGGATGCCAATGCCGGTTTTTTCACCGCTGCCACCTTGGCATGTGGAATAGCGATTCCTTCCCCAATTCCTGTGCTGCTCTCTTGTTCTCTTGCCAAAACTCCCTGCCGATAGGCCTCTTTGTCACTTAAACTGCCGCTTCTGTCCATCAGATCCACCAGGTGACTGATGGCATCCATCTTTGACGATACATTTGCATTCAGATCGATTGCTTCTCGACTTAACAAATCACTGATTCTCATATTCAACCTCTTTCTTCCCATCTTTTCTATCGTCCGCTAAATTAATATTGTATTGATGAGTAATTGTTTTCATTGTTCCAAATCGCGCGATATTTATTTTCATATCAATCATATCACGAAATGAATTTATGTCAATATAGATTGCGTGAAAATTATTTTCATGCATTATTTTTGTAAATAACGCACAAAAAAAACAGCGCTTATCTCTGCAAAACAAGCTCTGTTTTTGGTTATTGTTTCTAATGATGCAGTTTACTTATCTACTTACAATCATAATTTTTCATCAGCCATTAGGTTTTCACAGTGACTCAGATGGTCGTAGCTCTTCTTCTGACCTACTGTCAAAAATAGATAGAGGATCTCCATCACCGTCATCGCCGACACTCTTGAAAAGCAGAATTCATTCAAAAACAGCTTTTCTCTTGTTGCGGTCTGAATATGATAATCCACAATTCCTCCCAGAGTGGAGGCTGGATTATTGGTAATTCCAATGGTAAGCGCCCCATTTCTCTTTGCCTCTTCCGTAATCTTACAGACCTGCTTTGATTCTCCTGAGTTGGAAATAGAAATCATCACGTCCCCTTTTTTTAAGGACATTGCAAATGCAAGCTGTGTCTCCCAAATAGTGCCGGACACTGCTTTGATCCCAATCTCACTGAATTTGTAGGCCCCATCGATTGCGACCGGAATGGTATTTCCCACTGCCACCAACTGGACTAGATTCGCTTTCTGTATAGCATCCAGAATCTGATCCAGTTCCTTATAATCAATCATAGAAACTGTTTGCTTCAATTCCTCCGTTTTATTTGCCAGAATATTCTTCAGGGATTGTTCAATATCCCCTCTGCTAATATCATTAGACACTTTTACATCATGATTCGATTCCACAATTTCTTTGGCAAGACTGATTTTTAGATGGTGAAACCCATCCACATTACATTTTTTGCAAAAACGGGATATGGTTGCCACGCTGGTGCCACTTTCCTTTGCCAATTCACCAATAGTCATATCCACTACTTCTTTATGATTTTGCATAATATATGACGCAATTTTTTTCTCTTGATCAAAAAAAGAATCATACATAATACAGATTTGATCTAATACAGTCTGTTGACGTTCCATAGCTATTTCCTCCATGAAAATTATTTTCACATCCATCATATCATACTCTTCCATTATTTTCTATCAAACCCAATATCATTTTTTATATCCCCAACCGTCGGATACTGAGCCAGTTCCTTTGTTTCAATAGATTTCAGCATATCATTTCAAGCTTCTCAAGCTCTCATCTCCTTTTGAGTTAGAGTTAGATATGTTCATCAGAATTTTCAGATTCATTTTTAAACACATTTCAATATAAATATTGCAAACATGTTTCTGACATGTTACAAATCAAACACTATTTCACAAGACATTCGTCTTGAAAAATATCAATGAATCTAGCTATGTCAGCGGAAAATTCAAAGAAAAAGATAAAAAGAAGTGTGGTGATTGCCTATGGTTATCAGTTTTTTAACTTACAATTATTCAGTGATTAAAAATTGACTTTTAGTATCATACAGAAAAAAGGGAATATTATCAGCAGAAGAAAAATCATAAAAAAAATGAAGGTACAACCTAATGGAATCCGAATAGAAGAAGCTGAAAAAGTTTTAAAATATTTTTGATATATTCCCGTTAGACAAAAAGGATCTCATCGACATTACTTACATGAAAGTGGGAAATTGATTACTATTAAAATTGAAATGCCACTTAAAAAGATATATATTATGGATATTTTAAGAAGAATCAGTAAATTGGAGGGGTAAAGATGGAAAACAAATCAAATGCGGAAGTGCTGGGATATATGAAACTCCCTTACAATCGAATCGTGCACGAAATAAATGACGAAAGTGGACATTATTTTTACGGGAAAGTATTAGAATTAGATGGCTGTCAAAGTACCGGTGATACCATAACAGAATTATATCAAAATCTAAATGAAGCTATGGAAGGATATCTGGAGGTGAAATTATTAAATGGAATGCCAATTCCAAAGCCAATATCCACTGATAATTTCAGTGGGAAATTTGTGGTACGGCTTCCAAAGTCATTACATCAAAGACTTACCATCGAGGCAAGTGAGGAAGGTGTCTCACTCAACCAGCTTGCGTTATACAAATTGGCAAGATAACCAATGTCTATCACAAAACCGAAGAGAAAAATTCAACACCGCCCTCGTTTCACCAGGCAATATCCCCACACTCCCGCCAGAAGCACAGCCGGAATTACGAGTAAATTTTCCTGGCACCAGACTGCTTTCCCCATCCAATAGGAAGGCAGAAACCAGAAAACATACTGCACTTTTTCCGGCAGGAACCAAGGCATTGCAACTCCAAGCATCATAAGAGAAGTCAGCTTGGTAACTGCCATACCTTCTAATTTATTGGAGGAGATTGTTACCACCATCAGCGAAAAAATCACTCCCTGCAATACTCCATTCATCGCCATAAATGTCCGTGTAAGAAATGAAACGTGTATGAGTGAAAATGCCAAAAGCAGACCTTCTGTAATGACAAAAGATAAGAGACCCGGAATGCCAAGCCTTGAGACAAGATATCCCCCCTTTCCCAGAGGACTTGCATACAACGCATCCGTAATATGGTCATCCCGTTCTTCTAGAATTACCATTGCAGCCACAAAACAGTAAAACACCGGGGTGATAGATGCAAGAAACACATCAAACACCTGATAATACGGTTTCAAAATACTTTTCATTTTGAAATACTCCGTCACAACCCCCTCCAATCGCGGAATTCCAAAACAGAATATCGAGCCAATAAAAACCGGGGCAACACATGCAATAGCCAGCATCATGTCATTTTTCAGAAACACAAGCATCTGCCGAAAACTAATTTGTACAGCCTTCATAATTTTGCACCTCCCAGTCTGTTCCACATACGCAGAACACTTTTTTGAGCCAATCCAAATAAAATGGCAATAAATATACACAATATCACAATTTTCAGACCTCCCGGTAATCTGCCTGCTACCATGTTGATACAGATATTTGCGGGATAATACTGAAATACTGGAAAATCCACTCCGAATAAATACAATACCGCCGGTCCGAATCCTATGATTTCAAATGGCACTGTCCAGAGAATGAACTGGTTCAAGCTCTCAATTTTCACCGCCACAATCATCCCCAAAAGGGTGAAAATCATGCTGGTCAGTACCGTCCCCATTCCCAAGATAAAAAGATGGTCTTTCCCCGCCGCAAGTGCGATGCTAACGGCAACCAGCAGAGAAATCAGAGACACGGATATCATTTTTGAGGCAATATATTCCTGTGGTGTGATGGGCGATACTGCCAGAGTACATAAGACCCTCTGACTCTTTTCCAACAGTACAATCGCTCCCATAAAGAACATCCCCATCGCCGGAGGATCTGAAAAAATCAAAAGGGTTACGATTTTTCCTCTCCATGATTGCGGAATCGCGAGAATCGCTGTAATGTAAATGATGGTTAAGATTGCATAAAGAAAATAGAATCCATATTTTCTTTGAAATTTCACATCTCCTGCTATCAGTTTTTCCATCCTCATACCAAAGCCCTCCCCGTAATGTCCATGAAAATATCATTCAGTGTCGGTTCACTGCTGTGAATTGATAGCAGCCGATTGTCATGAATCAGCATTTGCAGTCTCTGGTCTGTTGATATTTCATCCAGTGCACAGACCGCAGTCTGCTCCCCATTTTCCTGCCATCTGTACGTTACTGTCCTTGCTCCTCTTGACATAATCAGATTATGGGGACTGTCTAATGCCATAATCTGCCCGCCCACGATAAAAGCCACCCGGTCACAAAGCTCTGTCGCATCCTGCATATTGTGGGTCGTAAGCAAAATCGTCTTCCCCTTTGCCTTTTCTTCCAGAATCATATCTTTCATCAATCGGTTATTCGTTGGATCCAGACCGCTCGTGGGCTCATCCAGACAAAGAAGCGCCGGATCGTGCAGCAATGCTTTTATAAAATTTAGTCTTGCTTTCATTCCCTTGGAATATTCGGATACCCTTTTGTCTGCATCCTGTGCGAGTCCCATTTTCTCCAACAGCCCCTCTATAGACTTCGACTTCTTTTTGTAAAGAGAGGAAAAAAAATTCAGATTCTCTCTGGCAGTCAGTTTTTCATACATCGTTGAAAATTCAAAATCCACTCCTATGTTTTCGTAAAAATCTTTTTTGTGCTTTTTACATTCCACACCATGAACCTGTACCTGCCCTTGATAATCCGGCAACATTCCCGTCAATATTTTCTGAAGTGTGCTTTTTCCAGCCCCGGAAGGGCCGAGGAATCCAAAGATTTCTCCTCGTGAGACACGAAAACTCATATCCCTTATAAATGGTTTGTCTGTGTAGCTATAATTCAGATTGTTTACTGTTATCATAATGACCTCCCTTTATATTTCTCTCTATGATCCGTTTTATACTATCTGACCAATTTTAAATATATAGTCAAATAAGTGCCTAAGTTTTGTCCGACTTATCTATATGCCGGACCTTATACTTATACTTATACTTATACTTATACTTATACTTATACTTATACTTATACTTTGTCGCTTACTCTTACTCTTACTCTTACTCTTACTTATCTCACATCATCTGCAGCACCAACCCATGAATCATTAGCTTCAAAGCCTGGTCGAAGTGCTCTTCGCCCATCTCCTCCTTATGCAATGTTGCAAAATATATTCCACGGAAAGCCGCACTGAATGCGTCCTTGTCCACTTCCCTCTTCACCGGAAGCAATGAAAATACACGTTCTACCATGTCATTGTCGTACTCCAGATGCCCCTGCAGCACCTCCGCCGGAAGTTTCCGCGCAAGAAGCTCTACTTCCTCCGAGCCAATCATCTTCAGCACGGGAGATGCCGCTGCTTTTTGGAAGAAGCCAAAAATCACATCCGTCACCTTCTTTGCATCGCACTGTTCCCCGCCGATCCTCTGGATTGCCTGATACAATTCCTGCTCTATCTGATCATGAAATTCCAGAATCACCTCAAACAGCAATAGCTCCTTGGATTGATAGAATAAATAGAATGTTCCCTTAGGAATCTTCACCCGCTTCACAAGCTCATCCACTGTTGTCCGCCTGATTCCGTACTGCCCCATACACTTTGCTGCCTCTTCTTTAAGGCGGTTTTTAATATATGCTCTTTCCTGCTCCGAATAACACTTTGGCAAATCCACATCCCCTTTTTTGACTAAATTAATCCATATGGTCATTATAGCACTCTAAACAAAAGTGTCAACCCATTTATTTCACGCCCCCAATTTACACCATTACTCGAAACAGTCCATGCTGATTGCAATACGCATACAAGAATCCGTGCCCTCTCTTGGTAAGCCTTCCCTCCGCATTCTGCTCCGGATAGAGCTTGAGCATCTGGGAATAGTCGGTTGTCACATAGCAGAAAAAGGAAATGTAATGTTCCTTTGTCATAGGGTGCTTCATACGCACATAATATTCGTTATCCATAACCTCAACCTCTATCCGGTGCTTTTCATCCACCTCCTCTATCTCCGCTGTGGGCAGCAAAATACCACAGCAATGGTAGCTCCCCTGTCCAACAGACTGAATCACATTTCCACAGACCGGGCAAATATAGAAGCTCTGGTTTCTGATATTCGCAGCTCTGTTTTCGTTGGTGACTACTTCTCCCATCAGAAGCTCTGCGATGGACACGCCCAACGTCTCCGCCAGCAGCTCCAACAGCCCGATATCCGGCAGTCCTCTGTCGGTTTCCCATTTGGAAACCGTCTTGTCACTAATCTGCATTTTCTCAGCAAGCTGCCTCTGTGTATATCCCTTTTTCTCTCTTAATTCTTTAATTATCTTTCCCGTAACATAGCTCATGTGATTTTCCTTCCTTTCCTTGTTCGGATAAGAAAATTATAATCTGCTTTTCCACAGATTCCAACCTACGTACCGTAGAGTCCAAATGTTGCATTCCAGTATGATTCAGCACTGTATTTCCTATCTTTTTCTTCCCTGCTGCATTACTGCTTCTTTCTCATGGAACACACAATCCCGCGGATTCCGGCAAATGCAACACCAGCACAAGGCCAGATAATCCAGGTTCTGTTCCAGTGCATGGTATAAAAGCTTATGCCAAGATACACTGCCGTAATCAGACACCAGTAGATTCCTGAAAATCGCTCCGTATCTCTATTCTCAGCCTTTTTATCCGCTGTATAGTCCCCCTCCTGGAGCAGCATCTGATAGCATTCTTTGCGCATCCCGGCAGACACAAAGAGAAAGACTGCCACTGCAATAACGACCAACAGGATGACCGTGCAGAAAATATAGGTGCTGTCAGAACTATCCAGACCAGCTGCAATCATCAGTGGTATTGCCGCAACGATGCATAGGAAGACACCAATCATTATGCTGGCTCTATGGGTACCATCGTATTCTGCCATTTTCTTTCTGACGACTGCCTCCACTCCATATGCAAGACGAAACTGTTCTTTTTCCAGATAATCATAAGGTTCCATTTTTAAACCATGCATGACAAAATATGCAGTGGAACACGCAATACCGACCAGCAACAGTGAAACTCCAATTCCCCCTAACATATCCTCACTGATCCGAAGTGCTCCCGACTCATATAAACCACAGAGAAAAACAAGCACTGCCGGAGACAGGATATAACCGGAAACTGCAAGTCCTGCCCGCTTCGCACTGTTCTGCTTCAGCCCCATAAACGTATCCGCTTCTTCCATTGAAATCTGTTTTGGTCCATCCACCTCACCGCTTTGCACTGCAACACAATCCTCTTCTGTTTTGAAATGATCTTTCAACAGATAATCTGTACTGACACCAAAGATATCACTGAGCTTCAATATCTTTTCCATATCCGGTATTGATGCTCCAGATTCCCATTTAGAGACTGACTGTCTGGATACGCCAAGCTGAAACGCCAGTTCTTCCTGTGACCAACCATTCTGTTTTCTTAATTCCATAATTTTTTCACTGATAATCATATGCTCATTCCTTTCAAAAACCCTTCTCTTGCTACGGTCACATCGTACCCCGTTTATCGGTTGCGCACTACCAAGAGGCCTTGGAAATCTGTCAACCAGTGGTTGCAACCCACGATTTCAGTGGTTTTAAGACGAAAATCAAAATAAATATCCTTATCCCACGCATTACCTTACCATACCTTCTATCTATTAAACTTACTCATTGAATTTAAAAAATATCGAAAAATGATTTACGAATGTTTCTATTTAGAGTATACTATCTCTGATAACTATTCGAAAGGAGTTTTACCCATGAAATTTATATATCCCGCTGTTTTTCACAAAAATACGGATGGAAGTTATAAAGCCCACTTTCCTGATTTGGAATGCTGCTACGCAGAGGGTGGCGATTTAGATGATGCCATCGACAATGCCAACAGTGCAGCACGTGACTGGATCTCACTTGAATTAGACGATCCGGATGGTGTTCTTCCACATATTTCCGATGCCCATGACCTCACTTTGGAGGATGGCGATTTCGTACGAAATATTTCTGTTAATATTCGATTTTATGAAGGATGGGATGAGTAATATCATCCCTTTTTTTATTTAATCATCAAACTCATATTCACTGTTTTTGTTTGTTGCATATCGTTCAATCCTATTATACTGTCATTATATGTCCGGCTATGTGAACTTTCAATGCTTTTTCATACACTGTCAATTCCCGCTTTTAATTTGAAACAGCACTCGCAAAAGCAATGCCTTCATTTGTTATTCTGGATACATCTGCCCCCTGCTTTCCAATAACAGATGGCACCTCTTTTCCACCTGTGTTACAATGCTTTTATTCACATTTTATTCCTAAGCATTAAAAATAAAGGAGATTTTTCATGGAACGAACGCTCAGCTATACAATTCAAAAATCTGATGAGGGATTGCGCATTGAACAATTCTTAAGAAGAAGGGGATACTCTCTTCAGAATCTGTCATCACTGAAAAAGATGAACAGAAGCGTTCTAGTAAACGGTATTTTCTGTTACATGCGAGATATTTTAACAGAAGGTGACGTCCTTGTAATCCACATTCAGGAACTGGAATCCTCCAAAAAGATTCCCCCCATCGAGATTCCACTCCAGATTGTTTATGAAGATGAAGACTTGATTGTGATCAACAAAGCAGCCGGTATGCCGATTCATCCTTCTCTGAACCACTATACCTATTCCGTTGCAAATGGACTTGCCTACTATTACCAGTCCCGGAAGCAGCCATTTATTTTCCGCTGCGCCAACCGTTTGGACCGGGACACTTCCGGACTTACTGTCATCGCCAAACATATGGTCAGTGCCAACATCATTTCCCAGATGGTAAAAACCAAAGAAATCCGACGGGAATACCTTGCTATCGTCAAAGGCTCTGTCCTACCTTCCTCTGGCACCATCGATGCTCCCCTTGCCCGAAAACCCGGCTCTATCATCGAGCGCACCGTGGACTTTGAAAACGGGGAACATGCCGTAACGCACTACCGGACCATAAAAGAAGAAAATGGATACAGCCTTGTCCTCCTTAACCTGGAGACAGGTCGTACCCATCAGATTCGCATCCATATGAAGCATCTCGGTTTTCCACTCATCGGTGACTATCTTTACAATCCTGATATGTCCCGAATTTCCAGACAGGCGCTCCACTCCTGGCGGTTGTCCTTTCCACATCCCATCACGGGTGAGAGCATGGTCTTTACTGCACCACTGCCAGAAGATATGGAAAGCATTATGTTACCACCCCTGCATTTGTAAAGCGGACATTATTGTTATCTCCTCTAATACATCTCAATTTTTGAATTTGACATTTTGTGAACCAACCTTTATACTATTTTTATTACGCATGTAATATTTTAACAAGGAGGAATATCATGACGAACCTGCCACAGATATCGGAAGCCGAATTTGAAGTAATGAAAATTGTATGGAAATATGCGCCGATCAGCACCAATGACATCACAGCCAGGCTGACTAAGACAACAACCTGGAATCCTAAAACCATACAGACACTCATCAAGCGTCTTGTAACCAAAAAGGCACTTACCTACGAGAAGCAGAGCCGGGTATTTGTTTATACCCCGCTGGTTGCGGAAAATGAATATATCAGCCAGGAAAGCAGTACTTTTCTAAAGCGTTTCTATGATGGAAATATTACAAGTATGCTGTCCGCCTATATTGAAAACGACAAGCTGTCGAAAAAAGAAATCGATACGCTCCGCAGTCTGCTTTCACAAAGGATGGATAAAGGGGGCGAATAATTTGTCTGAATTTGTAATTCGTTTTTTTATCTGTAACCTTTATCTCACTGGTTTTATCTGCATTCTGCTTGTCATAAAGCATCTTTTCAGACACCATATCTCTGCCAGAATTCAGTTTAATTTATGGTTTTTCATGCTTGCCTTACAGCTGATTCCGTTCCTTCCTTTTCATCTGCCCAGGCTTTGGGACGTACTTCAATTAGCAGGCAGTCTGAACACAATAAGTGAGACAGGTATCCGGGCAATTGGCAGATTCGATCCATCCATGGCCCAGAGCAGTGCCACAGGATGGGCGGATTCATTTGCTGTTTCCGTCAGCCATGGTGCCCCTTCTGCGTTAAGCTTTCTGCTTTGTTCTATCTGGGTCACCGGAGTATTCGGAATGCTTCTCTTAATTCTCCGTTCCCGTTGGCGGATCAAACAGCTAAAGGCATCCGCTCTTTTACTTCAGAACAGGCAGGTTTTTTCTCTGTTTCGCAAATGTACCGCTCTGCTGCACATGACCAGCAACATTTCCATTTACAGCACAGCATTTTTAAAATCTCCAGTTACCGTGGGGCTGCTGCATCCGCGGATTTACCTTCCTATCCATCTGATTTCCGATTATGACGAAAAAGACATGAAATATATCCTTCTGCATGAGCTTGAGCACTGCCGATACAAGGATGCGATTCCTAATTTTCTCATGACACTTGCAGGCATGCTTTACTGGTTTAATCCTGTTGTCTGGTACGCCTTGCGGGAAATGCGAACAGATCGCGAAGTGGCCTGTGATTCTGCCGTGCTGCAAAACCTTGCCGAGAAGGATTATGAAGACTACGGAACCACATTGATTAACTTTGCAGAAAGAATATCTCTGTCCCCGTTTCCTTTTGTAAGTGGTCTTGGTGGTAATATCGGACAGATGAAAAAACGGATTATCAATATTGCTTCCTATCAGCCGTCATCCTCCCGACAGAAAATGAGAGGTTTCTGTATATATGTTTTAATTGCTCTTATGTTTCTGACTTCTGCGCCATTGCTTTCAACCTATGCTGCAAATCAGGAATATTACAACTTTCAAAGCGTTGAAAAAAATGTGTCCTACCTTGATCTTTCTTCCTATTTTGGTGAATACAATGGTTCTTTTGTATTATATGACACCGCTGGTGACCGCTGGGAAATCTACAATAAAGATGCCGCCACCCTCCGTGTATCCCCCGACTCCACCTACAAGATATACGAAGGTCTGGTGGGACTGGAAACCGGTACCATTTCACCGGATGCTTCCCGGATGACCTGGGATGGAACCAACCAGCCGTTTGCCGCCTGGAACACAGATCAGGACTTAAACTCCGCCATGCATCATTCCGTAAACTGGTATTTTGATGCGCTGGAAAAGTCAATCGGGCTGCCTACGATGCAAAGCTATCTGAACCAAATTAATTATGGCAACCGAGACCTGTCCGCCAAAACTTCCTGTTGGATGGAATCTTCACTAAAAATATCGCCCATTGAGCAGGTCGAATTGCTCAAGGACTTGAATACAAACCAGTTTTCTGTGAAACAATCCAACATTGATGCCATCAAGAATTCCATTTGCATTTCTTCTGACTCTGAAAAAACGATCTACGGAAAAACAGGAACCGGAAGAATCAACGGACATGATATCAACGGCTGGTTTATCGGTTATATAGAAGCTCATAACCATACCACTTACTTTGCCCTCAATATCCAGGGTGATGACAATGCCACCGGAGAGAAAGCCACTGAACTCACCAGGTCCATTCTGTCTGCGGAATTCTTTCCATAGAATCTCGCAGGCAACAAAGTGCCATTTTGAGGTCTATACCAATTATTATTTGCTTTCAGATTGGTCAACTCTAACCAGAAGTGAATCACGATTTCATTTCCACGGCTTTCTTTAATTCTTCTCAAATAATTTACGCTCCGACAAGAATAGGCCCGCCAGTGTAAATACGATTCCAACTACCGCCATGAACGTAATCGTTTCATGAAGAACCAATACGGATGTCACCACCGTAATGACCGGCACCATGTAAATATACACACTGGTCTTAACTGCCCCCAGTGTCCTGACAGCGAAGTTCCAGGTCACAAAGCACAGAGCCGACGCGCCCAGTCCCAGGTAGATCATGTTCATCAGTGGCACTGGTCTTAAAAGACGAGAAATATCCAGTTTGAAATCGAACAGAAACAGCATCGGCATCATAAATAAAAGGCCATAAAAGAACACCCGTCTCGTAGTCAGAATAGTATGATATCCAAAACTGCTTATTTTCCTTGTCAAAATCGAATAACAGGCCCAGACAAAAGCCGCCAGTACGGCTAATACATCCCCCATTGGATTCAGTTCCATCCTGGAGCCATTAAAACTGATAAGAAAGATACCCGCCATCGCCACCACGAAACCAATCAGAAAATTTGCTCCCAGCCTTTCCTCTTCTTTCAGAAATAAGTGACCTAAAATGGCGGTGAAAAAGGGCGCTGCGGATATAATGACACCCACATTGGATGCCATCGTATATGTCAATGCGATATTTTCCAGCAAATAATACATACAGATGCCGCACAGCCCGGCCGCCGCAAGGATTCCTTCCTGCTTTGGTGTAGTCCCCCTCAGTCTGTGAGGGTACACTACGAACAACGCCAACAGTCCTATAAGAAACCGAAGGAACAAGATCTCCACCGGCTGAAAATCGTTTAACAATATCTTGGTCGATATAAAGGTAGTGCCCCAGATGATAATCGTAAGCAATGCAGATAGATGTCCTATCGTATTTTTAGTTTTCATCTATCTGGTCCTCCATATTCTGGGAAAGCGGACGTTCAAGAAAAATGTCCCGATAAATGCCTGGTGTGAGACCAATAAATCGGTTAAAATAATTTGTAAAATGGCTCTGATCCGTAAACCCTGTCTGCAGAGCAGTTTCCACCGGTGCCATTCCCTGCTCCAGTAGTTTCTTTGCCTCGCTGATACGGACATTTTCCAGATAGCTGTATGGGGTAACGCCTTTATCCTTTGTAAATGCCCGCAACAGCGTAGACCTGCTCAGTCCGGCATGACAGCAGATCTGATCCAGATCGATATGCTCTGTGTAGTGCTGCTTAATAAAAGTACATGCCTGCTCAATTTCCTCCCGACATTCCGGGACGCAGTTTTCAAAAGGCTGACCATACTGCTGAATCAGCATGGAAATCAGCAATAACAGATTTTCTTCCTTACCAAATTCGCAGGCCCCCTCCATCACCAGTTCATGCAGTGGCTGAAGATAACAGGTTACTTCTTCATCCTGAATAACATTTTCTGAAAAACCCGGTAATTCCCGCTTTCCGGTCACTTCTTCCGACAAATCTAACATGACCTCTTTCGAAATATTAAATCCTCTATAATCCAGTGTACTTCCGTCGTTCTGCACACAGGCATGGTTATCACCCGGATTAAATAATACCGTATCCCCTTTTTTTATTAAATATTCCTGATTCCTGCAGGAAAGCATGCGCTGCCCATCTTCTACAAAGCCAATGACATAATATTCGTG
>JAQVCP010000062.1 GCA_028689735.1 Hespellia sp. | reverse complement strand
TATAGTAAACTTATGGAGAAGATGGAAGCAAGAGGGATGGAAGCAGAGGGGATGGATCAGTATCTTGGATGCTTCAAGCATGGAATGCCGCCGCATGGAGGGCTTGGCATCGGTTTGGAGCGACTGACGATGAAATTGTTGGGAGAAGATAATGTGAGAGAAACCACTCTGTTCCCACGTGATTTGAGCAGATTGGAGCCATAGGAGAATATGTTTGGGAAAAAATGTACGTTATGCGGAGGAAAATTAGTTGACAACAAGTGTGTAGAGTGTGGACTGGACAACACAAAGACAGACAAGTATTACAAGTTGAATCAGAGCAGCTGCGATGGGGAACCGCTGACTCATGTTCATGAAAATCCGGAGGGGAAGAAGGCGAAGATTCAGTATCATATGCCAGCGAAGCCGGGAGAGAAGAAACAGAAAAAGACAGGAAAAGTTTTGCCGATTGTAATCGTACTGATTATCCTTCTGGCGAATGTAGGTCCGTTTCTGGGGAAAATGGCATCCGGTTTTGTCAATCAGTTCTCCGACATAGAGACGGATATAAGCTCTTTTACCGGGGGCGGGAGGGATGACGGCTCGCCGGACTACGAAAAAGAAGGAAAGTATGACTATGTGGAGCGAAATTTGAAAACAGGTACAAGTTCCTATGACGATACATTATCCCAGGGGTACTATGAGGTTGGAAGCCAGATTCCGGAAGGTTCTTACAGTATTTCGCTGGCAGATGGTGCGGGATATTTTGAGGTGGATGACCATGATAACGGTATCTACATCTGGGAGAATTTTTCTGCAGAGACAACCTATGAAGATGCAATTACGCAGGCTAATGATGTCAGATTGTATGAAGGAGCTCTGTTAAAGATTGATGGAAATGTGCAGCTTCAGGTGACCTCAGATAGTGCCGCACCATCCGAAAACCAGCAAATGACAGCCAATCCACTGACAGAGACAGTACTTTTAAAAGAAAATGCAGAGGCAGGTGTGGATTTTGCTCCTGGTGTGTATGATATCAAAGCAATCAGTGGAAATGGCGGAATCGATTTATTTGTGCCAGGATACACTGGCGAAGGTTCTGGTGGAGATGAATATCCCACCGACAATATCGGGCTGGCTGCAGACAACTCCTATAACGGTCAGACAATAAAAAATGTAGTAATTCCAAAGGGAACCCGACTGGAGCTTAGATATGTAGAGGTGGAATGTACTCCGAGTGCAGTCATTGCAGGCGAAGATTATATGAAATATTATGAGCAACATTATCGGTAAAATATCTTGTATGAATTTGATATAAGACTTCTAAGAAAGGACAGAAAATAATGGCAAATGTAATATCAGATGAGACAATTGAATACGTTGGTATTCTTGCAAAGCTGGAATTATCAGAGCAGGAAAAGGAAGATGCAAAGAAAGATATGGAAAAGATGCTGGATTATATCGATACACTGAACGAACTGGACACGTCAGGAATTGAGCCGATGTCACATGTATTTCCGGTGAATAATGTATTTCGCGAGGACGAGGTAACGAATGGTGATGGACGGGCAAATACACTAAAAAATGCACCACTCCAGAAAAATAACAGTTTTGAAGTACCAAAAACCATCGGATAAATGATACAGAAAGGCAGCGATATAAAATGGATATTATGAAAATGACAGCGGTAGAGCTGGGACAGAAAATAAAAGCGAAAGAAGTTTCTGTCATGGAAGCGGTGGAAGCAGCATACGCTCAGATAGAAGCGGTGGAACAAGATGTGAACAGCTTTGTTACCATAGATAAAGAGAGTGCGAAAAAACGTGCAGAAGAGGTGCAGCGTCTGATTGATGATGGTGCACTTACCGGACCCTTAGCAGGAGTACCGGTAGCAATCAAGGACAATATGTGTATCAAAGATATGCTTACGACCTGCAGCTCCAGGATCCTGGAACACTTTAAGCCGGCTTTTTCTTCCGAGGCAGTCCTTGCTTTGGAAAAAGCAGGGGCAGTCGTGATTGGAAAAACAAATATGGATGAATTCGCCATGGGAAGCACTACCGAGACTTCTTATTATGGGGCTACAAAGAATCCACATGCTCTGGGACATGTTCCGGGAGGATCGTCCGGTGGTTCCTGTGCGGCAGTGGCAGCAGGAGAGTGTTCTTTCGCTCTGGGGTCTGACACAGGCGGCTCGATTCGTCAGCCAAGCTCTTTTTGCGGAGTAGTGGGATTAAAGCCGACCTACGGAACCGTATCCCGTTATGGTCTGATTGCTTATGGTTCCTCTTTGGATCAGATTGGGCCGGTGGCAAAGGATGTGACAGACTGTGCAGCAATTCTGGAAGTGATTGCAGGACATGATAAGAAAGACAGCACCTCTGTAAAACGGGAAGACTATGATTTTACCAGTGCGTTGGTAGATGACGTGAAAGATTTGAAAATCGGACTCCCAAAGGACTATTTCGGAGAAGGACTGGAGCCGGAAGTCAAAGAAGCAGTTTTGAATGCGGTGAAGGTACTGGAAGAGCGGGGGGCAATCGTAGAAGAATTTGATCTGGGACTGGTACAGTATGCGATTCCGGCATATTATGTCATCGCTTCTGCGGAAGCGAGCTCCAATCTGGAGCGGTTTGATGGTGTGAAATATGGTCACCGCAGCGCAGACTATGAGGGACTTCACAACATGTACAAAAAGACACGTTCCGAAGGGTTTGGCGCGGAGGTGAAACGCAGAATCATGCTTGGTTCTTTTGTCCTGAGCTCGGGATATTACGATGCGTATTATCTGAAAGCACTTCGTACAAAGGCACTGATCAAAGCTGAATTTGATAAAGCATTTGCAAAATACGACGTCATTATCGGACCGGCTGCACCGACGACTGCACCGGAGCTTGGCAAATCCTTAGGTGATCCGATGAAGATGTATCTTGGAGACATTTATACCATTTCCCTGAATCTTGCAGGGCTTCCGGGAATGTCGGTTCCGGTTGGGAAGGACTCCAAGGGTCTTCCTATTGGAATGCAGATTATCGGAGACTGCTTCCAGGAGAAAAAAATCATTCGGGCAGGTTATACGTATGAATGTGCAACAGAAAAACAATATGAGCAGCTTGCTGCAATCGGAAAGGAGGCGTAATCGGTATGGCAAAGCAATATGAGACAGTCATTGGACTGGAGGTCCATGTGGAGCTGGCAACAAAGACAAAGATTTTCTGTGGATGCAGTACAGCATTTGGTGGGGCGCCGAATACACACACCTGTCCAGTCTGCACAGGAATGCCGGGGTCTCTTCCGGTATTGAACAAAAAGGTGGTGGAATATGCCACAGCCGTTGGACTTGCGACAAACTGTAAGATTACGCAGGTCTGCAAATTTGACCGTAAGAACTATTTTTATCCGGATAATCCGCAGAACTATCAGATTTCCCAACTGTATCTTCCAATCGCAAGAGACGGATATGTGGAAATTGAAGCAGGCGGACATCAGAAAAAAATCCGTATCCATGAGATGCATATGGAGGAGGATGCCGGTAAGCTGGTGCATGATGAATGGGATGACACTTCTCTGGTAGATTATAATCGGAGCGGAGTGCCACTGATAGAAATTGTATCGGAACCGGATATGCGTTCCGCGGATGAGGTTATGGCGTATCTTGAAAAACTTCGTCTGATTATTCAGTATCTTGGGGCTTCTGACTGCAAATTGCAGGAAGGCTCCATGAGAGCGGACGTAAACCTTTCGATTCGTGAGGTAGGAGCGGAAGAATTTGGAACAAGAACAGAGATGAAGAATCTGAACTCCTTCAAGGCTATTGCGAGAGCAATCGATGGCGAGCGGGCACGGCAGATTGAGCTTTTGGAAGAAGGAAAAGAAGTCATTCAGGAAACCAGAAGATGGGATGACAACAAGGAATATTCCTATGCCATGCGTTCCAAGGAGGATGCTCAGGATTACCGTTATTTTCCAGAACCGGATCTGGTGCCGATTGTAATCAGTGATGAGTGGATTGCCAAGATCCGCACAGCACAGCCGGAGTTTCAGACCGAGAAGATGGAGCGTTATAAGAAAGAATTTGAGATTCCGGAGTACGATGCGGGAATTCTTACAGGCTCTAAGAAAATGGCTGATTTGTTTGAGGCGACCACCGCAATCTGCGGGAAACCGAAGAAGGTATCCAACTGGCTCATGGGCGAGACTCTTCGCCTGATGAAAGAACAGGGCGTGGAGGTGGATGATTTAAAATTCTCTCCGGAGAATCTTGCAAAGCTGGTCAATCTTGTGGACAGCGGTGACATCAACAGCTCTGTGGCAAAAGAAGTGTTTGAGAAAATTTTCACTAAGAATATCGATCCGGACAAATATGTGGAAGAGCAGGGGTTAAAGACCGTGAATGACGACGGTGCCCTAAAGGCTGTCATTGAAGAAATCATTGCAAAGAATCCGAAAGCCGTGGCTGAATATAAAGGCGGAAAAGAGAAGGCAATCGGAGCACTGGTGGGACAGACGATGAAGGCAATGCAGGGAAAGGCAAATCCGGCGAAAGTGAACGAGATGCTGAAGGAAATGCTAAAAGCGTAGGGAAAAGCGTATGGAAAAAAATAAAATGTGCGGATTAATTGACATGCATTGTGACACGGTAAGCAGATTACAGAAAAGCGATGGAATGAATTTGTGGGAAAATGATCTGCAGATTTCGGTTCCGGGACTTTTAAAAGCAGGGACAATGGCGCAGTTTTTTGCCTGTTTTATCAATGCGGCTGAGTACGGAGCTGGACAGGAATCAGATGGAAGCGAGGAAACGTCATGGAACCGGGCATATCAGGCGGCACTTGATATGATAGAAAGGGCCAGAATAGAAACGGAAGCGCTGCCAGAGATAGCAATTGCCGGGTCTTATGAAGAAATTCAGAGTTTGCACAGCCGGAATCAGATTGCGGCACTGCTTACGATTGAGGAGGGCGGGGTTCTGAACTCTGATATTTCCCGACTGGAGAATCTGTATCAGAAAGGAGTTCGTCTGATTACACTTACCTGGAATTACGAAAACTGTCTGGGATTTCCAAACAGCAGGGAGGAAACTGCCATGTCCAGAGGTTTGAAGCCTTTTGGAATAGAGGCGGTGGAGCACATGAATGATCTGGGAATGATAGTGGATGTCTCCCATTTGTCGGAAGGCGGGTTTTGGGATTGCATTCATCATAGCAAGACACCGATTGCTGCTTCTCATTCCAATGCCAGAGCACTCTGCAATCACCAGCGAAATCTCAGCGATGAGATGCTTAGGGCCCTGGGCGGGAAGGGCGGCATTGCAGGCATCAACTTTTATCCGGTGTTTCTTGCGGCAGATGGAAAGTCGAATCTGGAAACCATCGCTGCTCACGCAAAATATATGATGAATAAAGCGGGAGAGGATGCGGTTGCCATCGGTACAGATATGGATGGGTACCAGAGAGTGGAGGGGGCGGTGGATCTGCGACATGTCAGTGAGATGCCCCGCCTGCTTCAGTGCTTTGAAAAAGCCGGAATCACTCCCCGTCAGATTGACAAAATCTGGTCGGAAAATGTACTGCGTGTCATCAAAGAGGTTTTGTAGCATGCAGCGAAGCTATGTAAGGTTACAATGCGGTGTTTGTGAAGGATACACAACAATATTTTATAAAATTTTTATATTTTTAACACAATTATTAGCACTCGATTCAAAAGAGTGCTAATTTTCTATTGACATTTAATTTTACCCGCGTTAGAATACATTCTAGACAGTACGAATCGACAGTCCAGTGGATTGCGAATGTCAGCTTTACATTAATTTTATAAGAAGGAGTGTTATATATGGCAGCAAAAAAAGGTACATTGTCAATTGACAGCGAGAACATATTTCCAATTATTAAAAAATGGGTGTATTCAGATCACGATATTTTCTTCAGAGAGTTAGTATCCAATGGATGTGATGCAATCACGAAGCTGAAGAAGCTGGATCTGATGGGTGAATATGATCTCCCGGATGACTATAAGGCGAAGATTGAAGTTATTGTGAATCCAGAAGAGAAGACTTTGAAGTTTATTGATAACGGTCTTGGTATGACAGCAGAAGAAGTAGAAGAGTATATTACGCAGATTGCATTTTCCGGGGCAACCCAGTTCCTGGAGAAGTATAAAGACAAGACGACAGAAGATGAGATGATTGGTCACTTTGGTCTTGGATTCTATTCTGCTTTTATGGTGGCAGATGAGGTTCAGATTGATACATTGTCTTATAAGGCTGGCGCGACAGCAGTTCATTGGACCAGCGATGGTGGCACAGAATATGAGATGCAGGATGGCAATAAGACGACCGTAGGTTCTGAGATTACCCTGTATCTGAATGATGACAGTCTCCAGTTTGCGAATGAATATAAGGCAAGAGAAGTACTGAACAAGTACTGCTCTTTCATGCCGGTAGAGATTTTCCTGACAAAGGCAAATGCAGAGCCGGAGTATGAGACCATTGATGAGGCAGATGTACTTGACACAGATGAAGTCGTTGAGCATATTACAGAGGAGCCAAAAGAAGGGGAAGAAGGCGAAGCCAAGCAGAAGGCGAAGATCGTAAAGAGACCAGAATCTATCAGTGATACTGCACCGCTTTGGACGAAGCATCCGAATGACTGTACGAAGGACGAATATATTGAATTTTATCGCAAGGTATTTATGGATTACAAAGAACCATTGTTCTGGATTCATTTGAATATGGATTATCCGTTCAATCTCAAAGGTATCTTGTACTTCCCGAAGATTAATACAGAGTATGAGACCATTGAGGGAACAATCAAGTTATATAATAACCAGGTATTTATCGCAGATAACATCAAGGAAGTGATTCCGGAATTCCTGATGCTCCTCAAGGGCGTCATCGACTGTCCGGATCTGCCATTGAATGTATCCAGAAGTGCATTGCAGAATGATGGATTTGTCAACAAGATTGCAGATTACATTTCCAAGAAGGTTGCAGATAAGCTGTCAGGAATGTGCAAGACAGACAGAGAGAACTATGAGAAATATTGGGATGATATCAGTCCGTTTATCAAGTTTGGCTGCTTGAAGGATGAGAAGTTTGACTCTAAGATGAAGGATGCAATTCTCTTCAAGAACTTAGAGCATAAGTACCTGACGTTAGAAGACTGTATGGAAGAGAACGGTGGAGTGGTTGTAAGCTCTCAGGATGAAAAAGATGCAGACGAATCAGCGGAGAAGACGGAAGGAAGTGAAGAGAAAGCACCAGAAGGCGAGGAGCCGGAAGAAGTCAAGACAACCATCTTTTATGTGACAGATGAACAGCAGCAGAGCCAGTACATCAAGATGTTCAAGGAGCAGGAGCAGGATGCAGTTATTTTAAACCATAACATTGACTCTGCATTTATTACACATTTGGAGCAGAAGGATGCTAATGTCCGCTTCAAACGTATCGACGCAGATGTGACCGATTCCTTGAAAGAAGAAATTGCAGAAGAAGAGGCAGAAGACTTCAAGAAGACTTCTGACAGCTTGATTGAAATCTTTAGAAAAGCATTAGAGAATGACAAAATGGATGTAAAGATTGAAAAGCTTAAGAATGACAGTGTTGCATCTATGGCTGTATTATCAGAAGAATCTCGCCGTATGGAAGAGATGATGAAGATGTATGGTATGGCTGGAATGGATCCGGGCATGTTCGGAACCAACGCAACCTTGATCTTGAATGCGAACCATCCACTGGTGCAGTTCGTGGTGGAGCATAAGAGAAGCAAGAATGTACCTGTAATTTGTAAACAGCTCTATGATCTTGCCATGCTTGCACATAAGCCGCTGAGTCCAGAAGAGATGACAGCATTTGTAGAGCGAAGCAACGAGATTATGATGCTTTTGACAAAGTAAAGGCCACGGGATATATTATATAGAAGGAATAGAAATAAAATGTGACGGATAGAGAATCCGTTTTGGAATAAGGAAGATCTTGGAAAAGGAACCGACTCCCAAAAGTCTAACGATGGGAGACTGGTTCCTTTTTGACATGTCTTCCTATATTTTACATATCTTTAACAGGTATATGGTAGAAACAGTGGAAATACAATTGTTATGATGGAGTAAAAGAACACATCAGGAGGGTGGAAGTGGATGACAAATAAGCGAGTGAAGCTTCAAAAAGCGGAAAAAGAGAGTATTTTGTACCATTATACAAAGAGCAACGGAATCAATGGAATTATGAAAAATAATTGCTTTTGGGCTACAAAAAGTGATTTTTTGAATGATCCCAATGAGTTTTCTTATATTAAGGAAATTGTGGTGGCGGTCTGCAAGGAATACATCAAAAATCCGATGTGGAGAAAAATGTTTCTGAAAGATATACTTAAAGAAACGGTAATTATAAATGGAGGAAAAAATAAAGAGTATTTCGTACTTGCTTTTTCCAGTTGTCGCGACAGTATTACAATGTGGTCGGAGTTTGGAAATAAGACCGGATATAATATCGGTTTCGATTGTGAGAAAATCATTCGACGAATCGAGGAGACGAATGTTGTGGAATATCATGGATTTGTGATTTATGATCCGCAGCTTCAAAAGAGGCTGATTCAGCGAATCATAAATGATTATCTTCCAGAAGTTACGGGGATAGCACTTCCGGAGATTCTGGAATTAGGCAGCCGGAACCACAAGGACGAAAGATACCGGAAGGCATGTCGGAAATTTCAGAAAATAGTAGCGGTATATGCAATGTTTTTCAAGCATGAAGGCTTTGCTCAGGAGCGGGAATACCGGTTCGTGTTCAAGAAGCAGAAGGAAACGGAAGTGCTGTTTCGTGAAAAGGATGGATTCATGATTCCTTATATTGACATTCAACTGAGTGAAGAACGGCTTCCGGTGAAAGAAATCATGGTTGCACCACAGAATCACATTGACTTGGCAAAAAATGGAATGGAATACATGATGAGAAGCAAAGGATACCAGGTGAAGATCTCTTTGTCTAATATTAAACTCAGGTATTAGATGCGGAATACTAGATGTGAAATGTTAAATATTTTGAGAAGATAGTATAGAAAAGTATAATATGAAAAATATTATAAATTATTTAACTGAAAATTGATGGAAGATTGATGTAAAAAAGGATTGACAAGTAGAAAAAAATGGATTATGATGTTAAATATCAGTAATAGTTACTATTATTAAAAGGAGGAACACCATGAGCAAACATCTATCAATGGACATCAGAGTTCCGATTGAACCGGATAACCCGTCCATTTGCAGGAACGAAGAGCTTTGTATCAAATGTGGTCAGTGCAAGAACATTTGCCAGGAATACATCGGAGTACATGGCAGCTACCGTCTGGAAGAGACGGGCGACACAGCAGTGTGTATCAATTGCGGGCAGTGTGCCAATGTCTGTCCGGTCTCCAGTATCACAGAGACCTATGAATATGAGAGGGTCAGAGAAGCGGTGCTGGATTCGGACAAGATTGTGATTTTCAATACATCTCCATCCGTTAGAATTGCCTTGGGAGAGGAATTCGGACTTGGTTATGGCAGATTCGTACAGGGACAGATGGTAGCACTGCTTAGAAGGCTTGGTGGAGATTACGTTCTGGATACGAATTTCTCGGCGGATTTAACAATTGTAGAAGAGGCAAGTGAACTGGTCGAACGTATTACCAAGAAGAACAGACCACTCCCTCAGTTTACAAGCTGTTGCCCATCATGGGTCAAGTATGCAGAGACTTATTATCCGGAGATTCTGCCCAACATTTCCACAGCAAAGAGTCCGATTGGAATGCAGGGGCCGACAGTAAAGACCTATTTTGCAGGAAAGATGGGAATTGATCCGAAGAAGATCGTCAATGTAGCAGTAACTCCATGTACAGCGAAAAAGTTTGAGATTCGCAGGGATGAGATGAACGCAGCAGCGAAGCATCTCGGTGTAGATGATATGCGGGATATGGATTATGTGATTACTACTCGTGAGCTAGCTATGTGGGCGCGGGAAGCAGGCATCGATTTTACTGCATTGGAAGAATCTGCTTATGACTCTCTGATGGGAGAAGCGTCGGGAGCCGGTGTCATTTTCGGCAATACCGGAGGTGTAATGGAGGCTGCACTTCGAACTGCTTATACTTACATTACAGGTGAAGCTGCACCGGATACACTTTATACGCTGGAAGCGGTTCGCGGTCTGGAAGGTGTCAAGGAAGCCGCGCTTAAGATTGGTGACCTGGAAGTGAACATCGCTGTTGTATATGGCACAAAGAATGTGGATACTGTGATTGAGAAAATGAAAAACGGTGAAAAACAGTATCACTTTATCGAAGTGATGACTTGTCCGGGAGGATGTATCGGCGGCGGTGGACAGCCGAAGAATTTTGCGATGGAGGCAGATGAGATACGCCAAAATCGTATTGATGGCCTTTACCGGAAGGATGCACAGATGCAGCTGCGAAACAGCCATGACAATACGGAGATTAAACAGTTATATGAAGAGTTTTATGGAACGCCGCTCAGCGAAGTGGCAGAGAAGATGCTCCATACCGCTTATATAGATAGAAGCAGTGATCTTGGGGCAGCAGGAAGAATCAACAATAAAAATAGAAAAGAAGAAGGAGAAAATATTATGAGCTATCGTTGTAAAATTTGTGGTTATGTTTATGAAGGAGATGTGTTACCAGAGGATTTTGTCTGCCCGGTATGTAAGCAGCCGGCAAGTGCATTTGAGAAGATCGAGGAGCAAAAGTCAGACAATGCATATGCAGGAACAAAGACAGAGAAGAACCTGATGGAAGCATTTGCAGGGGAAAGCCAGGCTCGTAACAAGTATACATATTTTGCAGAAGTTGCACAGAGAGAAGGGTATGATCAGTTATCAGAAATTTTCTTAAAGACAGCACGTAATGAGCAGGAACATGCAAGAATCTGGTATCAGGAATTAGGTAATATCGGTAAGACAGCAGTGAATCTGCTTCATGCAGCAGAGGGCGAGAACTATGAGTGGACAGACATGTACGCACAGTTTGCCAAGGATGCGAGAGAAGAAGGCTTTACGGAGCTGGCAGAGAGATTTGACCGTGTAGCAGTTATTGAGAAGTCTCATGAGGAGCGTTATCGTGCACTTCTTAAGAATGTGGAGATGCAGCAGGTATTTGAGAAGGGCGAGCAGACGATGTGGGAGTGCAGAATCTGTGGTCACCTGGTAGTGGGAACAAAGGCACCAGAGGTTTGCCCGGTTTGTAAGTATTCTCAGAGCTATTTTGAGGTGCGAAAAGAGAATTATTAGGAATTCATTTGAGATAGAGAAAAAGAACGTCTGTAACAGGCGTTCTTTTTCTCTATCAGAGATTAACCGCTTATAACAATGCGCAAAAGTCTGTTTCAAATTAACAGGAGGTCTGATATACTATTATCATAGTTGATTCTTATCTTCGTGGTAGTAAGGAGGACATAATGGAATATAGAGAAATTGCAGCGGACGTCATTGCTGAGGTATCGAAGGCAGTGGTTGGAAAGGATGAAATCATCCAGAAAATTATGATGGCTATTCTTGCCGGTGGACATGTGTTGGTGGAGGATATGCCGGGTGTGGGAAAGACCACGATGGCGATTGCATTTGCCAGAGCGCTTGGTCTCGAGGAGAAGAGGGTGCAGTTCACGCCGGATGTGCTGCCTTCGGACCTGACGGGATTTACAATCTACAAGAAGGAGCAGGAGCAATTCGTCTATCAGCCGGGAGCGGTGATGTGTAATCTTCTTTTGGCAGATGAGATCAACCGGACATCACCCAAGACCCAGTCTGCACTTCTTGAAGTTATGGAAGAACATCAGGTGACGGTGGATGGAGTGACGCGCGCAACAGGAGATCCTTTTGTGGTAATCGCTACGCAGAATCCCTCTGGCTCAGCAGGTACCCAGCTTTTGCCGGAATCTCAGTTGGACAGATTTATGATCTGCCTGAAAGTCGGATATCCGACCGTGCGGGAAGAGGTGGAGATTCTAAAGCGTAATCAGACCGGAAGGTCCACCGAACTGGTGGAAAATGTAATGCAGATTGAGGAACTTCTGGCGGCACAGCGTCAGCAGGAAGAAGTGTTTGTACATGATAGAATCTATACGTATATTGCTCAGCTTGCAAAAGCAACCAGGGAAAAGGCAGAGTTTTCCATGGGATTGAGTCCCCGCGGCGCACTGGCGCTCTGCAAGATGGCGAAAGCCTGTGCGTATCTGGAGAACAGAGAATATGTGGTTCCGGAGGATGTTCGGAAAGTCTTCTTTGATGTCGCAGTGCATAGAGTGGTGCTGACAACCAAGGCGAGAGTGGGACATATCAAGGTACAGGATTTGTTGGGGCAGGTGCTGGATGAGGTAGAGCCGCCATCTTTGAAGAAACGTTAGAACAGAGAGACGTAATACACAGCCAAAGCAGCGTTAGGAGAAAGACAATGGGAAAGAAAACAGGTGGGTATATCATTGTAGTACTGGTTACAGGATACTGGTTTTTTATGTATGACGCTGTCAGTGTGTCCTGGATTTTTGTGCTGGAATTGATTTATCCACTTTTTTCTATCCTTTATCTCTGGTTGGTATCCAAAAAGATTCAGATCCAGTTTGTCGATGTTCCGGCAATGGGAGAGAAGGGCAAACCAATAAGGCTTGGCGTGGGAATCCATAATTGTTCCTGGATTCCGGACGTAAGATTCCGCATTCGGGTTATCGTAAAAAACGGATTCTCCGGGAAATACTTTAGTCAGTGGCTTGACGGAATGACCAATGGAAAAAAGAATACAAGTGTGTGGTATACGTATGTACCGCAGGATTGCGGGAGCATGGAAATCAGTGTGGAAAGTCTGCAAATCTATGATTTTCTGGGGTTATTTTCCTGGAGGCATCGGGTATCCCGGTCAGGCAGAGTTGGAATCTGGCCAAAATATGAGACGGTTCCGCTGGAAATCAGCAGAGGGACCAGAGAATTTCAGGCGGATTCTGAAGAGTATTCCACAGAAAAAAGCGGGGATGATTCTTCGGAAATCTTCCAGATCCGACCATATCAGGAGAGCGATTCTATTCACAATATTCACTGGAAATTAAGTGCCAGGGAAGAGGAACTTCTTGTTAAAGAGAGCAGTTTCCCGTTGGGATGCGTGGTTTTGCTGTGGTTTGACTTCTCGGAAATCGGAAGGAACGAAAAGGAGTTCGGGCAGATGCTTGAGGCTGTGGGTTCTCTGTCCATGACGCTGATAGAAGAAAAATGCATCCACATGGCGGCCTGGTTTGAACAGAAGAACCAGCGGGTGGTCAAGTGGAAGGTAGATGGAGAAGAGGCACTCTATGAAATGATGCAGAGACTGGTGCTTCAGGAACCATGCACGGACAAAGCACGGATTGAAGCATATTATGAGGAAGCATTTCGCGGGGCGCGTTTTGGAAGCACAGTCAGGGTAATGCGTTGGAATAAAATTCTAGTAAATGGAGAGCAGCAGGAATTTCTGCGGTTATAGGAACATTAAAAAGGGGAAAAAGATATGCAGAAACACTTTCGTAGTTCCCACATAATAAAAAAGAAAAGTGAAATGCTGCAAAGACGGCAGCCAAAGCCTGGATTCAGGAAAAGAAGCACAGGTCTGCTTCTGATGACCCAGGTTTTGCTGGTGTGGCTGGTGCTGTGTGCCTGGTGGGAGGCTCAGCAGTCCTATCTGATTCTCAAAGCAGACAAGGCATGGCTTTATGGAACGCTCCTCGCGCTTACACTGGCACTCTGGCTGATCCTGGAAAGCAGGAAGAAGTTCTTCTTTTTGATTCTGGGGATGGGGGCAGTATTTATTGGAATCTGGAACAATATAAAGCTCTTCGCTTCTGCAGTGAATCATGTGGTAAATGCGATTCTTCTGCAGTTCTATCATTCAGCAGATCAGGTTTCGTTTTACGAGGAATGGACAGGATCGGGGAAAGAGTACGGAATTGTACTTGCAATTATACTGATTCCTATTGTGCTGCTGCTCCTGGTTGTGATACGCTCCGGAAAGGGCGTGTTTCTGTCCGTCTTGTTTTTAGCAGTTCCGTTTATCCTTGCCGGGGTCGTGACCGATTTTCCACAGGTAAAAGAAAGTCTATTTCTTTTGGTGACAGGTGGAATCTACTGTTCAGCAGCAGGCTGTGACAGAGGGAATAGAGCAGTTCAAAGGATTGTGGTGAGTGCCTGTCTTTTTACACTGGTGTTTATGGTGGCAGCAGTGGCGACAAACGGCGTGGAGCAGCTGAAGAAGAATCATATGAGCGCATACCGGAGCGTGCGAAAGCAGGCAGATACAAGAATCGCAAGTTATCTGAGAGCATGGACCGTGGACCAGAAGAAGGATGAAAAGAAGCCGCAGCAAAAAGAAGAACCGTTGGATAAGAATAGAGAGGATCTTTTAAAGACAGAAAATACGACAGCGGAAAGCATGGACGGGCAAGATGCAGCAGACCAGTCGGCACAGTCGGCTGGCGTTTTGGAAAGCGGATCCGTGACGCTGCCCTGGCTGACTGGCGGCACGTCAACTGGACAGATGTCGGAGTTGAAGAATCTGTCATCCTTTTCTCCTGAGGAAGGGACTTCTGAGTTGGTAACGGTACCGGAGAAGCCTACTGCTACCTTGTATTATGCCAGAACCTATGGTGGGGCATACAAGGGGGAAGGCTGGGAAGAAGAGTCCGGGGAGCGGGGACCGGAGAAACCGAACACAGAAGCCCCCAGTACACTGACCAGGCTGCGAACACTCTGTGGGGAGCATCCTGTCCAGTCTCTGGCTGAGGCAGAACAGTTTATTCGCAGAGAGTTTGAGGAAAATACAATCTACAGCTATCAGCCGGGGAGTACCCCAAAGAATCAGGACTTTGCAGAATATTTCCTCTTTGAAAATAAAAAAGGATTTTGTGTACATTTTGCAACGACTGCTGTGTTACTGTACCGGATTTATGGATATCCGGCAAGATATGTGGAGGGGTACGCAGTTCCGGCAGACGCTTTTACAGAGCAGCCGGATGGTACCTATCAGGCAGAGATTACCGGTGCGATGGGCCATGCATGGTGTGAAGTCTATGAAGATGGGTGGAAAATCAGGGAACACACGCTGGCATATAGCGGACCGAAAGAAGAGGTATCCCACAGTCCGGCGGTAAGCAGGGGGAAGGCCAGGGAAAGAGGAATGCTGGCGGTAAGAGTGCTGCTTATTCTTGGAGTTTTGGCACTGGGCGTTCTGCTGTTTTTCCTTCAGGCGGGAATCCGGAGAAAGCGGAGAGATCTTGCTTGCCGAAAAAATAGCAGAGCTGGGATTGAAAATATTTACTACGGTCTATATCGGCTGGCGAGGCTGTCTGGAATGGAGAAATGTGATCCTCTGAGCTGCGAGGGATTCGGGGAGATGCAAAAGCATCTGGAAGGTATGACCGTGGAAGAATGGGAATGGATGTACGGCATGGTGATGGAGAGTATGTTCCATAACATTGCTTTGGAGCGGGAACCGTGCAGAAAAATGTATCGGATTTACAAGCATGCGGTGCGGGTGAATTGTGCAGGCATGTCTGAGTGGAAGCTGATAAAATGCAAATATATTGACTGCCTGGTGTAATAAAAAGTAAGGGGAGCGTAAAAGAAACGTTAATTTGTCGAAAGTCCTCATATGCTGGTGGAAATTTCTTCAAAATTGTGGTTAAATAAGAAGGTATAGAAAAGATTTTGGAGGAAAGTATGGAAAAGAAGCAAAAGGCAGCATTATTTTTTGATATAGATGGAACACTGATTACAGAGGATACCAAGAAAATTCCGGAGAGCGCAGTAGAAGCTTTGAGAAGGGCGAAAGAAAACGGGCACAAGGTATTTATTAATACCGGAAGAACCATTTGCAGTATCCCATCTTCTATCAAGGGGCTGAAATTTTCCGGACTTCTGTGTGGATGTGGTACCTATATAACTTATGGGGACGAGGTACTGTTTGCCAGTGTAGTGCCAGAGGAACGGCGGTATCAGTATATTGATGAGATGCGAAAATGTAATGTCGAAGGGCTGCTGGAGGGGACGGATGATGTTTATTTTTCCAACCGGATCTCGCGGTTTGAAGAAATTGAGAGTACCCGCCGCTACATGGCAGCTTTGGGGCTGGGTGTGGAAATGGCGATGGAAGAGAAGAACTTTGAATATGATAAACTTCTGATCCGCGCTGATGAAAAAAGTGACAAGGAAGCATTTTTTGGAGCAATCAAGGAGGATTTGATTCCCATTGACCGCACGGGCGGCGTATATGAGTGTATACAAAAAGACTATTCAAAGGCAACCTGCATTGAGTTTATGCGGAAATATTTCCAGCTTGACATGGACCAGATTTATGTATTTGGGGATAGCAGCAACGATCTGGCGATGTTTGAATATGCACAGCATACCGTGGCAATGAAGGTCCATGATCCAGTGTTGGATGTCTATACAGAATTTCTGACAGACACGGTAGAACAGGATGGAATCTATAAGGCGATGGAGCACTATGGATTGATTTAGATAAGAAACAGGGGGACAGGCATTCTATGAAAATGTGGCAGGCAGCGTCAGCTCATTTGCCGAAAACAAATTTCAGATGAGCCGATGTTCAAATAAGGGGGAGGAGAAGGAGTATGAATGTTTTATTAAGAACAAAAGCACAGAGATGCATCAATTATTTTCAGCATGATCAGTATGAGAAGCTGGCCAAGATGACAGAAAAATATTCTGTTGCCAAATTGCATGAGTTGAAAGAGGCAGTTCTGGAACTTTGTATTTCCAATCCGGAAAAATACAGACCATCCTTTCTGATTCTGAGTACCAGTGTGGAGGATGGGGATTCTACAGAGCTAGAATTGAAAATTGCCGGGGAACTGTCAAAAAAATGGAGAATGATCAAAGAGCTGAATGCGGATAAGGTCATTGAGCGCAAAGAGAAAAAAGAGAGAAAAAAGAAAAAGAAGCAGGAAGAAGAGGATGATTTCGATGACGATTTCATCTAATATAGAATTTATTCAGAAAGAAATTGATAGAGGGAAAAAGACAATTATGATCAAAGTAATCGCATCCGATATGGATGGAACACTCTTAGGCGGGGACCACAAATTGGCACCGAGGACCTTTGAGACAATTAAAAAAGCACAGGGCATGGGAATTCGTTTTATGGTAATCACCGGGCGCAATTTCAGTGGTGCAGTCGAGGAATTAAAGGACTATGATCTTTCCTGTGATTATATTCTGGGAAGTGGATCGGAAGTGCGAAACGCACAGCAGAAGGTTGAGAGCCAGATTGAAATCAGTATTGAAAAATGCAGACAGATTCTGGAGGTCTTGAAGCCGTACCCTATTGCACTTACCCTGAACGGCAATGAAGTTGATTATATGATTGGAACAGATCAGGAGATTGAAGAGGGAATCATCAAAGTTATGAGACTGTTTCATACGATTCCGGACGAAACCGATGTCCGGGAAACTGATCTTTATAAACGGATTCGTGCCAAAGGGCGCGCAATCAAAAATCTCGATGTACTGGAGACGGAGCAGATTCCGATTTTTAAGATGATGTGCAGTTCAGATGACCGGGAGATGTTAGACGAGATTTCGGAAAAACTTTGCGAAACCGGCGGGCTGGCGATTGCCTCCTCCTTTCCAACGAACATAGAGATTACCGATGAAAGAGCACAGAAGGGTCCGGTGCTGAAATCTTACATAGAATCACTAGGTTATACCATGGATGAAGTGATGGTTCTTGGTGACAGCCTCAACGATTACTCGATGCTGTCTATGGAGTTTGGTGCAACAGTTGTGATGGAAAACGGAGATGATGTGGTCAAGAGAGTGGCGAAGTATATGACGAAGTCCAATGAAGCGTACGGCGCAGCTTACGCAATGGAGGCAGCCATGGATCAGCGTCTGGATCGCCTGAAAAAACAGAAAACTGCTGTGAATATGAGATAGCAGTGAAGCATGATTCACAGAACACAAAAAGCTGTCATTTCACGAACCTTAGTCTGAAAGCAACAAAGCAGAGGGGAAATCTCTGCTCTGTTGTTTTTTTGTGTAACAGAAAAATAAACCACCGGCTCTGCCGGTGTGTCCCCAGTTAGCTTTAGCTTCAAGTAAAAAACCTCCTATGTTATAATGAATGTGGGTTTGCCAACCACAAAAATCACATAGGAG
>JAQVCP010000061.1 GCA_028689735.1 Hespellia sp. | reverse complement strand
TTCGTATATTTCATAAATCTCATCATCGGATTTGTGTCCGGTCTCGAACGGCATATCTGTAAAAATCTCATCAAACAGATAATCATGTGTGAACTGGAAACAACTCTTATTTACAAAATGAATAATCTGTCCGGCGGCTTCCGTGTTGATCTTTGCCCTTTCAATTGCCTCTGGAAATGCATCGATTCCGTAAGACGTATTGCCCTTTACAACCATCTGGCGTTCAATCAGCAGAGTGGCGACCCCGCAGAAAGGATCTAGAATCTGTGCATCGGGAATCATATAGTCCCTGGCAAGTTCCACGAGAAGGGCAGCATTGACAGGTTTCATGCTGGCGGCGACGGATGCCTTGCGGTATGCAAAACGATCATCTGGCAGCGTATTCAGTTTGATGAGAAGATTGAAGGTTCCCTTTTTGTTCTCAATCAGACGAAGCTCCAGCTCGTAGTGGGAAGTGGTATTCAAAAGTTCGCGATTTGTCTGGCGTTCTAACTCAGAAGACAGCTTTTTGGTAAAGTCACTTTTTGCGCTCAGCGGCAGTTTTCCTTTTACATTGATACGAAAATAAAATGGAGCTGGTTCACGATGGGAATTCTTCAGCAAATCAAGGAGCTTAGAATCTGCAATTGCCTGTGCAGCGGCGCGTGGGTCGCGGGGACAGGTGGTGGTGCCGGGAATGACAAGCAGCAATTCACTGTAGGTCCGGATCGATAGAAGCTCTTCGATGTTCTCTGTTGTTACCATGACACCGGCATGAAAATCCTGTAGTGTCCCATCAGTAATCTGGTCCTCAGTGATATCTTTATGCAGTCGGTTCGTCAGAAGGATGCAGTGAAACTTCTGGCGAAAGCCGGAGAAGGTATGCTTTTGGGGCCCTTCGATTGCAATGAGGATACGGGAGAGTTCCCGAATCTGGGCGTCGATATGCTTCTTATTCTCCGGGGGAATCTCCATAGAGGTGAGAATTTCCAGGTGTTTCCGGAGCCATCCGAGATGGTCAGAGCAGTCAAAGTGACTTAATGCCTCCAGATACGCACTTTTCACAAAAAGTGTGGACTCTGCTTCGTATCCGGCAAAAAGCGGTTCATAAAATGCAGATAGTTCCAAATCGCCCATGAGCAGCGCAGCATTTTTTCTGCTTTTTGCATCTTCATTTCCCAGCAGGTTTGTGATATGATCCGGATTCTCTGCCACTAATTTTTGCAGCCTTGACTTGGCTGAAGCTTCCTTAATATCCTGGCGCAGTGCGCTGAGACTCTGTCGGATATCGACGTTATTCAATATATTCTCATATAAATTGTTTATCATAATCTCCTCTTTCATATTTCGTGATTTCTGTATGCTGCTGTTTATGGTCAGTGTTATTTGGAGCCGCAGCAAAGATTTGCAGCTACTTACACGATATACTTACAGCAACAACTATTTTTCATCTATCATAACATAGAATGGAAATGTATTGACATATAAAATAAAATTTGGTAATATGTTAGGAACCTAACAGTTAGGAGGGGAACAAAGTGAGTGCTGAAGTAAAATTCAACAGAAGACGTTTAGGGTTTGTGACAAAGGAATTAGCAATTATGGTCAGACGTGTACTGGATCAGGAAGTATTTGATGAAAATATCTCGGGTGCGCAGGGGCGCATTTTGCGATATCTGAGTGAGCGTCAGGAGATGGACGTATATCAGAGAGATCTGGAACGGGATTTTAACATCCGCAGATCTTCTGTGACGGGAGCCCTGCAGGCTATGGAGAAAAAGCAGCTCATCCAGAGAACAGCAGTGAAAAATGATGCCAGACTAAAGAAGATTACTTTAACAGAAGAAGGGATGAATCTGCATTGTGAGATTGATAAGAGGATACAGAATTTTGACAGAAAGCTGGAAGAAAATATCAATGCAGATGATTTGGAAATCTTCTACAAAGTAGCAGTGCAGGCAAAAGAAAACCTGCTGAAGATGGAATCAGAAGTAATAACAGCATCGGATGACAATCAAGACAGAAAAAAGGAGACAAAGAAATTATGATTAAGACATTATATGGACAAGTGAAGGAGTTCAAACTCCCATCGGTTCTTTCCATAGTGTTTGTGACTTTGGAAGTAGTGATGGAAGTGATTATTCCCATTCTAATGGCATCCATTATTGATGGAGGTGTCGAGAAAGGAAACATCCGGCATGTCTGGTTTATGGGGGGACTTATGGTGGTCATTGCCATGTTCTCTCTTTCCTTCGGTGTATTATCCGGAAAGTATGCAGCCAATGCGAGTACCGGATTTGCACGGAACCTCAGACAGGCTATGTATGAGAATATCCAGACCTATTCCTTTGCGAATATCGACAAATATTCTACCGCAGGTCTGGTTACCCGAATGACAACAGACGTGACCAATGTGCAGAATTCATACCAGATGATCGTTCGAATCTGTGCAAGGGCACCGTTCATGTTGATATTTTCAATGGCAATGACTTTTGTAGTGGGCGGAAAGCTGGGCTTCGTATTTTTGGGAGCAACTGTATTTCTCGGCATTGTGCTTGCGTTTATCAGTACCAGAGCATTTTCCCTGTTCAGTCAGGTGTTTAAGAAATACGATGCGCTCAATGCCAGCGTGCAGGAGAATGTCAATGCAATCCGTGTGGTGAAGGCCTATGTGCGGGAGGATTACGAAGTGGATAAGTTCCACACTGCCAGTGACAATGTATACCGCCTTTTTGTAAAGGCAGAGACGATTCTTACCTGGAATATGCCAACCATGCAGTTTATGATGTACACCTGCATCCTGCTGCTTTCCTGGCTGGGGGCGAAGTCCATCGTGGGTGGCAGCCTGACGACAGGTGAACTGATGAGCCTCTTTACATATGTACTCAGTATTCTGATGAGTCTCATGATGATTTCCATGGTCTTCGTAATGATTACCATGTCCAAGGCATCCGCAGACCGAATTGCCGAAGTCATCACCGAGAAGGCAACCTTGGTAAATGGAGAGAATCCAATCAGGGAAGTGCCGGACGGTTCGGTGGAATTTGACGGAGTGGACTTTGCATACCGCAAAGGAAATGACAATTACGTACTGAGTGACATCAATCTGAAGATTCAGGCGGGAGAGACCATCGGAATCATTGGAGGAACCGGAAGTGCCAAGTCTTCCCTGGTACAACTGATTCCAAGACTCTATGATGTGTCAGAAGGCTGCGTTCGCGTCGGAGGGATTGATGTCAAAGAGTACGATATCGAGACACTTCGAAATGAAGTGGCAATGGTATTACAGAAAAATGTACTGTTTTCCGGAACCATCAAAGACAATATTCGATGGGGTGATGAAAATGCCTCGGAGGAAGAGATTATCCGCGTCTGCAAACTTGCGCAGGCAGATGAATTTATTCAGACATTTCCGGAGAAATATGATACTTATATCGAACAGGGCGGAAGCAATGTTTCCGGTGGACAGAAGCAGAGAATCTGTATCGCAAGGGCACTGATTAAAAAGCCAAAGATACTGATTCTGGATGATTCCACCAGTGCGGTGGATACTAAGACAGACAGCCTGATCAGGCGTGCATTTTCCGAAGAGATTCCGGATACCACGAAGATCATCATTGCACAGCGAATCAGTTCCGTACAGGATGCCGATCGGATTCTTGTATTAGATGATGGCCGGATTGAGTCCTTTGGAACCCACGCGGAGCTGCTTGTTTCCAGTCCGATTTACCGTGATGTATATGAATCTCAGGTGAAAGGTGGTGGTCAAGATGAGAAATAACAGACAGCCAAGACCAAAAATAGAAAATCCAGGCGCCATCGCAAAGCGGCTGGCCGGATATATATTAAAGAATTACAAGTTTCACTGTTTTGCAGTACTGGTTCTGATTTTTGTAAGTGCCATTGCAAATGTCATCGGAACGATGTTTATGAAGAATTTGATCGATGTCTATATCCTACCATTCCTGGGGGAGAAAAATCCAGACTTTTTGCCACTGCTTCGAGCTCTTCTTGTGATGGCCGTAGTTTACTATATCGGAACGGCAGCGACATGGGCGTACAACCGAATCATGGTAAATGTATCCCAGGGCACACTGAAACAGATTCGAAATGACTTGTTTGCCCACATGGAGACATTGCCAATCAAGTTTTTTGACACTCATGCACATGGGGATATCATGAGTATTTATACCAACGATACGGATACTTTGCGTCAGATGATCAGCCAGAGTATTCCGCAGACGGTATCGGCTGTGATTACGGTAGTCAGTGTATTCATTTCCATGCTGATTCTGAATATTCCGCTGACGGCTGTCACACTGGTTATGGTGGGCGTGATGCTGCTTGTGACTCGGAAAGTCGCATCCAGGAGTTCCTCACATTTCAAGGCGCAGCAGAAGCGCCTGGGTTCCATCAATGGTTATATTGAGGAAATGATGGAAGGCCAGAAGGTGGTGAAGGTATTTTGCAGGGAGGAACAGTCTCTGGAAGAATTTAACCGTCGCAATAATGAGCTTTTTGTCAGCGCAGATAATGCCAACAAATATGCTAATATCCTGATGCCAATCATGGCGAACCTTGGAAATCTGAGCTACGTGGTGACAGCAATCGTGGGAGCGGCACTTGCTATCTTTTCAGTGAATGGATTTACATTGGGCGGACTTGCATCCTTCCTGCAGTTCAGCAAGAGCTTCAACCAGCCAATCTCGCAGATGTCGCAGCAGATGAACTCTATCATTATGGCACTTGCAGGTGCGGACCGGATCTTTGCCCTGATGGATGCAGAGTCAGAAGCAGATGACGGATATGTTGAGCTGGTGAATGCAAAGTATGATAAAAACGGAGCGCTTACCGAGACGAAGGAGAGAACCGGAATTTGGGCATGGAAGCATTTTCATAAGGCAGAGAGTACAACAACCTATCAGATACTGGAAGGCGATGTTGTATTCGACCATGTGGACTTTGGATACAATGATGATAAAATTGTACTTCACGATGTGGAGCTGTTTGCAAAGCCAGGCGAGAAGATTGCTTTTGTCGGTGCGACAGGAGCTGGTAAGACAACAATTACGAATCTGATTAACCGCTTCTATGACATTCAGGATGGAAAAATCCGCTATGATGGAATCAATATTAACAAGATCAAAAAGCCGGATCTGCGTCGTTCCCTGGGAATTGTTCTGCAGGATACGCATCTGTTCACCGGAAGTGTTATGGAAAATATCCGGTTTGGGAAGCTGGATGCCACAGAGGAAGAAGTTATTGCAGCGGCAAAACTTGCCAATGCACATGGATTTATCAAGCATTTGCCGGATGGATATCACACGGTACTGACCGGAGATGGCAACAATCTGTCCCAGGGACAGAGACAGCTCCTTGCCATCGCCCGTGCAGCCATTGCAGATCCCCCGGTTCTGATTCTCGATGAAGCAACTTCCAGTATTGATACACGTACAGAGAAAGTTGTGCAGGATGGAATGGATAAGCTGATGGAGGGGAGAACAGTCTTTGTAATCGCACATCGGCTTTCTACAATCAAGAATTCCAACGTCATCATGGTACTGGACCACGGAAATATTATTGAGCGTGGGAATCATGAAAGTCTGATTGAGAAGCACGGAATTTATTATCAGTTGTACACAGGTGCGCTGGAACAGGATTAACAGGCATTGGCAAAATGTCAGTGGCTTGGACGTTCACGAGCAGCCATTGAAGCGGATTGTGCATAAGTGTGTGTCAGTCTCCTAAAATAGAAAAATGATGTATAAAAATTAGAGATTCATCATATAAAATATCAGATTTCTAACACAGCAAAGATAAATAATGATATAATTTACCTATGTAACTTGCGAAAATCAGCAACTAGTGGAAAGGGAGAATGCATCGTGAACAAAGAATTGATTAAAGAATTAAAACATGTGAAGAGGGCAATTGTTGCCAAGCAAATGATAGGAGACGACTGGGAGGAACAGCAGACAGCGGTAAGACATCTGGAAGAAGTCGTAACCTATCTGAATGATGCCGCCGCCAAGGGCGTAAACTTCGAATAAAGAGAATTGCAGTTGAGCGACGCAGGGCAGGACATTTGAAAAGCAGCAAAGCGGATTGTGAGTGTCCGCTTTCTTTCAAAGATATCCGGTAATCTGATGCTGAGCGTATGCGAGAGGACTCTATATACAAAGGAGGATTTAGGATGGCAAGGTATAAATGCAGCGTATGTGGTCACATTTTCGATGAAGAGACAGAGGGGAAGTCTTTCTCAGAATTGAAGGAATGTCCGATTTGCAAGCAGGCTCCAAGTGTTTTTGAAAAAATGGAGGATGAGAGTGCACCTGCTGCAGAGAAGGAAGGTGCGGTGTCTGGAAATGCACTGGAATATCCAGCGGAATATGCTAGGACAGATGCAAAATGCAGGTACATGGGTGAGATTCATCAGATGGCAGTTTCCGGAAAGCCGATTATTGAAGCAATGGGAACCAGGATGCCCATGCCGAACTGGGATGATATTCTTGTACTGGGGGCACAACTCAATCCACCACCGTTATCAGAACATGCGGATGTGAATATCCAGACAGTCATTGGAAAGAATGCCAAAAAGCCAATGATTCTGGAAGGGCCGGTTTATATTTCCCACATGTCTTTTGGAGCACTGTCGAAAGAGACCAAGGTTGCGCTTGCAACAGGTGCCGCCATGGCAAAGACCGCAATGTGCAGTGGAGAAGGCGGAATTCTTCCGGAAGAAATGAATGCGGCATACAAGTACATCTTTGAATATGTTCCGAATCGTTACAGCGTGACACCGGAGAATCTCCAGAATGCCGATGCAATCGAACTGAAAATCGGACAGGGGACCAAACCGGGAATGGGAGGACATTTGCCGGGAAGCAAAGTGACTCCTGAGATTGCAGCGGTGAGGAACAAACCACTTGGGCAGGATGTCATCAGTCCATCGAAGTTTGAAGATATCAATTCAAAAGAAGACCTGAGAGATCTGGTCGGTCAGCTGCGTATGGCATCGGGTGGAAGACCCATCGGAATCAAGATTGCAGCGGGGAAGATTGAGAAGGATTTAGAGTACTGTGTGTTTGCGAAGCCGGATTTCATTACGATTGACGGCCGCGGCGGAGCAACGGGGGCAAGTCCCAAGATTGTTCGCGATTCCACCAGTGTTCCCACAATCTATGCTTTGTATCGTGCAAAGAAATATCTGAAAGAAGTCGGTGCGGATGACATTAGCCTTGTGATTACCGGCGGTCTGCGTGTATCTTCCGACTTTGCCAAAGCAATTGCAATGGGAGCGGATGCAGTTGCAATCGCATCTGCCGGGATGATCGCGGCAGCCTGTCAGCAGTACCGTATCTGCGGCAGTGGAAACTGTCCGGTGGGAATGGCAACTCAGGATCCCCAGCTGCGCAAGCGCCTGAAGGTTGATGCCGCTGCAAAACGTGTGGCGAATTTTCTGAATTGTTCCTTTGAGGAGCTGAAGACATTTGCAAGAATTACGGGACATGAGAATATTCATGATCTGAGTGTGGATGATTTGTGCACCATCAGCCGGGAGATATCCGAGTTTACGGATGTGCCCCATGCATAGAAATGAAGTGGAATAATTTAGCCTGATCAAACAGGCAGCAAAGTGGACTGTGAGTGTCTGCTTTACGAAAAAGAAGGAATCCAGCAATCTGATGCGGACCCCATAAGGTCTCACCTGTGGGAGCACATCAGTGTTTGGAATTCCTTCTTTTTTTTTGTGATTTTTTAAATATGAAAGGTTCTATTTTGATTCCCATCGTCCGGAAGCGCCACATGGCAGCACCAGTCCGTTGCTGCTGACCGGAAGTCCGATTTCCTGAGAATCAACTTTTCCATCGTACTTTTTGAGCTCTGTAGCCAGCATATAAGTCAGAACGGCAGGAGCCAGTCCTGTGGTGTAGGAGTTGATCAGGAAGAAGAGCGGATCATCGGATAAAATCTTAGTACATAATTTCACCAGTGGATGGATGGCATCTTCGATTTTCCAGATTTCTCCCTTTGGTCCGCGCCCGTAAGACGGCGGGTCCATAATAATTGCATCGTAAGTATTTCCACGTCGGATTTCACGTTCTACAAATTTGACGCAGTCATCTACGAGCCAGCGAATCGGCGCATCGGAAAGTCCGGAGGAGGCTGCATTTTCCTTTGCCCAGGTGACCATTCCCTTTGATGCATCTACATGTGTTACCGTAGCTCCAGCGGCAGCAGCGGCCAGAGTCGCACCACCTGTGTAGGCGAATAAATTCAGCACTTTGATGGGTCTGCCAGCTTTTTTGATTTTGTCAGAGAACCAGTCCCAGTTCGCCGCTTGTTCAGGGAAGAGACCTGTGTGCTTGAAGTTGAATGGCTTCAGATTAAAAGTGAGTGATTCATAATGAATCTGCCATTGTTCAGGCAAATCAAAAAATTCCCATTCGCCGCCGCCCTTTTTGCTGCGGTGGTAGTGGGCGTTCATCTGTTTCCAGCCCTTTTCTGTCTTTGGCGTGTCCCAGATCACTTGCGGATCTGGACGGACAAGGATGTAATCACCCCATCGCTCTAGTTTTTCGCCATTTGAGGAATCAATGACCTCGTAATCTTTCCAATTGTCTGCTATCCACATAATAATGTAATCCTTTCTTTCCCTGATATAATATCTATATTCGTTGCCGTTCGCACCATGGGGCATGAGCAGCAACATATTTCCATGCACATCATCTCATAAATTCAAGGAATTTTCAATCTATATTGAAAAAGGAAACGGATATTCAAATGAAAACATTAGAATGAAATGGACAGCTTTCATCGGATTTTTTGAAATTAATTTAAAGAATATCTGGAAAAGAGATGCTCGCTATGTGTTTTGAGACGAACAAAAAGCACGACCGCAGTCGTGCTCTTTGTTTGGTATGTCATTTAGAGGTTTTTGTTGCTTTGCAGATTGTGAAAATATACAAATCTGGGGAAGATACCAATTAGCATTACTAACTGGATGTATATAAATTGAAGTATATCATCACAGGAAAGTCCTTGGGAAAACAATCGGTGATAATAACACTGCAACAGCAACCCATTTAAGGGGAAATGAAATGTATGCAGGCATTTATCGCGCTGCCATGCACATGTAACTTAAATACCAATTTGTTACCTGCTTTACATAAGAATGATGTTAACAAGTTAAAAGCAAATGAGTTGTCCGATATAAAACAGATAACAAAAAAGGCAGCTTCCGCAATGGAAACCGCCTTTGGTTCTTTAAGTTGTGACAACTATATCACATTAAAAAATGAGAGTCAAGCAAGTGAAAAGAAAAAGATAAAAAGATAAAAAAATAAAGCGAAGAGAATAAAAAATATAAAAAAATGAACGTTCAGCAAAAGAAATGAAAGCGATAATGCATTAACATATGGATGAGATTTCATGCAACAGCTTCTGGAAATATTGCATCATCTCTGTTATCATAGGATTACGAACATCGGATTGGACGTACAAGGATAGGAGAAAAGGAGGCGGTGACATGGAAAAGAATGAAAAGTGGCTGCAGTGGGCCGTGGAATTACAGGGACTTGCACAGGCTGGTTTATATTATGGAGCGGATAAGTTTGATCTGGAAAGATATGAAAGAATCCGTGATATTTCGGCGGAGATGATCAGTTACAAATCGGAGATTCCGCTGGAAAAAGTGAAGGAACTGTTCTGTAATGAGGTGGGGTATCAGACTCCGAAGCTGGATACGAGAGCGGCAATCTTTCAGGGCGATAAGATTCTTCTGGTGCAGGAGAGTAACGGAACGTGGTCCATGCCGGGAGGCTGGGTGGACGTAGATGTGTCGGTGAAAGAAAATACCATCAAGGAAACGAAGGAAGAAGCGGGGCTGGATGTCACGGCGGATCTGGTCATTGCGGTGCAGGATCGGGATAAGCATAATACTCCGATCTATGCATCCAAGATCTGTAAGGTTTTCGTGCTATGCTCTGCAATTGGCGGACAGTTTGAAAAGAATACGGAGACCATTGACAGCGGATATTTTGGCTTGGATGAATTGCCTGAACTGTCACTTGACAAAACTACGAAGGAGCAGATTGCGATGTGCTTTGATGCCAATAACGCAGAGCATTGGACGACTTTACTGGATTAAAAGTCTGTGCCTGAGATTGCGAGAAAGCAGCAAAGTGGATTCAAGGTATCCAATTAAATGAAAAGTCTGCATAGAAAGGAAATGTATCAGTGATTAAAAGAGAAGATATGCTGGAGTTGACCAGACGAATGACACCGAGCCGCACTTCATTTACCCGAATTGCAGGCTGCTATATGAATGAAGAAGGAGAGATTGACGGAAGCTTTAACACGAACTTCTTAAAGCTCTCAGCCAGAGAGCGGCAGAGTAATCTGCTTCTTGCAAAGGAGATTCCATTTTCAAAAACCAATGTGAACCTGAAAGAATATGAATTTTCAAAAGACGAAGAAGGACCGGGCAGTTTCTGGCAGCTGCTTTGGGCGATGAAATGCTGCGGGCTGAAAAATGATGCATTGATGGAGACATTTTATGAACTGGTGGGAGAAACGTACCAGACAGATAAGGAATACGCAGTTTTTGTGTTCCATGACCGCTATGATGTGCCGCTGAAAGGGGCTGACAAGGAGAGATTATGGGAATCCGAGGAGACCTTTGAGTACATCATCTGTGCTATTTGCCCGCTCACCGGAGAATACGAACCGGGCAGCCCGGAATGCGGATTTCTGTTTCCATCCTTCCGCTATCGCAGCGGAGATATGCACCGTGTGGCAGTCTTTCACGCAGATGCAGAGCATCCGCATCAGGAACTGGAGGAACTGTTTCACGCAAAAGGAACAAGATAGTCAGTACCCTAGTAAAATGGTGTCTCCCACTGAAAGCTTTCCATGATGACATGGTCCCCCTCAAACCCCACGCCCTCAGATTCCAGTAATTCCCGCTGACGGTCACCACCGCCGAATGCGAATGCTTTGCTGGTATGACCATCCTTTGTTACAACGCGGTGGCATGGGATATGCTGAGGGTCCGGATTGGCATGCAGTGCATATCCGACAACTCTGGCCCAACGGCCGTTTCCGGCAAGACGCGCTACCTGCCCGTAAGAGGCAACACGGCCTTTGGGAATCTTTTTTACCACATCGTATATCTTTTCAAAGGAATTTTGCGCTGTCATCTTTTTGGCTCCCTTCATTTCGTGTACTGACATAATTGCAAATGAACTGGTTTTAGTCTATCATGTAGAGATGAAACGTGCAAGACATTTACAGGAGGAGCAAACAACGTGGCGATTATAGGAATTGACTTAGGGACAACCAACAGTCTGGGGGCCGTGTGGCGGAATGGAAAAAGTGAATTGATACCGAACGTATTTGGAGAGTATCTGACACCCAGCGTGGTCAGCGTCAGCGAAGAAGGCGAGATTTATGTGGGGAAGGTTGCAAGAGAGCGGCTGATTATAGACCCGGAAAATACAGCTTCCATCTTTAAACGATTCATGGGAACAAATAAGAAGTACAATTTATCGGGAAACACCTATGCGCCGGAAGAGTTGTCCTCATTTGTGCTGCGGAAAATAAAAGAGGATGCGGAAAACTATCTTGGAGAGACCGTCACAGAGGCAATCGTAAGTGTGCCCGCGTATTTTAGCAATGCGCAGCGGGATGCAACGAAACGTGCGGGTGAATTGGCGGGGCTGAACGTACAGAGAATCATCAATGAACCCTCGGCAGCGGCACTGGCCTGTCAGCAGGAGTATCCGGAGGAAGAGGCACTTGAAATGGTCTTCGACTTTGGCGGTGGAACCTTGGATGTGTCCATAGTGGACTGCTTTGAAAATGTGATTGATGTGATTGCGGTAAGTGGAGATAATCATCTGGGCGGTCATGACTTTGATCTTGCTGTTGCCAGGTTTTTCTGCAGGCGGTGTGCTCTGGCATATGATAGCTTAAGTCCAACGGATCAGGCAATCGTCCGAAAGAGTGCAGAACAGTGCAAAATCCGACTTTCTGCCGAGGAGAAGGTGGAGATGCAAGTCACGCTCTCGGACAAAAATTATTCGCTTCTCTTTGATGCGGAACTTCTGGTTCAGGCGTCCGCGGAAGTCTTTGAGCGGATGGTGGTTCCAATCAAGCAGGCACTGACGGGGGCAGCAGTGAAATGGAACGAAATCAATCGTATGATACTGGTGGGCGGCTCCTGCAACATGCCGGTGGTACGACTCTATCTTCAGCATTTTCTGAAAAAAGAAGTTGCGTTTCTGGGCTCTCCGGATACCATTGTAGCACTGGGGACTGGAGTCTATGCCGGAATCAAAGAACGGAATGCGCAGGTCAAAGATATGCTGCTTACGGATGTCTGTCCATTTACACTGGGAGTGGATATTGTGCACAATGTCATGTCTCCGGTTATTGAGCGCAACAGTGCACTTCCTATCAGCAAATCCAGGATATATCAGACCATTCGCTCCGGACAGACGGTTGTAGAGTTCAATGTCTATCAGGGGGAGTCTCCGGTAGCTTCGGATAATATAAAGCTTGGAAGGCTGTCAGTGAAAGTGCCGGACAACGAAGCGGGAGCGGAAAAGATTCTGATTCGCTTTACATATGATATCAATGGAATTCTGGAAGTAAATGGAACGACGATCAGCACCGGAGAAGAAAAACAGCTGGTGATTGTGGATCCCCAAAATCACATGAGCCGTGAACAGATTCAAAAGCGACTGGATGCGCTGCAGCAGTTGAAAATCCACCCGAGACAGCAGGAAGAAAATGTCTGGCTTATGGATCGGTGTAAGGCTCTTTATATGCAGTCGAGTCTGGATGTGCGGGAAAAGCTGACGCAGGAACTGCAGTATTTTGAGTACCTTCTGGACAAACAGGACCCTATGATGATCAAGCGGGGTCGAAGACGTCTGGAAAAGGTACTTGACAGCCTGGAGGAATATATGAAACAGTTTTCGGTTGATATTTCTGAAGGAACGGCAAACTGGTATCAGGAGGCATTAGAGGAAGAAAATCTGGATTCGGATTTTGCAGATTGGTTTGGAAAGGAACATTTGACAAGTTAAATGAGAGAGATAATGGAAATATGGGATATCCTTCAAATTGAGCCCACAAAGGATAAAAGACAGATTAAAAAAGCATATGCAAAAATGATTGCAATGTATCATCCGGAAGAACATCCGGAGCAGTTTCAGGAAATTCACACAGCCTATGAGATTGCACTGCGTTTGGCAGAAGACGAGGAAGAGAAGACCTTTTTACATGAGAATGAGACAACTGCCTTTGTGGAAAATGAGAATCAAAATGAGGATATTTTTGGTGAAAATGAGAATCAAAGGGAAGAGCCGTCATGGATTATGCCGGAAGAAATACAGAAGCGTGCAAAAAAATATGCCCTGATTAATGAGCGGGAAAAGAACCGGGAGAGACTCACCGGAGCTTTTTTAGAAGATCTTGCCATGGAAAAACTAAACGAAGTGATACAGGAGGGAAAAGTGCAGAGCCATGATTGCTGGATTCAGTACTTTAAAGATCCAATCGTGATACAGGCGATAAAACTTCCTTCCTTTTTGAAACGCTTTACAGATAAGATTACCGGATTGTCCTTTGAAAAAGTGACATTGCAGATGATGGAGCAGATGATACAGGCAGATATGCTGCCCGCCTTTTCAAATAAGAAAAAACTCTGTAGCTTTTTGAAGAAAGACGGTTACAAGAAGATACAAAAGAGAATCTGGAAGAAAAGATGTATAATAGCGGCGTCAGTGCTGATCGCTGTCTGGGGCGTGGTGGGAATCACCTTTGCTTATCAAAGCGCAAAGGAAAGAAGAGCAAGGGAAGTCTTTCGAGCGCCGGAAAAGATTCAAGAGTATATCAGCGATAAATATAAGATAGACTGTCAGGTGACGTATGATCCGTCATATGGTCTGGCGGCAATCGGATTCGGTGATAATGTCCCTCATGGTGATCCCTATGAAAACTATGAGGTGCAAACGGATGCATCGGGGGATATTCCGGATACATTTGAACTTGCGTGGTCGAAGGATAGTGTGAGCTATGAGGATATTGTAGATAACTACAGTGATGAGGTCTTAAAGCTGTACGCAAAGGAGTGCGATATTTCCCTTTCCGTGAGTATGCGCCATAAAGTGGAGTTTTACGACATCTCCCTTGACGAATATAAACCGAAGCTGCTGGCATTTCTTGGAGGAGTACAAAACAGCACCTACGTACAATCCGGTCATGATATTACTCTGACAGTGGGACCATCCCTGACGTCCCGGTCTGATTTTGAAATTACAATCAGCAAGGACCAGGAACTGGATCCGGCAGTCATCGCAATTCAGTTAGAGCAGTGCGAGAGCAATGCACTCATAAAATAAAGAGGAAAGAGAGAATACACAGATATGAAAGTAGTGGACAAGGAACAACTTCAGGTGACAATCCCGCAACAGGAAGAGCGCTTTACCATGCTGATTGAGGATGCATTTCCCCTGCTTTCCGAGGGCACAGTCATCACAGGAGTCCTCTGTCACGGAATTCTGAAGGAAAAAGGCACGTTCTATCTCCTTGGCGGTGATGGAAAGCAGCAGATTGTGCGGGCAGATATGATAGAACTGCTCACGGCGACCGGACATAGAAAGACGCTCCGAGTAGATGGGATTGAGCGGATTGGAATTCTCATTCACGAAGAGCTCCAAATGACCGTGGAGGAGGGAATGCTGGCAACCAACGTGGAGGTAAATACCGGGGACATCAACAAACCCTTTGAAAATATAAGACTGAAAGGGTATCTTGCGGCGAGAATCCACAGCGAGATGGAAGAGGTAGAGTCTTGGATTGCCCGGGAACTTGATGTGGCAAGATTCCTTGTGCTTGTACAGTTTGAAAAGCAGCCGGAGAATCAGGAGGATGGGACTGCAGTTGTAACAGAAGATACCAGGATGCAGTGTCCATTTCTCACCAATACAAATGGGGAAAGCTTTCAGCCTGTGTTTACGGATTGGGTAGAACTTCGCCGATGGGTGGGCAGCGAACCGGATGTGCAGACAATCATTATGACAAAGGAAGATGCCCTTGCAATGGTCGCAAGGAATCCGGAACTGAAGGGCGTGGTTGTCAATCCGTTTTCAGATAATTATATGTTTTGATGGGGATTTGCTATTTGCATAAAACTGCATTTAACCCGTCAGAAAATGTAATTATTGCGTAAATAAGTCTGCATAGATTTTTTTACGCTTTTCTTTTATCACTTCATATTCCACCATAGATGCTGTGTCCGGATAATAGGTATGAGATTTGGTGAATTCAAGGTGTTGTGTGTGAATGGTAGATACAGCATCTTGAAAATTGCCTGAGAACCCAAGAGCAACACGTGCACTTAGAAAAGCCCCGACAGCAGTTGTTTCATTTGTTGTACAGCTTTCTATTTGGTGGCCACAAATATTCGTGATTATCTGATTTAAAACAGGGGAATTTGTCAGTCCGCCTGCGATACGAATTACATTTGCAGAATCTTGGTTTTTAGAAAATGCATGTTCTGTTTTAGAATCGGCATTTATGGATTTTCCTAGAAATGCGAGATTTTCAGCGATTTCAAATGCAATTCCCTCTATTATAGAACGAGCAAAGTCTCCACGTCTACAGTCCGAGTTTACGCCATAGAACAGACCCGTTGCATTGGGATTCCAATTTGGGGAACCCTTTCCCCGGAAGTGGGGGAGGGCAATGAGTCCATTTGCACCAATTGGGGAAGCGGATATTTCCATGTTAATATTATCATAATCGGAACAATCGGAATAAAATGTTTTGTGATACCAATTGAAAATGTCAGCCCCTGCAAGGATGGTTGCTTCTAATTGGTATTGTCCCGGAATTGCGGACACACCGCAGATAATGGAATTGTTATCAAGCTGCATTTTATCTGTAAGGGCGGCAACGTAAGAACCAGTTCCCACCGTAATCAGCATATCTCCGGCATTTACACAGAGTGCACCAAGGGTACTGCACTGTTGGTCACCTCCAGCAGATACTACAGGTAGTCCCGAGGTGAGTCCACTCAACTTGGCGAAGGATTCGGTTAAGGTTCCAATGATGCTGCCTTGAGGAACTAGCTTACAGAGTTTTTCTCTCTTGACATGAAAGAGTCGAAGTAAATCATCATCCCAGGATAAGGTATGGATGTCCATAAGAAGCGTTCTGCTTCCATAGGTATAATCTGTCTTATATTCACCGGTCATAAAATGCAGAAGATAATCAGCGATGGTAAGGTATCTCGCTGTTTTTTTCTCTAATTCAGGTTGATTCAAAATATACCACATCAATTTCGGAGCAAGAGGAATATGGGATAAAAATAAACCAGTCTTTTCAAATATAGAATCATTATAATCCTTGAGACTGCTGCAAATAGGGAGACAGCGCCGATCTTGCCATGTAATAAAGTTTGAGAGTGGCAGGCCATCTTTGTCTATTGGGAGAAATGAACTGCGTTGGGAAGTCAAGGACAGTCCACAAATCTCCAAATTGGAATTTTGGGAAAAAGATGCACAGTTTTTGCAAACAGACAGTAATGCATCTGATAAAGTGGCTGCACTTATCTCAGAGGTATCTTCATTACAAGTTGGGAAATAAGAAGTCTGAGAAGAATGAAGTATCCTTCCTGCCGAAGAAAACAAAATTCCTCGCATACTAGATGTTCCGACATCAATTGTTAAAATTGTTTTTGCTATATTATTTTTCATTCGTTTTATTTTACCTTTCCTTGGTAAATGATAATCACTGTTTTTTGTTCAATAGTAAAGTGTAATCTTGAAAAATCGGATTTTTTCTTAATGTCATATCTAAAAGCTGATTTATATGTTCGTTTATTATACCACTAAATCATAAAAAATCATATAATCATTCAATCTACATGTAAAAATCACCAAAAATCGTAAAACCAATTTGTGACAAATGTAGAAAAACTAGAAACGATCATAAAATAACAAAACGAGCATATAAAATGCTTGAAAAGAATCATTTAAAGTGATAATATGCATTTAGACAGAAACATAAACACATAACAAATGATTGTTATGAATGATTTGAAGGAGAAGGAATATGAGCAAAATTGATGAAATCACAAAAGAAAGTTGGATCATGAGTACATTTCCAGAGTGGGGCACATGGCTCAACGAAGAAATCGAAAATGAAGAAGTAAAACCAGGAACAGTAGCAATGTGGTGGCTTGGCTGTACAGGAATGTGGTTCAAAACTCCAGGTGGAGCAAACATCACAGTAGACCTTTGGATGGGAAATGGTAAACGTACTCATGGTGATGGCAAGATGAAACCGGGACATCAGATGGCGAACATGTGTGGAGCAAGAGCAATGCAGCCAAATCTGAGAGCAGTACCATTCGTAATCGATGCATTTGCAATCAAACAGGTAGATGCAGTACTTGCAACACATTATCATCAGGATCACATGAGTGCTGAATATGCTTCTCACGTAATCAAAAGCGGAATGACAACAGTGGATGAAAATGGAAAAGAAGTCCCAGTTCCATTTATCGGACCTAAAAAATCAGTAGAGTTATGGCAGAAATGGGGAGTTCCAGCAGACAGATGTATCACAGTAAGACCTGGAGACACCATAAAAATCAAAGACCTTGAAATCGTAGCACTTGATTCTTTTGATCGTACTTGCCTCGTTACAACAGATGACACAACAGAGAACAGAGAAGAACTGACAGGTGTCTGCCCAACAGATATGGACGACAAAGCAGTAAACTACTTAATTAAAACACCAGGCGGAAACATTTATCACAGTGGAGATTCACACTATTCTATCTACTTCGCAAAACATGGAAAAGACTATGATGTAGACGTTGCATTTGGTTCTTACGGTGAAAACCCAGTTGGTATGGCTGATAAGATGACTTCCTGCGATATCCTTCGTATGGCAGAAGCTCTTCAGACAAAAGTAGTGATTCCAATTCATTATGATGTATGGTCAAACTTTATGGCTGATGTCAATGAGATCAAAGTACTTTATGATATGAAGAAAGATCGTCTGGGATACAATTTTCACCTATTTTTCTGGGAAGTAGGCGGAAAATATGTTTACCCAACAGACAAAGATAAGAGAGCTTATCATCATAGAAGAGGATTTGAGGATTGCTTTGAAGCACCACAGAACATCCCATTCCGTTCTTGCTTATAGGAGCCTGCTAATAAAAAGTCAATAGTAAATTGAAATATTTTTATGATTGTGATTTTGGGCACAAGTTTTGAACCGCCATATTTGCCGGTTTGAAGAGAAATGAGATTAGACTTGATTATTGCT
>JAQVCP010000146.1 GCA_028689735.1 Hespellia sp. | reverse complement strand
ATTGTACTGCTCCAAAGAAAAATAGCAATTGTTTTTCCCACCACGCAAGAAAAGGGATACCACTTCCGTGATATCCCTATACTCTGATTAGCCTAATTACAATTTGCCTGCCCGATAATTCATATACCGCTTATCTTGCTTTTGCCTCTTTCTTAGGTTCTGTCTTTACCTCCGGTGAAATTGGCTGTGCTTCCATCTGTTTATCAAATACATCCGCACCATAAGCCGCTCTTGGTTCTGCTACAAGCGAAAAGTTCTGTCTCTCATGTGCTTCCTCCATCAGCTCATCATACTGTTTCATCATCTTCCCAATTTCGACATCTTTTGACAAATGATCGACTTTGTCAATTGCTGCATCCAGACGAAGTTCCATATTGGCAAATAACTTCTTTTTTGCTTCCCATGGTTTCTTGAACAATTCCGTTTTGGAGAATTTCTTCTCTTTTGCCGAATAGTCCACTGTCTCCTTATCTGCAAAGGTTCGGAAAGTGTTCACAATCTGCTGATTCGCCTCACGCATTCCTTTTCCAAAGGCATCAATCTTCGCAATCGTCACATCCGCTTCCTTCTTCGCTTCTCTGACATTTGTTCTGACAGCAACGAGTTTCTCCTTAATGCCGAAGAACTCTGATACTTTATTCAATGCTGCTTTCCCTTTGAGCTTAACCTCATTGACAATCTGTGTGGCTTTCGTTGTAATATCAGTCTTAACTTCCAAAATCTGTTCTTTGATGATTGCACAACGATTTTCCAACCTATCCTCAGCTTCTGATACAGACTTTTTCAGATTGTTCATAAGCGTATCTTCCTGCATTTCCTTAATCTGATCTCGAACTTTGGTAAGTTCTTCCGTCACGCTGTCCAGCTTCTTCTCTAATCCATCCACATAGGAACAGATTTCAAAGACCTCATTAGACTGTGACTGCATATTGTTCTGTTTCAATATATCCATCAACTCCTGAATGATTTCATCCTTGGTTAATGGCTTCTTTTTGGTTGTTTCTGCTACATCCATACTGATAATTCCTCCATTCTTATAATCGGGGCAGGATAACCCGCCCCATCAGTTTACTGTTCTTCCTTAGCGAAAGGGGGTTGACTCTGCCCTCTGCATTCTTCCCTCTCTCTGCTGTGCAAAAGCCTTGTCCTGCTCTGTCTGCGCTTCTTTTCCATGCACCTGATTCTGTGCCTGCTCTTTTGCCTTTTCATACTCTTCGATGATCTGACCATAGAGCTTTTCACGAAATTCTTTGGTAACTGGATAAGCCACATCCTGGTAGACAGGTTTGCCCTGTTCATCCACCTGCTTCGTCTTATAGGCTGGCATTGCAACAAAGAGCTTATCTTTTCCCTGCAATACGCTGACATTGTTGACGATAAAACTGTCATCAAAATAGATTCTGGCAAGCCCACGAATGCTGCTACCATCTCTCTCATATGGTGTAACAGTCACAGAAAATTCTGGCATTTCCTGTTCTGCCTTAGCGGATGTCCCTTTCTCCTGTCCTTTGGAAATCTCCTGCTGATATGCCTCAAGAATATTCCCATAGAGTTCCTCACGGAATTCTGCTGTGATTGGATTGCACACATCCTTATAGACTGTGCCTCCATTCTCATCACGTTCATTGGAACGGTATCTCGGCATAGATACAAACAGCTGCTGTTTGTCCTTATTCTCTAAGATTGCGATATTGGTAATCTTAAAAGAATCTCCAAATACAAGAGTTGCAAATCCACGGATATTGCTCTCTTTCCCTTCCTTTACTTTTACTTCATTGACCTTTACTGAATATTTCATAAATACCTCACTTCCTACCCATTTCACGGGTAATAAACATGTTAATTAGTTACATTGGCAATCTTTAATACGCATTCCAGTCTTTCGATTGCTTCTATTTGCATCCGACCATTCAGCCAGTTTGCAAGCGTAATAACGATTCCATCCTGCTCGTAGTACATCCAGGTGCCTGCATCTACTTCCCCTTCATACAGAACGGTTACATCAAAATCGGGCATGAACATCTGCTCTTCCTCATCAAAGACGCATGCCACACCTTCCCTTACTGTGATTCCAAGGCTTGGTATCACAAGATACCAGCCACTGACCTGGATTATGAAATCCTCGTCAATCTCTGCGATATCATCGTCCACATCTGAGAAATCCATCTCAGCAAGGACTTCCTCGATATCTCCGATGAAATATTTCTTCTCCTGTTCCATCAATCTGCCTCCTCTCTCAACAGACATCTAACAACAAAACGCATAGTTCCCTTCTGGGCACAGGTAAAAAGAGTTAATTCCCTTTCCTCTCCCTGGTCTTTAATGCTGTTCTCATAGGGACCGACTGTATAAAAGTCCGTTACTTCATAGGTGTACTCTTTACCTTCAAAATCCAATATCTGAACGACGTCTCCTATGGCAATATCATTCAAGTGTGTAAAGAACTCCCCATGTCTGCTGCCATTGTGTCCTGCCAGCACGCAGTTTCCGATACCCCCGATTCCCGCTGTCTCTGTCAGATGACCAATCCCTTTATTCAAATTGTCGGAAGTTGCTCCCTCCATAACGGGATAACGAATGCCTAACGCTTCAATCTCAAGAATGGCAATAACATCGCCTTCTGAAAATAAGGTGGCATCCGCTTCACTAATGGTGGTTTGCTCTTCTTCCTCGCCTGCTGTCTCTTCATCCTGCATTTCCTCCACTGATTCTGTAAATTCTTTCATCAGCCTGTCTGTTCTCCTGATATTCGAAAAATGGTTATATGCCGGAATTGCTAGACATATCACTCCGACCAGGAAACAGATACACGCTGCTTTTTCTACTCTGTCCATTGCTCTCACATCCTCTCTAGATCAGAAAAGCCCCGCTTTCGCAGGGCTTTTTCCACTATCTCACTTTGTTATCTGTCTGATAGGGTGTCTCTCTTTCTGCAACACCCATTGCACTAGTTCTTACTTCTGCTTCATCCAGTCCACCCAAATCCGCATCCACATTCTTAGCGTTCTCCAAATCAAGTTGTGCGTTTAGTTCAATCTGTCTTGACAGCTTCTCCTGCAGCTCTTCCTCATGACCGAATGGCTTCTCATACTCTGACTTGGAAGCTTCCATATCGTTCTCATACTGTTCAATCTTCTTGAGTAGAAAATCCTCATTCTCCTGAATCCCGGCAAAACTGTTTTCCAGCTTCACCATATTTCCAACAGGACTGGTGGATAATTCTACCTTGTACTCGGTCTTACCACGAAGTACCAGATAATTGATACCAAGAAAGTTTTTCTCAGCCAACAATTCAAAGCCATGGAACTGTCCCACTGATGTGGTTTCCCCGGTCTTACATTTACTGATGGTTTCCAGAAGTTTTGTACCTCCGTCTACACGCTCAGTAAAGGTGAACTTGCCTATGGTAATGGCAAAATCCGGGTTACTGATCAATTCTGCATCTCTTGTCTTGATATCTTCCCTGACACAAACCAGCTTTTCTTTGGCTGCCTTAATCAGTTTTGGATAACGAATCATGAAATTGTCCTGCAATCCATAGCGCTGGTTATCATAGCTGGCTTTTAAGAGTTTCAGTCTCTGGACATCATTATCCAGCTGCATCTTCTCTTTAATCAGTGGATTACCTGTTGCTACCGCCTTAATCTCTGCATAGGAAAGTGTCGCTTCATCAATGTCCTCACAGCTTCGGCTCACTGCCTTGCTGGTCATGACCTGACTGATAAAACGCTGCTTATTCTCGACCAGGCTCCAGTTGTATGCATCAAAAGTTCCTTTGGTAACATACCGATAGACTGCAATCTCGCTGTTCTCATTCCCCTGCCTGATACCTCTGCCTTCTCTCTGTTCAATGGAAGATGGCTTCCAAGGACAATCCACATGATGGAGTGCCACCAAATGTGTCTGAACATTTACACCGGTACCACACTTATCTGTAGAACCGATAAGCACTTTCTTTTTACCCGTTCTCATTTCCTTGAACAGTGCATCCCTTTGTGCATCGGTCTTTG
>JAQVCP010000060.1 GCA_028689735.1 Hespellia sp. | reverse complement strand
GAAATGGACAAAGCTACTCATACCTTTGGTGAATGGGTAACAGACACAGAAGCTACAGAAACGACCACAGGAAGCAAACATAGAGATTGTACTATTTGTAACCATACGGAAATCGCTGAAATTCCTGTAATATCACACACTCATGTAGCCGATACAACAACTTGGTATGACAACGATACAGATCACTGGCATAAATGTACTGCTGACGATGGTGAGGAAATGGACAAAGTCACTCACGCTTATGGTGAATGGGTAGTCGATACTCCTGCTACCGAAACAGCAAAAGGAAGTCAGCACAGAAATTGTACTGTTTGCAATCACATAGATACAGAAGAAATCCCTGCTACTGGTGTGACACCAGAGAAACTAGTCATTACTGCTGGTGCTGGTTCTGTACATCAGATTAGCAATGGCAAAGACATGACATTAACTTGTACTGGAAAGTTGGAAGATTTAGAGGGTATCTATGTTGATGGAAAACTGGTTGACAAAAGCAATTACACATTGAAATCTGGAAGTACGGTTTTAACTTTGAAAGCAAGTTACCTGGATACATTATCAGCTGGAAGTCATACCTTGAAATTCCAATACAAAGACAACTTGTCAGCAGATACCACATTCACGGTGACTGAAAAAAACATTGAACCAACAAAACCAGATACAGGAAAAAACGATACAGTTATTAAAGATGCAGCGTCACCTAAAACTGGTGATACTTCAAATACAATGCTTTATTTAAGCCTAGTTCTTCTTTCTGGCGGTGCTGTTGTATTTGTATTCAAAAGAAAATTCATTGCCTGATCATGAAGACAACAGAAAGTGAGCAGTGGTATGAACAGCTAAAGCACTTTTCCGAGGACAGGGCTGTTCAGGACACACAGCGCAGGGAGGCGAAGATCCGCCTTGCTTATCTTGATATCGCACTTCCCCACAGAGTAAGCAAAAAGGTTCCGGAAATATTCAAAATGGAGGTACCATTGATGGACAAGGATTTAGTATTATAAATCTAAACCAAAATGCTGGACTTGAAGACGGAGCACGTATGGGGCTGTTTGTAATGCTAGTGACAGAAGGTGTTCTCTGGGGATCGGTACTATCTGACAGAGGATGAAACAGAGTTACTTGACTATTTTCTCGGCTCAGGTACTTATGGAACCATGGGAAACAGGGTTGAGAAAAGGATACGTGAATGTCAGTCGGATGACGAGCCTATTAAATTCGATACAAAACGCAAATATATTGCGTAAAAGGAAAATGATTCTCAGGGAACTGAAGATGGTAGTAAAAACAGGCAAGTAATGGAACCAGTTCATGCAACAGCGTTTATCGACTTATGCCCCTTTCTGTGCTATAATGACTTAATTATAGAAGACAGAAAGGGGCATTTTTATGGATGATATATCCAGGAATAGACCAAAAAAACATATATGTGCCGCTCTGTTGGCCCATGTGGATTCTGGAAAGACGACGCTTTCCGAGGCTATGCTGTATGCGAGCGGTGCCATACGAAAACTGGGCCGGGTAGACAGCCGGGATGCATATCTGGATACATTTGACCTGGAGAGAGAGCGGGGAATTACCATTTTCTCAAAGCAGGCAAGACTTGAGTGGGGGAATCTTGAGATTACCCTTTTAGACACACCGGGACATGTGGATTTCTCGGCGGAGATGGAGCGGACACTTCAAGTGCTGGATTATGCAATTCTGGTAATCAGTGGTGCGGACGGAGTGCAGGGTCATACTCAGACCTTATGGAAGCTCCTGTCCCGCTATCAGATTCCGACCTTTCTTTTTGTGAACAAGATGGATCAGGCTGGTACAGACCGGCAGCGGTTGATGCAGGAATTGCAGAAGCGTCTCAGTGAGTACTGTGTGGATTTTGGCGAGACACAAGCGGTGTTGGCAGAGAATCTTGCGCTGTGCGAGGAGCAGGTGATGGAATCCTATCTGGAAAACGGGTGTGTCAATGATTCGCAGATTCAGCAGCTGGTGGCACAAAGGAAGGTTTTCCCCTGCTACTTTGGCTCAGCATTGAAACTGGATGGAGTGGAAGAGCTTCTGAGGGGTCTGGAGGCATATGGTGTTGCCAGGGAGTATCCGGAGCATTTTGGTGCCAGAGTATTCAAGATTGGACGGGATGACAGTGGCAGCCGCCTGACTTATATGAAAATTACCGGAGGAAGCCTGAAGGTGAAGGATGTACTGAGCAGAGGAACACTTTGGAATGAGAAAGTGAATCAAATCCGGGTCTATTCCGGGGAGAAGTTTGAGGTGGTTTCTCAGGTCCATGCAGGAAGGGTCTGTGCGGTCACCGGACTTACCCAGACCCACCCCGGAGAGGGACTTGGCGCAGAGGAAGATGCAGCACTTCCCATTCTGGAACCGGTGCTCACCTATTCCCTGATTCTTCCAGAGGATTGTGATGCAAGGCAGCTCCTGCCAAAGCTTCGGATGCTGGAGGAGGAAGAGCCGGAACTCCATATTGTATGGAATGAGAGCCTGCAGGAGATTCAGGTGCAGATCATGGGTGATGTTCAGATTGAGATTCTGCAGTATCTGATCAAGAAACGATTTGATGTGTGGATAGAATTTGGAACCGGAAATATCGTATATAAAGAGACCATCACAGAACCTGTGGAGGGGGTGGGACATTTTGAACCCCTCCGGCATTATGCAGAAGTACATCTGCTTCTGGAGCCGGGAGAGCGGGGAAGCGGTCTCGTTTTTCATGCCTCCTGCAGCGAGGACAAGCTGGACAAGAACTGGCAGCGTCTGATTCGGACGCATTTGGAGGAGCGGGAGCATGCGGGCGTACTGACAGGCTCAGTGGTTACGGATATGAATGTGACTTTGACAGCAGGAAAGGCACATCTGAAACATACCGAGGGGGGAGATTTCCGGCAGGCAACCTACCGCGCCCTTCGGCAGGGACTTAAAAAAGCGCAGCAGAAAAATGCAGGTCTTCTTCTGGAGCCTTATTATGAATTTCGTCTGGAGGTGCCTACCGAGTATGTAGGACGGGCAATGTCAGATTTGGAACGGATGGGGGCTGCATTTACGGCTCCGGAGCTGGAAGGGGAGCACTCCATACTATCGGGACGTGGTCCTGTTTCCAGCATGCGGACCTATCCTTCGGAGATCGCTGCATATACCAAGGGACAAGGAAGGATTTCGTATCTGCTTGGCGGCTATGAACCCTGTCACAATATGGAAGAGGTGCTGGAGCAGAGCACCTATGATTCGGAGCGGGATCTGGAGAATCCGACGGGATCTGTCTTCTGTGCCCACGGAGCAGGATTTGTGGTTCCGTGGGATGAAGTGGAAGATTATATGCATCTGGAGGGACTGGATCAAAGAGAAACGTCTCAGGAAATGGATCTGGAAAAGATACCGGAGAGGTCGGTGCTTCCAAGAAGCAGAGGCAGCAATATCCAGTTGACGCAAAAGGAACTGGATGAGCTTTATTCGCCCACCATACTTAGAAACCGCCAAAAATCCTACAAGCCAAAGGAGACGGTGAGGTTCAAAGAAGGAACGCGGGTAGAGGAGCGTCCGTCTGTGGCAGCAGAGTACAGAAAGAAAAAGGCAGAGCCGCTTCCGGAATATCTGCTGGTGGATGGGTACAACATCATTTTCTCATGGGAAGAGCTGAAGAGTCTGGCAGAAGTGAATCTGGACGGAGCAAGATTAAAGCTTCAGGACATGCTCTGTAATTATCAGGGCTATAAGAAATGCCGTCTGATTGTGGTATTTGATGCATACAAGGTTCCGGGGCATCAGGTCACTGTCATGGATTATCACAATATCCAGGTGGTCTTTACAAAGGAAGCGGAGACGGCAGATCAGTATATCGAAAAGGCGGCCCATGAAATGGGGCATAAGTATAAGGTGACTGTGGCAACATCGGATGGCCTGGAACAGATTATCATACGGAGCAAGGGTTGCTTTTTGCTGTCCTCCAAAGATCTTGAGGAAGATATGCGGCAGGTCAGCACGGAAATCCGCCAGGATTATCTGGAAAAAAGACAGCCGGGAGCGAGGAATTATCCTTTTGAGAATCTGGCAGAGAAGATAGAACAATAGAAGATAGATGTTTCATGAATTGAGGTAAATTATGGGAAATACATTGTATTTGGAATGTTATAGTGGAATCAGCGGGGACATGACCGTGGCAGCATTGCTGGATCTTGGTGCGGACCGGGAGGTGCTGAAAAAGGCACTGGAGAGTCTTCCGGTATCAGGGTTTGATGTAAAGATAAGTAGGGTAAAAAAAGCGGGATTGGATGTGTGTGATTTTGATGTCATTTTGGACGGGGCACACGAGAATCACGATCATGATATGGACTATCTTCATGGACATGGGGAGCATAGTCATGGTGAGCACCATAGACAGGAACATGGAGAACACCGTCATGATGAGGAATCTCATGGACATGTCCATACACAGGCTCAGTCCTGTGGGGAAGAGAGCCTGCATGTTCACCATACTCATGAACACCGGGGACTGCCGGAGATTGTCACGATTATTGAACGGGCAGAGTTAACGGAGGGCGCGAAAAACCTTGCGGTTAAGATTTTTACCATTCTTGCGGAGGCAGAAGCAAAAGCCCATGGAATTGATATGGATCATGTGCATTTTCATGAGGTTGGCGCCGTAGATTCTATTGTGGATATTGTGGCGGCAGCGGTGTGCCTTGATAATCTTCAAATTAAACATGTCATTGTACCAATCTTGTGTGAGGGACAGGGATTCGTGCGTTGTCAGCATGGAACCATTCCCGTCCCGGTTCCGGCGGTGGCAAATATTGCGTCAAGACATCACCTTCGTCTTCAGATTACAGAGACGAAAGGGGAACTTGTGACACCCACCGGAGCAGCTATTGTGGCAGCGGTCCGTACCTCTGATTGTCTTCCGAAGGATTTTTCGATAGAGAAAATCGGAATCGGTGGAGGAAAACGAACTTATGACAGACCGAGTATGCTTCGGGCAATGCTGATTGACACAAAGCAGCAGGAGAAAGAACAGATGGTGCAGAAGGATACGATCTGGAAGCTGGAGACTAATCTGGATGACTGTACCGGGGAAGCTCTGGGATTTGTTTTGAATCGGCTGCTGGAGGCTGGCGCAAGAGACGTAAATTACACCCCGGTCTATATGAAGAAAAACCGGCCGGGCTATGAGCTTCATGTTATCTGCACAGAGGATTTGATCTCAAAAATGGAAGAAATCATTTTCGCAGACACAACCACCATCGGTATCCGACGAGTCGAGATGGAGCGCACGGTTCTGACGAGAGAGAACGTGGAACATGAGACTTCAATTGGCAGGGCAAAATACAAAATCTGCAGTGGAAATGGAATTAGAAGATGCTATCCGGAGTACGAAAGCGTAGCCAGGTTATGCCGTGAGAATGGGATGAGCTATCAGGAGGTCTGTGAGATTCTCAGGAAAGAAGAAAAAAGCTTGACCTAAAGTCAGCTTTATGTGTTACAGTAGCTTTTGGAAATGATATAGTAGGAGGAGATAAATTATGCATATGGCAGATGCACTTATCAGCCCTGCGGTAGGCGGGAGTATGTACGCCTTGTCTGCGGTGGCGGCTGGTTATTCAATCAAAAAAATACATTTAGAGGCGGATCCCAAGAAGGTTCCGGTTATGGGAGTGATGGGAGCGTTCGTATTCGCAGCCCAGATGATTAATTTTACCATTCCGGGAACGGGTTCCTCCGGGCATCTTTGCGGCGGTATGCTTCTGACAGCCCTCCTTGGTCCCTATGCGGCATTTCTGACCATGATCGGAGTCCTTCTGATTCAGTGTCTGATGTTCGCAGACGGAGGGCTGTTAGCCCTGGGAGCAAATGTCTGGAATATGGCATTTTATGGATGCTTTATCGGCTATCTGATCTGGAGGGCGATGAATGGAAGAACCATGAGCCGGGGGCGAATCATAGGGGCCTCTGTGATTGGATCTGTTTTGACCTTACAGCTGGGTGCATTCAGCGTATCCATTGAGACATTGCTCTCAGGAATCACGGATTTACCGTTTTCTGTATTTATTGGGATGATGCAGCCGATTCACCTGGCAATCGGAATGGTGGAGGGGCTGATTACGGCAGCAGTACTGGTGTTTGTCTACGAGGCACGGCCGGAGATGCTGAGCCTGGCTGAGGCGGGTGAGAAAAAGGAACGTTTTTCCGCCAGGAAGACCATTGGTATCCTGGCAGTGATTGCTCTTTTTATCGGTGGCGGCCTGTCATTGTTTGCCTCTTCCCATCCGGATGGTCTGGAGTGGTCCATTGAAAAAGTGACAGGAAGTACAGAACTGGAAGCGGCAGAAAATTCCATCTATCGTCAGGCAGAGTCCGTGCAGGAGAAGACCGCACTTCTTCCGGATTATCAGTTTAAAAATACAGAGTCCGGACTTGGAACTTCGTTCTCTGGAATTTTGGGATCATGCCTGGTACTTGTGGTCTGTGGCGGAGTGTGTTACGTTATCAGCAGAAACCACAAAAAGAAAGGTCTTTCATAGCAGGCAGCAACCTGCTGAAACACCAAAGGTGTGAGCCGTAACGGCAGAAGAGAAAGAATACAGATTATGAGTAAATTAAGTGGTGCATATTATGAAATCAATCATATGAATATGGTGGCAGAAAAGGACCAGTGGGTGAATCAGATTCATCCACTGGTTAAACTTGTTTTGACCATACTTTATATTGCAGATGTGGTATCCTTTTCCAAATACAATATTGCAGGAATTCTTATGATGGGGATCTATCCTATTATTGTCTTTATGCTGGGAGAGGTCTCATGGAAAGACAGTATCCGGCGTCTTCGCGTGGTGCTTCCGGTAGTATGTCTGCTGGGCTTATTCAATCCGTTTTTTGATCGGCAGGTGGTGCTTTATCTTGGGAAATTTCCGGTGACCAGCGGAATGTTTTCCATGGTGACGCTGATGATAAAGGGCATTTTGACAGTGTTGGCAACCTATCTTCTGATTGCGACTACGACCATCGAAAAGATTTGTTATGCACTGCGCATTGTTCATGTTCCGGCAGTTCTGGTGACCCAGGTTCTGCTGACCTATCGCTATATCAGTGTACTTCTGAAAGAGGCGAATACAATGATGCAGGCGTATGCTCTTAGGGCACCCGGACAAAAGGGAATCCATTTTAAAGTGTGGGGACCCCTGGCTGGGCAGCTTTTACTCCGAAGCATTGACCGGGCGGGAACTGTCTATTCCAGCATGGTGCTCCGGGGATACCGCGGTGAATTCTATTTTGAAGACAGGGGAAAATGTGGCCGGAAAGATTATTGCTATCTTGTTGTGTGGCTGGTTGTTTTTTTCGCGATACGAGTTGTATTATGATAAAATTGAGAACAGACAGAAAAGAATGAGAAGGAGAGTTACCAGGTGAGTCACATACATATTGACGTGGAAGATGTTAGTTTTGGTTATGAAAAGAATAAGAATGTACTAAGTAATCTGAACTTTACAGCAAGAGAGAGGGACTGTATTGGTCTGATCGGTGCAAATGGCATGGGAAAATCTACGCTGCTCAAGCTTATGGTAGGACTGGAGAGCGGCTTTTCCGGGAACATCCATGTGGAGGAAATCCCGGTGATACCGCAGATGTTCCCGAAGATTCGGGAGAAGATCGGATATGTTTTTCAGGATTCGGAAAGCCAGTTGTTTATGAATAAGGTGTCGGAGGATATTGCATTTGCCCCACGCAATTATGGAATGCCGGAATCAGAAGTGCAGGTCTGTGTAGAACGCGCACTTTCGATGGTTCATATTGAACATTTGCGGGAGAAGTCGATTTACAAGCTGTCCGGTGGGGAGAAAAAGTTGGTGGCCATTGCAACAATTCTGGCCATGACGCCGGATATCATTCTGATGGATGAGCCCACCATTGCGCTGGATCCCAAGAACCGGAGAAATCTGATTCATATTCTCAATCAGTTCAACCACCTAAGGATCATCGCATCCCATGATCTGGATATGGTTATGGATACCTGCAACCGCGTGATTCTGATGTCTGAGGGAAGAATTGTGGCAGACGGAGCAGTGATGGAGATTCTGACGGACCAAAAGCTATTGGAGGACAATGGTCTGGAGCTGCCTCTGAGGCTGCAGAATGGCGGCAATCATTTATAAGTTCGGTTCGGATGGAAGATTTATAGTGTGTATGGAATCGGAGGATGAGCCAGCGGATATATAGACATCTGAGAGAAACAGCAGAATAATATATGGGAGTTTTCCCTTGAAAGCGGAGAAGTTAAGATGACGGAGGCTGCTTTTGAGGGATTTTTTAGTTTTAGTGCCTACTATTTTCAAAAAAATATACCTATCAAGGGATTGTCACTTGAACGATGTCGTATGCCCTTGATAAATATATTTTATTTAGAGATGTTTTAGCGGAATAAAATAATTTCAAGAAAAAACCTGATCAAAAAGTTTATCCTGGGAACTAAAATGAACAGAATACCCAATGGCAAGTTCATTATCTGTAGCTTTCAAAATCGCTTTGGCACCATCGGCACCAAAAGCACCACAAAGCTCTATGCATTCATAGCCTTTTGCCTTTAACTGAAGTGCAGCTTGACATGCTTCTTTTATATTATCTACACCGATAACAGTTGCATCGTTATAAGCATTGAAAATATGTGCACTATTTTCTGCTTGAGAAAAATTTTTTCCCATCAAAATATATGCAAACTTGACAATTCTCATGGTAATCACCTCCTATTCCAAAATAGAATATACGTATATACAAATATTTACAATTGACAATATGACTGAAAATGTATATACAAATTTATGCAATGTGACAGTATGCGGGAAAAGTAGAAAAATGTGTTTACTTTTTGCAAATGAACAGATATAATTCACATATAGACATATAGTTGTATATACAAATATATAGCAAAAACAAATTGAACTATATAAATTATTTTAGAAAACATGGATGTATTGGAGAAAATATGAATAAATTAAGATTCATTAAAGACCATTATTTTGGACAAGGTGAGTGGGAGGCATATTTTGGACTATTTGGAGATGTCTTTTCCAAGATTGCTGCAATTATTGGAGTTCTCTATTTTGCAGAAGGATTTCCAGCAGAGATTGTTATGGGGAAAATGCTTCCTGGAATAGGTGTTGGTTCAATTGCAGGATGTCTTATATATTTTGGGGAAGCATATGTATTGGGGAAAAGTGAAAACCGGACAGATGTCACAGCATTACCGTTTGGAATCAGTTCGACCCAGGTATTTGCATGGATATTTTTGATTATTGTGCCTATTTATCATCAGACGGGAAATGCTTTACTTGCATGGCAAATTGCAATTGCTGCATGTTGTCTAGGAGGATTCATAGAAATTATCGGCGGATTTGTTAGCAGCTTTTTAGTCCGATATATTCCAAATTCAGCATTAATGGGGAATATGGCAGCAGGTGCGCTCGTATGGCTTTCATTTAATGGATTTATTACTGTATTTCAAACACCAGTAATCAGTGTGGTACCATTGTTTTTTATTATTTTGGCATTCAAGATGAAAAAACCATTTATCAAAAAGATTCCGAATACATTGTTGATATTAGTTCTGGGAGCAGTTTTATCATGGGTTACAGGGTATTGTAATGTGGCTGGTCTGAGAGAGTCAGCTAGTATGTTTGGTTTTTATCCGCCTAGTCTTAGTTTAATGGATGTGTTTGCAGGATTTGGAAAAATAGGTCCCTACTTGTCCATTATAGTGCCATTACAAATTGCGAATTTTATCTCTACAATGCAAGCTGTACAGAGTGCTTCGATGTCTGGTGATAGGTATCCAGTAAAAAGAAGCATGATCTTAGATGGGGTGACAACCGTCATCAGTTCGTTGACAGGCAGTCCGTTTCCAACATCTGTTTATTATGGTCACCCAGGCTGGAAAAAGGTTGGTGCAAAAAGTGGGTATGCGTTGTTAATGGCTGCTACATATTTTACCTGTTTTTTTGGATTGCCACTTATTATATTAGAAATTATTCCATATGAAGTCATTATTATTTTATTAGTATTTGTGGGACTGACAGTATCTGCAGAAGTAGTTGATAACTTGGAAAAAGAGTATAGTAGTGTAATTTTTGTGTCCCTATTCCCGATACTGGCTCAGTATATCTTCAATATCATTAATGATGTGCTAGGGGTTGCAGGGACAAGTGTGGCAGAAATAGGAGTAGAAAAATTTGCACAGGCCAGTGTGATGGTTTCGGCATTTCAAGTTTTGTCTTATGGAGCATTTGCTTCAAGTTTACTTTATGCGGCATGGATGGCTTATGTGTATAGAAGGAAATTTAAATTAGCAGGTGTAACTGCTCTCATATTAGCCTTCTTATCGGCAATAGGATTTATTCACTGCGAGCGTATCTGTTGGCTGCCGGCACAGGGCGTTGTATTTTCAATCGTATATTTGGCAATTGGCAGTTTGTGCTTTGTAGTTGAAGCAATTGAAAAGCCAGAACGTTAAAATGGTGTACCCTGCGTAATTGAGGATGGTTTGATTCTAGAGCGAAGCATCGGAACAGAAGCAGTTACATATATAAAATATTTATTACAAGGAGGAGGTAATTATTATGGCAATACCACAAGTAGAATTTGATGCAAATGTCATCCGCCTAAAAAGACTTTTTGACAATACTGAAAAAATGGGCTACGTCAATGATGGCTTAGTATGTGAAAAAGTAGATAGTGTATATGGAAAGCTAATGTTTGGTGAGGTCCCAAAGGAAAGGCCAATTACGTACGCATCTTATGTAATGTCAGTGGATGGAAAAATAGCATTTGAGGACAATGAAGTAGGCCCAATGATCGCAAAAACAAATCTTCTGGATGGAGATGGGGCATTTGCAGATTTTTGGATATTGAATCTGTTAAGAGCAAACTGTGATGGAATTATTATTGGTAGTGGAACGTTAATAAAAGAGCCGGATTATTCAGGCAGTGCATATGACCCGGATTTACTAAAAGCAAGAATTAGCAATGGAAAATCAATTGCGCCATGGACCGTAGTTGTGACGACTACCGGTAAAAAAATCCCTTTTCAAAATGCAGTTTTTGGACAGAAAGAAATTCCAATATTAATTGCAACATCACCGGAAGGATACAAAAACTTAAAAGAGGAAATTACAAAAGAGTATTTTGAATTACCTCTGATAAAAACAAAAGATGACAAAAAAACAGTTGTAAAGCTACTCGAGGAAAATGAAGGAAAAGTTGCTGTTTTAGTGACCGGTGAAGGGAAAAATACAGATTCTGTTGAAATGATGAAGGTACTTCGGGCAATGGGAATGGAAAAAGTACTGGTTGAATCGCCAACGTATTGCCATCATGTTATGCAAGAAGGATTATTAGATGAGATTTTTATTAATACTTCTTGTGTTTTTGTGGGCGGACAGGCAACAGGAATAGGAACAGCAAGTAAATCTTTCCCATCAACAAATCATCCCCATAGTGAAATTGTTACAATGCACATGCACAGTCCACACTTCATTTATACGAGATATAAGATGATTTATGGCGTGAAATAAATGAGAATAGAGGAGAAAAAATATGAACTTAAAAGCTAGAAGAATGAACCACATTTTTAAAGGAGATGGAAAGGCACTCATTGTTGCAATTGATCACGGCACTTTTAATGGGGCGTCAGAAGGATTAGAGCACCCAGGAGAGACAATTAAACAGATTGCTGAAGGCGGAGCAGATGCTGTTTTATGTAACTTTGGTGTGGCGAGAAAATTTGCCAAGGAATTGGCACCTTTAGGGTATATTGCAAGATTGGATTTGCCACCAACATACATGGGGCAGGGACATGACAGCCGTCTTGTATTTGACGCAGAATATGCAATGCGTATGGGAGCAGATGCTGTCATGGTCAATGTAGGGCAGGGTATCGATGTAGAAGAACCAACATACCCGCATCTGGCAGAAGCTATTTCATATTGTGACAGTGTTGGAATGCCAGTGTGCTCAGAACCTGTACCAGGTGGATTTGATGCTGGCCCAGAGTTTAAAACATTAGATAATATTGCAAGAGGAGCAAGAATAGCTTGTGAAATTGGATGTGATTTCATGAAGGTAGGATACGCACCAGGATTTGAAAGGGTTGTTGACGAAACATTTGTTCCACTTGTCGTGTTAGGAGGAGCAAAAACAGATGATGAAAAAGAATTTTTAGCATCAATTAAAGCGGCAATGAATGCAGGTGCAAGTGGGGTTGCCATTGGAAGAAATGTATGGGGAGGCAAAAATACAGTAAACATGACAAAGGCTCTTGCAGCAATTATTCATGAGGATGTAACGGTTGATGAGGCATATGCAATTTTAAAGGGAGAGCGATAGTATGAGAGCAGCAATTATGCCAGAAGCTGGCAAAATAGAATTAATAGATGTAACACTTCCTGATATGATGGAGGATGAGGTACTAGTCGATGTAAAAGCCGTAGGTATTTGTACTTTTGAGCAAGGGTTCTACTATGGAAAATCAGGTGGTTTTCCATTTGCTGGAGGACATGAAATTTGTGGTGTTGTTGAAAAGGTTGGAAGTAGTGTTGCACAAGATTTAAAACCAGGAGATAAAGTTATTGTTCTCAGTTTGACACGTTGTGGAGAATGCTATTATTGTCGCAAGGGATATGATAATCAGTGTGAAAATGCAAAAGATGTTCAGAAAATCCCAGGAGTAGATGGACCGGGAGGATTTGCAGAAAAATTCATTGCAAAAGGATACGAGGTATTTAAAATTGACGAGAGCGTGCCTTTTGAAAGAGGAATTCTAGCAGAGCCATTAGCCTGTGTTACACATAGTATGAATGTGTCTGGAATCAATACAGGAGATTATGCACTCATTTGTGGTGGCGGTGCAATGGGAATCATTCATTTACTGTTAGCAAAACAAAGGGGCGCGAAGGTAATTGTGAGCGAACCGACAAAAGAAAGAAGAGAAAAAGCTTTCGAGTTTGGTGCAGATTATGTAGTTGATCCAATTAATGAAGATTTGCAAGCTGAAATTATGAAGATTACCGATGGAAGAGGGGTAGAAAAAGCCTTCTTTACAGCAGGTGGCAAAGTTGCGATTGAAGGAGCTGTCCAAGCACTTGCAATTCGTGGAACTTTGGTGATTTATGGTGGGACAGGAGCAAATGACGAGTTTATGGTAAATCCAAAATGGTTCCATTACAAAGAAATTACGATTACAGGAGTAACAAAGCATACAAAAGAAACAATTCGTGTTGCTGCAGAACTCTTGAGTTTAAAAGAACTTCCATTAGATCATCTTATAACTTCAACATTCTCATTTGAAGAAATTGAAGCTGCTTTGATTGAAGCACGTCAAATTTCTTCGTACAGACCTGTTGTGTTAATGGATAAATAGAGAGGATGAAGATATGAATCAATATTTAGTTGGATTTGATATCGGCACGCTTAGTTCAAAAGCAGTGCTGACAGATTTAAAAGGAAATGTTGTTTCTAAGTTTCAGAAAGAACATGTTATTGAAGTAAAACATGCTGGATGGCAAGAAGAAAGTATGACAATGTGGTGGAATGAATTTAAGGCTGCAATTGAAAAATTCTTATCCCTAAAAGATGTATTCAGTGAAAATATTTGTGCAATAGGAGTCACAGGCCTGATCCCTGCAATGTGTCCAATTACTGAAGACGGTACAGTGATTAGAAATGCAATTTTACACACGGATGTAAGAGCTGAAAAAGAGTTGCTTGATATAAATGCAAAACTTCAGAATAGCATTACACATGGACATATGTTACCAAAGATTATGTGGGTCAAAAGGAATGAAACAGAAAATTATAAAAAAATTGCAAAGGTATTGGTCCCACATGGTTTTATAGCATTTAAATTGACAGGAAAAGAGACTATGGATTATGATGCAGCATCTATGGTAGGCGGTGTATTTGATGAAGAAAACTTATCTTGGAAAAAAGAAATAGTAGAATCTTTTGGGTTAGATATGTCCATTTTGCCTGAATTAAAAGCCGCCAATTCTGTGATCGGTAACATTAGCCAGGAATGTGCTGCTGAAACAGGTTTGTCTGTTCAGACAAAAGTGATTACAGGGGTAGGAGATACATTTGCATCTATGGTGGGCGGTGGAGCCTACAATGCAAAGCATTTTATGATTTATTTGGGAACTTCGGCAACATCGATGTATGCAGAAGAATCTCCTGAAAATTACGTAGATTGCCCACATTATGGTGCGGGAAAAGGACATTTTGCTGGAAGAATATTCTCATTTGGGGAAAGCATCCTTCATTTAAGAAACAATCTTCGATATGACAATTGGGAAGAGTTGAATTGTCATTTGGATGAAATCGAACCTGGAACAGAAGGATTATGGTATTTTCCGCATTACAAATTACAGACAGAAGCCTCATTTTTTGGTCCTGATGCAGAGTTTATGATGGGGTATAGAGGATGCCATACACAGTTTCATTGGTATCATGCTATGTTAGAAGGGATAGCTTATAATGCACGCTACAATATCACTAATTTCGTAATGCCAATTAACCAAATTAATATTTTTGGTGGCGGTGCAAATTCAAAGGAAATTTGCCAAATGTTTGCTGATATAATCGGGCGTGAATTATATTATAATGAAAAAAGTTCAACAGCATTAGGGATTGCTTTTTTGGCAGGATATGGAAGTGGAGCAATTAAAGGTTATAGCGAACTAGAGAACACATGGTTTGGTGACAGTGTAATCATTAAACCAAATCAGGAAAAAGCCGTAAAATATAATAAACTTTATACCAAGTATCAAGAACTTAGAACAGAAATCATGCATTTAGACACAAATACAGAGGAGGTAGAGTTAATTTTATGAGCTTATCAATGATACCGTTTCATGCAGAAAAAATCAAAATAAATCAGATATTTAAAAGTGAAGAATTAGACACTTACAAAGAAATGCCAGTAGCATCCAATAAAATCAGATCAGTATATGGCAATGAATTGTGTTTCCCGGAAAGCAAAGAAGACAGACCGTACATTTTTTCTTCTTTTGTAACATCCATAGATGGAAAACTTGCATATGCGGATAAACCCAGTGCATTTTATGTTGCTGGAAAGAATAGGATGGCAGGTGGTGGAAAAGATACAGATTTTTGGATTTTGAATGCGCTTAGAGGTGTGTGTGATGCTGCTATTATCGGTGGAAATTCAATGAAAACGGATGCGGACTATTCCATGCATTGTATGGATGCGGATATTGAATCAGACCGTATTTCAGCTGGATTATCTAAAATTCCATTAAATATTGTGATGACATTGGATGCTGCAGATGTCCCTATGGATCATGCTCTGCTAAAAAGCACAGGAGTGCCTTGTATACTGGTAACATCACCGAATGGATTAGAATATCTTAAGAAAAATTTTAAGAGGGAATATATTGTAGCAACTGAGCAGGATACAGATGAAGTAATTCAAGAAAAGTTATCGAAAGCAGGACAAGGTATACTTCCGGTGCTTATTACCGGAACAGGTGGATTCCCAGATTCATCTGCAACAATGAAAATCCTAAAAATGTATGGTATTAACAGATTGCTTATTGAATCACCTGGTTACGGACACTTCTTAGTAAAACAAAAAATGATGGATGAATTCTTTCTTAATATGTCTGCTGTTTATATTGGCGGAGGAGATACTATGACATTAGGAAAATCAGACAAGGGCTTTTTAGCTGAGGCACATCCGCACACGAAAATATTATCTATCCACATGTATAATGAGTATTTTGCTTACTTTAGATACAAATTCAATTATGACTTTTTATAGGAGTCTAAAGAAATAGGAGAGAAATTATGTCAGAAGAAAGTAAAACAATAAATATTCCTTGGTTTAAAAAAGGCGATATAGATGCCACGATCGGTGTGTTTTTTGACGGATTTTCAAAAATCATTGTCGGCGTAGGTGTATTAACAGGTGTTATGGGCATGGCGCAGGATATTGTGTTCGGAAAAATTGTGTCAGCAATTGGTTTAACAGCATTTCTTCTTTTAGCATTCAACACGTTCTATGCCAGAAGATTAGGTCAAAAATCAGGTAGAGATGATCTTACAGCATTACCTGCAGGAATTGCGGCGGGCTCTTTCTTTGCATGGTTGTTTGCTATTTTTATGCCGGTATTCTTTTCAAGCGGAGATGCAATATTTGCATGGGAAGTTACATTGCATGCAAATGTTTTATATGGCATAATGTTCGTGGTATGTGGATTTGTGATTAAGTTTTTAATGAAATATATTCCGATGGAAGCTATGTTAGGAAGCGTTGTGGGAGGCTCTATCGCATATTTGCTAATGGCATCTATGGCAGATGGTTTTTCACATCCACAAATTCAGTTGCCAGCACTTTTCTTGTTATTATTCTTCCAATTTGGCAAAGTTAAGACAAAAAGACTTTCACCAGCGTTAATTGCCGTACTTGTAGGAACAATTATTGGATGGGCAACAGGAGTTATGAAGTTAGGTGATTTAACATCCGCTTTTCAAACAATTGGATTCTATGTACCTTTGCCACAAATCGGAATGTTCGGTGGGGAAGCAATGAGCCAAGCCTTAACGTTTCTACCGTTGGTAATTGCATATGCATTTGCAGATGTTACAGCATTGTTACAAGGGTTAGAACAGGCGGCGCAAGGAGGCGATTGTTATGATGAAAGAACATGTTTAATTGCTACGGGATGTGTAAATATTATTGGTTCCTTATTTGGAAATCCATTTCCTATGAATGAATACTGGGGGCATCCGGCATGGAAGAAAGTGAAAGCTGGGGCATCATATTCGTTGTTTACTGGAATTATATATTTAGTATTATGCATGTCGGGATTAGTGGCGATTGCAACGTCGGCAATACCAGCGGGAGCAACTTTAATTCTTTTGATTTTTGTTGCAATTTCCACAGGAACACAGTCATATTCATCTGTAAATAAAAAATATTATCCAGCGATGATCATTGCTACTGCAATTCCTATTTTTGAATTGTTATATAGCAAGGTTCTAAATGGAGCAACGGCGGCAACAGCTGCCATTGGAGAAGCCTTGCAAGCTGGTGGAATCGATTTTGCGGTAGACTCAGTTAAAGTGACGAGCGAACATTTAGCAACAGCAGGTGTAGCACAAGGATATTTCTTCTTAGGAAAAGGCTCTATGATGATTGCAATTTTATACGCGTGTGTGGTGATTTTTATTATTGATCGAAAATGGTTAAATACATCTGTTACTTTTATTGTTACTACATTTTGTTCATTTATCGGTCTCATTCATTCAGAAAAGGTTATGATAAATGCTAATATTACGTTCACGATAATTTATGGAGTACTAGCAGTATTCTTCTTGCTGGTATATTTAATCAGTAAAAATAATACAGAACTACAATCAATAGAACCCCATACACCGTGTGGGGTAGAAGGAGATGCATCATGAAAACAATTGTATTTTATGGGTCACCATTTCAAAATAGTCATACAAAGCATTTGCTAGATGAGACACTCAGTGTCCTTGAAGGAGATGTGAAAATAGTAGATTGCTATAATGCTAATATTGCACCTTGCAGGGACTGCAAATATTGCTTCAAAAAACGAGGCTGCTCTATCAAAGATGACATGACAGAATTATATGATTATATTGATGAATGTGATGCGGTGATTATTGCAACGCCAATGCATTTTGGTATTGTGTCATCACCAATGTATAAAGTATTTACTCGATTACAATCTTACTGGTCAAACAGGCATATTCGTCATGTAGAGTCAGAAAAACCAAAAGACAAGTACGGAGCTCTACTGGTTACAACGGGTGGAAATTGGGTAAACATGGAATTGTTAATAGAAGGTGTTGTAGATTTTGCTTTTGATCATATGGAAACGGAATGCGTAGGTTCTGTATTTGCAAAAGAGACGGATACATATCCTGCAAAGGGCAATGAAAAAGCAAAAGAAAAAGCTCGATATTTGGGTAGACGCTTGAATGAGCTATGTAATAAATAAAATAGTCTATATAGAAAACCTATGCTAAACGCGTAGGTTTTTCTTTGGAAAGGAGAAAAATTAATGACATGTGCATATGTATATACAAATTGCACAGATTATGATATACTCTTTCTAGAAATGTAGAAGGAGGGCAAATGATATGATGAACGAAAATGAATTTAAAAAGGCGCCAGTTTATTTGCAAATAAGAGAATCTATTTATAATAAAATAATCAGTGGCGAATATAAATCAGGTGATCAACTTCCGGCAGAAGATAAATTAGCAGAGCAATATGGTGTGAGCAGAATGACTGTAAATAAGGCTCTTATGGAGTTGGTAAATAGAGAATATCTAACACGCATCCAGGGAAGCGGCACATATGTCAGCAAGATGAGAAAAGAAGGCAGCCGTGCAAAAGGAATGAGCTTTAATGACTCTTTAACTAAAAAAGGATTTAAAGTAAAGACCACAGTTTTAGAAAAGAAGATGATTGTACCAAGCAAGGAAGTGGCAGAACTGCTGAACGTACCAATTACCTCACAAGTGCTATATTTAAAAAGATTGCGGAAGGTTCATGAAGATCCGATTGTAGTTCAAGAGACATACCTGACAAGTAAAGTAAGTGATATGCTGTTTGGTATTGATTTTACTCAGCAATCCCTGTATGCAAGCTTGAAAAAATACTGTAATTCCGAAATAGTCAAAGCAAAGGATACAGTAGAGGCCAAATCAGCATGTGGAGAGGTTTGTGATTTACTGGAAGTGAATGAAGGATTTCCAGTTCTCATGTCTCAAAGACTAGCGTTTGCTTCCAATGAAGTTCCAATAGAGTTATCTTATAGTATATATAGGAGTGACCAGTATGTGCTTGAAGTGGAGTACACATGATGAAATGGCAAACAACATTTTGTTATGAAGTGTTGCTTAGTTTATTCAGAAATATCAAAAAAACTAAATAAAAAACCACGAAAAAGGAGCCCCGCACTACTGATGTTAATCAGCCAGTGCGCCAGCTCCTTTTGATGTTGTCTTTGTGTAACAGAAAAATAAACCACCGGCTCTGCCGGTGTGTCCCCAGTTAGCTTTAGCTTCAAGTAAAAAACCTCCTATGTTATAATGAATGTGGGTTTGCCAACCACAAAAATCACATAGGAGGT
>JAQVCP010000059.1 GCA_028689735.1 Hespellia sp. | reverse complement strand
TTTAAACTTATTTTACATATCATTTTTCTATTTTCAATACTTTGTCCCTCCTCTGTTGTTTATGGTGCGTAAGCTGTCCAAATTATCTGATGTATCCCGCATATACCCTCCCGGATACAATGTCATAAAAGCTTCACGAATCAGACTTTCTAAAGACAATGAACTCTTCGGAGCAACACAAAAAGCTGTTGCTCCGGTAGATTATTAACCTACTTTTGCAACAGCCTCTCCTTTTCGTTCCTATCAGAATAGCTGACATTAAATTATCTTTAATTTTTCAAACGCGTGATACAAACCATCCTCAGTCACATCGGTTGTAATAAAATCTGCCGCCGCTTTAATCTCCGGTCCTCCATTTCCCATGGCAACCCCTATCTTGCAGCATTCAAACATGGAAAGATCAATTTTGGCATCTCCAAATGCGATAGTGTCTTCTGCTGTCGCACCCAGATATTCCAGAAGATGATGGATTGCATTGGCTTTCGTGATGTTCTTAACTCCGAGATCTCCGAACAGCTCTGTCTCCCCTGCCCCTCCCCAGGTATTTGATTGAAGATTTGGAAAAGCATCTTTTGCATCTAAATAATCCTGGTAGGATTCCAGAATAAAACTCACCTTGTTCAGATCATCTCTATAAAGCTCTCCTCCAAATATCATTTTCGGAAATGCCTGACGAATCGTCTGGCTATTTGCGTCCTCTTTTCCTTTTCTTCGGGAATATTCCTGAATAACAGGCTCCCCTCTTTTCTCAAAATTCTCGCTCGCAAAGAGTCCATTATTGCTCTCAAGATAGAACTCCAGACCTCTTTCGTGGAGCCAGTCTACAATATCCCTGCACTCTTCCCCGGTAATCAGCTGATGAAAAATCACCTGACCATGATCTTCCACATAGCTTCCATTTCCTCCTATCATTCCATCAAGGCCGATATCCCAGATGTTCCGGTACACTTCGGCCTTGCTCCGTCCGGTGCTGATATACACCTTATGACCATTCCCGCGGGCTCTGCGGATTGCTTCGACTGCAGACTCTGGAAGATTATTTTCGTAATCCACCAATGTTCCGTCTACATCAATAAATATTACTTTTTTATTCCCCATTCTTTCCTGTACCTCCATTGTTTTCAACGATATTTTTAGAATCTACAGTTCATGGTATTCGGGCTTCATCTTGTCAAACGTACAAAATGTCTCATATCCCATTTTCTTTAATTCTTTCCGAACCTCACCTATATGGTCCGCCAGATGCACGGTCTCATGGGTATCCGATCCCAGCGTGATCCTCGTCCCGCCAAGTTCACGGTATCGTTTCAAAATCTTTCTGGAAGGCATCAGATCCTTCAAACCGTATTTGAAACTGGAGGTGTTAATCTCGATTCCTTTTCCATCCTCGATGGCAAGCTTTAGAATCGGGTCCACATATTCCATGGCTTTTTCATCTGGGAAATCACCCATTTTGTCATACCGCTTAATCATATCGATGTGCCCCAGCACCGAATAGGCTTTGAATTCCTTCATCACATCATAGATTGCCTTGTAATAATTCTCCTGGTATTCCTGCTGGCTTTTCCCCTCCTGATACTCATAATTCCAAAACTCTTTGTTATCAATCTGGTGATTGCTCAGAATGATAAAATCAAATGGATACTGCACAAAATCGTTCCAGAACTGCTGCATTGTATGAGTCTGCACACCGAACTCGATTCCAGCCTTTATGCGAATCTGCCCCTCATACTTTTTCTGCATATTTTGAATCTCTTCAAAATATGCCTCATAATCACAATTCTCATCCGTCTTTACTCCGTAATCTACATGATCTGTAAACGCAATCTCATGCAGCTTAAGCTCACAGGCCCTTTTTACCATATCTTCCATGGGACATTCGGAGTCATCGCTGTAACAAGTGTGCACATGATAATCCGCCCAATATTCATAATTATCTTTCATGTTTTTCTGCTCCTCTGATTTGTTCTATTCCCTCATATTTTTAATCTTTCTGTCTTTAAAATAGTACTCCTTATCGTGCTCATTGACTTCCCGGAGCACCTTGCACGGATTTCCTACCGCAACTACATTAGAGGGGAGATTTTTTGTCACAACACTTCCCGCTCCGACCACTACATTGTCTCCAATCGTAATTCCCGGAAGCACAATGACTCCCGCTCCCAGCCAGCAGTTTTTCCCGATATGAATCGGCATATTATACTGATATTCCTGCTCCCGAAGTGCCGGAAGAATCGGGTGGCCTGCCGTTGCCAGCACCACATTTGGTGCAAACATCGTGTAGTCACCTACATAAATATGGGTATCATCTACCAGTGTCAAATTGAAGTTGGCATAAATATGTTTCCCAAAATGTGTATGATGTCCGCCAAAATTGGAATGAAGGGGTGGCTCAATGTAACAGCCTTCTCCAATTTCCGCAAACATTTCCTGCAGCATTTTTGTCCGCTTTTCTCCCTCTGTCGGTCTTGTCATATTGAAATCATACAGTCGGTCAAGATACCCCATCTGCTCTATTGTCAGTTCCTCATCCCCCGGCAGATATAATTCTCCACTATGCATTTTTTCCTTAATTGTCATCTTTCTATTCCTCCTTCGTTAGATTTTTAATCCATTTATATTTTTTATAGTGCCTGTATACAGCGGGTACCTTGACCATCTCATCAAGATTGATCACAAAATATACCGCCAGTACCGGCGCGTGAAATACAAAAGCCACAATAAAGCCTAATGGTACTGCAAAACACCACATTGTAATAGTATCACATTTCAGTCCAAACCGGGAGTCCCCTCCTGCACAGAAAATTCCGGCAATGGTTGTACTGTTGATTGATTTTCCAATCATATAGTAGGAACACATGACCAGCATCCATTTGAGGTACTGCGTCGACTGACCACTCAGATGTGACACACGAAGCACCAACGGAATCACAGCCAGAATCAGCAGCCCTGACAGCGCACCGCTTACAATTGCCAGATGACAGAGACTACTTCCATATTGCCTTGCCCGCTTAAGATGTCCGGCACCCAGCTCATTTCCAACAATGATCCCGCCGCCGCTTCCCAGGCCCAGACAGAAACACGCCGTAAGATTTTTCACAATATTTGCAATGGAGTTCGCGGCCACCGCATCGGAACCGAGGTGCCCCATAAGCACTGAATACATAGTAAATCCGCATCCCCACACCAGTTCATTTCCCAGCACCGGAAGCGTATATTTCCAGAAATCGCAGCGAAGTCCTCCGTCCGCATGACGCAGATACTTCCATTTGATTTTTATACGAGGCATCGCAACCGTTTCCCGCAGCACCCAAATCAGCTCTATGACTCTTGATATGGTGGTTGCAAGTGCCGCGCCTGCAATTCCAAGCCGCGGGAATCCAAACAGTCCAAAGATTAGGACTGCATTTAATAGGATGTTGATTACTACCGTGGCAGAACTTATCCACATGCTCTTGGCTGCCTGCCCGCAGTTTTTCACAATGCAGAGATAAATCTGTGAAATACCGCAGAGCAGATACGTGATTCCGACAATCCGAAGGTACAAAGTCCCCTGCGTGATCAGTGCTGCTTCTGAGGTGAAAATTTTCATCAGATATGTTGGTGCCAGCATTGCTGCAAGAAAAAACAGAAAAGAAACTCCAGTGGATACTCTCAGCACGTACGCCAGAATCTTTTCCACTGATTCATAATCTCCTTTTCCATAATACTGCGCTGCGAAAATCCCGGTTCCAATGGTCATCGCCATCAGAAACAAATTATAGACAAAGGTAACCTGCCCGGCAAGGGACGCCGCTGACAAAAGATCCTGCGACACGGCTCCCAGCATCACAGCGTCCGATGCTGAAACCAGCGCAAGCATGAACTGCTGCAGTGCAATCGGAAGCACCACAGAAATTAATTTTCTTTGAAAAACTGTATCTTTTATCATATCACATCTTCTCCTGCCCTGACAGTGCTCGTAATCTTTGGCTTCTGCTGACATGATAAGATTATATTTTATTTTCCATAGGAATTCTATCAGTATATCCCGCATTTTTATAACAATATACCAAGTATCAGGTTTGTAATAAATCTGTCTCTTTACTCTGCCCGGCTTTTTTGCTAAAATCATAAATGAATTTTATATCAGAATGTTACATTTACCAGAAAAGAGGAATTACCATGCAAACCCTAAAAAAATTTCTACATTTTTATAAGCCTTACCGAACAGTCTTTTATCTGGACCTGCTCTGCGCCGCCTTCATCAGCGCTGTAGATTTAGCGTACCCGCAGGTACTGCGCAGCTTTACCCAGACCTTGTTCACTCAGGATTCTTCCTTCATCCTTGCCCGTCTTCCACTGATCGGGCTCGTTTTTCTCGCCGCATATCTTTTGCAGACAGCATGTAACTATTACGTGTGCTATCAGGGACATGTGATGGGTGCACGCATGGAACGCGACATGCGAAAAGACCTGTTTGAGCACTACGAAAAACTTTCTTTTTCCTATTATGATAAGAATAATACTGGACAGATGATGAGCCGTCTGGTGTCCGATCTGTTCGATATCTCGGAAATGGCGCATCATGGACCGGAGAATTTCTTCATCGCATCGGTGAAGATTCTCGGCTCCTTTGTCTTCCTTTTTATCATTCAGTGGAAGCTGGCTCTGATTTTATTTGCTATTGTGCTCCTTATGCTGGTCAGCGGACTTCGCCAGAACAAACGCATGCAGGCAACCTTTCTCGACAACCGCCGGAAAATCGGGACCATCAATGCGACCCTGCAGGATTCCTTTTCCGGAATCCGTATTGTACAGGCCTTTGCAAATGAGGATGTAGAACGAGAAAAGTTCCACCAGGGAAATGAGGGCTTCCTGACTTCTAAGGATAAGAACTACCGTGTCATGGGCTCTTTCCAGAGCAGCAATATATTTTTCCAGGGAATGATGTATCTGGCAACCATGATCGGCGGCGGATATTTTATTGCAAAAGGGGAAATGACTGCCAGCGATCTTGCCATGTACGCGCTGTACATCGGCGTGTTCATCAGCCCTATTAAGATATTGGTGGAGCTCACGGAAATGCTTCAGAAGGGATTTTCGGGATTCCGAAGATTTTTAGATATCATCGAGACCGAACCGGAGATTGTCAATCATGAAAATGCGAAACCTATTGCTAATCCACAGGGCGATATCACATTTTCTGATGTAAGCTTTCGTTATGAAGAAGATGAGCGGGTGCTCGAGCACGTCAGCTTCAACATTCAGGCTGGTAAGTCTATTGCTTTAGTCGGACCTTCCGGCGGCGGCAAGACCACGATTTGTTCTCTTCTCCCAAGGTTCTACGAACCGGCCGGAGGCGTCATCTCCATAGGCGGGCAGGATCTCGAAAATATGACACTGGAGAGCTTGCGTGGTTCCATCGGAATCGTTCAGCAGGAGGTCTATTTATTTGGGGGCTCAGTTCGGGAAAATATCGCCTACGGCAAGCCGGATGCCTCTTTTGATGAAATTGTCGATGCTGCAAAAAAAGCAAATATTCATGACTTTGTCATGACCCTTCCCGATGGGTACGACACCATCGTCGGTGAGCGTGGTGCCCGCCTTTCCGGTGGTCAGAAACAGCGGATTTCCATCGCCCGGGTATTCCTTAAGAATCCTCCGATTCTTATATTGGATGAAGCAACCAGTGCTCTGGATAATGAAAGCGAGCGGTATATTCAGGAAAGTCTGGAATCACTCTCTGAGAATCGGACTACCATCACGATTGCACATCGTCTCTCTACTATCAAGCATGTGGATGAGATTCTCGTCATTGCGGATCATAAGATCAAGGAACGGGGAACCCATGATGAGTTGATGGAGGAAGATGGGATTTATGCAAATTACTACCAGATGCAGTTTGTGGGGGAATAAAGTCCCCCACACTATATATTTATATTATTTAAATTTATTGATTTTTTTCATTATACAATTTTTATTCTTTTGTAATCTTCATAGATTGCATCCACATCATACTCTGGAACATGTGTCGAGGCGACTTCCATGATTGCCTTGATTGTGTCTTCATTTTCTTCCAATGCCTCAGCGATTGTGATGCTGTCCAGATTCTTTCGCATCTTCCGGGTCACAAGGTCGATTAACTTTAGCATTTCGCCACGTTCTTCACCAATCTTCATGCCACGCTCTTCACCTTTCTTTATTGCCCGCTCTTCTATCCCTTCACTCAAATTACACATCTGGTCCAACCTCCCTTTCATATCTTGATCTTTATTTACATCTATATTGAAATCTCTCTTTAACACAGCCTCTTTCGCCTTCACGCTCATGTCTTCCGATAAAAGAGTATTTAAAAAGTGAAAGACTGTCTCTTCCGGTTCATCTTTCTCCTGATTCAGATAAATCAATAATACCACTAACTTATCATAGTTATCCGGAATATCCGGAACCGTTCCTACCATGTCTTCTTTTCCGATGGAATAACGTACCATCGCATTCCCGATACGCTTTGGTGATTTGGCACAAATCCAGACGGAATATACTTTCTTCATATTTTGATACTGACTGCTTGTAAATTCTGTATCCAACTGTGCGGAAATCATCCGGGCTGCGTAGAAGATCCCCCGTGTCACGAAATCATACATTTTGTTGAAATCTTTTTGAGCCTCTATGTTAAGCAACAGCTTAATATATTGCCGCTCCTGCCCAGGCACATAAAAATGAAACCGGATATCATAAGTATTCCTGCCTTCATAAGGGACTGTCTCTTCCGTATTGTCTCCCTGAATCTTCTCCGGCTGATTGCTCTCCCCCGGATTCACTGCGGTCCTGGCAACCGAAATATCATCACCGATACAAGCGATGATTTCTTCCAGCTCCATGCTCTCAGCTTCTTTCACACAGCTCTTTATAATTCTAGAAAGTACCGTCTTGTTGCTGAGCAGATTTTTTGCATTTTCATCATATGCAGCTTTTTCTTCTGCAATCGTAAGGGCCCTGCCCATGTGAGTTTTTTCCATTTCTCTTCCTCCTAATTATACATGCTTCTGCCAGATTGTAGCAACAGCAAATATCAGTTTTGCAGCTTGAGTTTCTTCTTGTTCCATTTTGTTAGTGAAAATAATGGGCGGACACCGCCTGATTTTACTTTGATCATTCTTGATAAGATTTTTATTTATATAATAAATACCTCTCCCTCCGCAAGAACTGCTTCGGGTAAACGCATTATAGCATATGCACTTCTTCATTGCAATGGCGCAAAATGCAAACTCATCGCGTCTCATAGCTTCACGTTACTCGTCTGATTACAATTTATAACACCTTTTCATTGTTTTCCCTCTGAAATTAACATACAATATATGTAAAAAGAGTACAAGAAAATGAAGTAACAACGAAAAACACAGTATAAAAAATATCAAAGGAGAGAATCGAATATGAACGCAAATACACTGACACAGCTTTCTATCGATATTATTACAGAATATTATAAAAATAATCTTCAGCCATTTTTTGATAAAGTAGATGATGATATTATCTGGATTGGTCCTGCAGAAGGACAATGGATCCGGGGACGTGAACCGCTTATTTCCACATGGTCAAATGAAGAACATAACTTGACATTTTCCATGAGCAATATTGTCGCAAACACTATTACCAGTGCTTCTAGCTACTGTGAAGTTATTTTAAATTATGTTGTCTTCACCCACTATCCCGATAATAATACTTTATGCCATAAACAATGCCTCCACTATACCTGGTGCGAACGTAAGATTCCTGCTGATAACGGTTCTATCGAAAAAGTACCGCGAATCTTAGTATTGCATATTTCCAATTCATATCCTTATGATAAAAGAGATACAATTTATCCCATTCATTATACATCTCTTGCCTCAAATATACTGCATATGCAGCTCGATAAAAACCGCATTTTTGTCAAATGTATTGATCAATCCACATATTATCTTCTTGTCAATACAATCCAATGGATGGAAAGTGATAATAACGGTTTTCACACCAAAATTCATACTGACGAAAATGTGATTGTTGCAAACTGCGCTCTTTCTTCAATTGCCAAAAAATATCCAAATTATTTTGTTCGGATACACGCCAGCTATTTGATTAATCCTCACTTTGCATATAAAATCAGTCGTTTTAAAATTGAGTTACGCAATGGGACGATTCTTCCCATACCACAAAAAAAATATACTTCGATAAAAAAACAATTGGAACATTTCCTGATATAATTTTTAGATTAAAAAGTGCAAAAATGCAGCCAGGTAAATAAATTACCAGACTGCATTTTAAAATGTGTGTGAAAATATAACTAAAAAATTAATATCCTTCAATTCTTCTCTTTTTTCTAAGCAGATATCTTTTTTCACCACTTTCCCACTCTATCTTTTCCTGTTCGCTGACAATTTGAAGCCCCGGAGCATCCACCGGTTTTCCATCTTCTCCAAGCGAAACCATGACCAGGTATGCGCGGTTTATGCTTCTTCGATTGCCTTGCTCATCTTCAATGTAGGTATCCACCCGAATCTCCATCGATGTTCTCCCCACATGAGTCATCTTACCGCGAAGAACTACCATATCGTTCTGAAATGCACCTGACTTGAAATTCAAATTATCAACCGCAGCAGTTGTTGCATTTTTTCCGCTATGTCTTCTTGCTACGATACCAGCCACTTCGTCAATCCACTGCATCAGTGTTCCACCAAACAGCCTGCCATATCCATTAATATGCTGGGAACGAATTACATATACCTGTCTGACAACCGATTGATCCACTCTTTTTCTTTCCATTTCTTTTACCGCCTTTACGCCTTTACTCAGTCATTTAACCCCTGATTCAAATGTCACTTTGCGTCTGTAAATACTTTGCGTATCATTCTTTTGTCAATTTTTCCATTTACAGTTTTGGGAACCTCATCAACAAATAGAATATATTCCGGAATCATATACCTGGCGATTCTCTGCCTTAATTCCTCCTGTATCTGTGTTTCGCTTAACGCAGCACCCTTTTCCACTTTTACAAGCGCACCCGGAACCTCCATGTATTTTTCATTTGGGATTCCTACTACTGCTGCCTCCAGGATTCCGGGAATCCGATATAATTCATTTTCGATGTCAAATGTACAAATCTTTTCGCCGCCACGGTTAATCATATCTTTCTTGCGGTCTACAATAAACAGATATCCGGCTTCATTACAGTACCCCAAATCTCCCGTTTTCAGCCATCCGTCTTCGCTTAGAGAGTCTGTCCGGATATTATAATACTCTTCCAGAATAAAGCTTCCCCGCAAACAAACCTCACCTATGGCGCCCGCATCAACTTCCTCTGCATTTCCATCAATAATTTTAACCTCCAGATTTGGCATTGGCACACCTGATGCACCTATATATTTACTCTCTGCTGCACCTTCCGGGAATATCGTTCCCGCACCGCTCGTCTCCGTCATCCCAAATACAGTGTGAAATTTCGCCTTTGGCATCCACTGATAGAGTTTTTTGATATTCTCTTTTGGCATGTTTCCGCTTCCGCACGCAAAACTCTTTATCGCAGGGACTTCCGGATAATCGTCTCTCTTACTAAGTAAAATTGCAAAGACTGTTGGAGAGGCATGATAAAATGTAATCTGATTTTTGATAAATGACTGTAGAATCAGATCTGGATCCACTTTTTTCAGTATGTGAAGCGTTCCCCCCAGCGTTATGAAAACCGCCAATATACAAACCATCCCTGTGATATGATACATTGGTGTTGCAACCAAGGAGATATCATCTTCCGTTAATGCCAAAGTTCTAATATATGCTTCCACTGAGTGCATGATATTGTAATTTTTTAAAAGAACTCCTTTGCTTCTTGATGTTGTTCCGGATGTGAACATAAGAATTGCCGGATCATTAAACGAGCCACACATCTGCAGCCTCTCCTGCACAGCAGACTCTTTTATAAGCGTTTGAAATCCATATCCTAACTTACTGTCTTCACTTTTTATGCGTAAGATATTTTTACATTCCACAAACCATTCACAAAACTTTTCTTCACAAATCACATGGGTAATGTCCGCTTTTTCCGCCAGTGATAACACCTCTGGCTTCTGGAATTTTCCCGGAAGCGATACTACGACAGCTCCAACCTTATTAAGCGCAAGATATGCTGTACAAAATTCAATTCCATTAAATAGCATCAACCCTACATGCGTTCCTTTTCCGATGTGATATGTCTCATGTAAACATCCTGCCAGACAATCCACCATCTCAAGAAATTCCCTGTACGTATATCTTTCCCCATTATGGTTTACAATTGCAAGCTTCTCCGGTTTTCGCTCTGTCGTTGCCTGAAGAGCGGCATACAGGCTCTGAGACATATTTTTGTATGTAAAGATTTTTTTCCCTCCGACATCAACGTAATCCATTCCTTCTACTACTTCTTTTGGCCATGCTTCTTTCCAAGTAACCATACACTGTCCCCCCTTTTCCGGTTCTTATGGTAATAATGCCTTTGTAAGAATGTCCCGGGATCGTTCCAAATGTGCAGACATAATCTGCCCCGCAAATTTATCATTTTTTTCTTCTATTGCATAATATAATTCCCGATGATCCAGCATGGATTTGTAGATTACCTTCACATTTTGATTCAAATTATTTGTGTATATAGTAGTAATACTTTTGAACATTCCCATCAGCATAATTAGTATTTTATTCTGAGTGATACCAACAATTGCCTCATGATACTTTTGATCATACTTGGAAAAGGCCGCGGAATCATTAAAAGAAATCGATTCATCCATTCTTTCAAGCATTTTTCTCAATTTTTTTAAATCTTCTTCCGTCCTTCTTTTTGCGGCAAGAACACAAGCTCCGCTCTCCAAAAAAATCCTGGCATCATATATGTCCTGAATGCTGGTTTCGCTTACCGACATCAGCGAGAATAGTGGTTCCATAAACTTTTCCGGATTGATTTCACTTATGTAAGTTCCATCTCCCTGTATAATATCGAGAATTCCGAGCACATTTAACTTTTTCAGACTTTCTCTCAGACAGACACGACTCACCTCAAATTCTTCCACCAATTTAGATTCCGGCGGAAGCTTGTCTCCAATCTTCCACCTTCCTTTTTTTATCTCTTCCAGTATCTGTTCTGCAACAATATCATATTTATACTTCTTTTTATTTGGCATAATTTTCTCCTTAATAGATGCAACCAGGTTTTATTCTTTTAAATATAGCATGGCTGAAATTTTGTTGCAATGAATGGTTCCTGTCCCAGTATTTCATTCAAGGAGAAATCCCCTGCTTTCTATCCCAACAAGTTAGGAAGCAACATTGACAATGCCGGAATATATGTAACACCAACCAGTACGACCAACATGAATACCAGTAATTGTAATGCATATTTTAAAGTGCTTTCCAACTGTATCTTGCTGATCTTACACCCAACAAACAAATTGATACCTACCGGAGGTGTAATCATTCCAATTGACAGATTCATGATAATGATGGTACCTAACTGAATCGGGTCTACACCTAATGGCTGTACAATACTTAGGAGAATCGGACTTAAAATAATTGTCGCCGGTGCGGCATCCATGATCATTCCTACAATAAGGAGCAGGATATTAATCAGAATCAAAATAATGAATTTGTTGGTTGTAATCGCCAATACTCCGTCCGCAATGGAAGTAGTAACGCCCTCCAGTGTGAGCAGCTTGGCAAATGCAGTCGAAAACGAGATGATTACGATAAAACTACAGCTTTTTGCAGCTCTGATAAACACCCCCGGCAGATCTTTGAACTTGAGTTCCTTGTAGATGAACAGACCTGCGAAAAGAGCATATACGCAGGCAACTACAGATGCCTCTGTGGGTGAGAAGATACCGGAATAAATACCACCAAGGATAATAATTGGAACCAGCAGTGCCCAGATTGCTTCTTTAAAGTTATACCAGAAACCTTTGTCATAAATTTCTTTGAGTTCTGCCTTTACCTCTTCATTTGGCACATAGTTTTCTTTAATCGAAATGCGTCTCGTAATGATGATCATGGCCAGTCCCATAAGAATTCCCGGAATAACTCCTGCCAAAAACAATTTTGCCACCGATGTATTCGTTGCAACTCCATACAACAGGAACAAAATACTTGGTGGAATAATCGGTCCCAGCGAACCGCCCGCCGCTGCAACAGCAGTTGAAAATTCTTTGCTGTAGCCGGCTCTCACCATCTGTGGAATCATAATGCCACCGATACAGGCTACTGTAGCCGGACCGGAACCGGAAATAGCTGCGAAAAACATACTTGCGATTACTGTAACAATTCCAAGTCCGCCCGGACGATCCTTTACAAGGCTCATACAGAAATTAATCAGACGCTGTGAGATTCCGCCGCCAATCATCAATTCTCCTGCCAGAATAAAGAACGGTATCGCCAAAAGTGTAAAGCTGTTTGTTCCATTTAAGAATGACTCCACAATCAGTGAAACATCTATGGTTCCAAACATAAGTGCATACAGACAGCACGACAGACCCAGTGCAATTGCGATCGGAAATCCAAGAAATACAAATACGAATAGACTGCCAATCAATATTAGTCCTACCATTTATTTCTCCTCCTTTTCTTCCCGACCCATCAAATCAAATTTTATAATAAAGTAAATATTCATCAAACACCGGATTGCTGATGCTCCCATCCCGAGCAGCAGGGATGCAGACATGATCCACATAGGAAACTGTGTAATAGAGACAGTCTGCATTGCCATCTGATCCGTAACCTTCAGAAACGTATAATATCCGATTTCCATTTCAAAGAGCAGATCCACAACATAAATCAATAAATGCACGATATATTTTATCTTTTCAGGCAATTTATCAATAACCGCAATAATCTGAATGTGATCGTTCCTCAAAAAAGCACCGCTGCAGGCAAGAAAAACGAAATACATAAACATATATAATGCATATTCTGAAATCCACGAAACTGACGATTTAAAAACATACCTCAGAACCACTTGCACAAATAACATGACGATCATGACTGCCAGAAGACCTGCCCCAATCCATTCTTCCAGATGGTTATAGAACTTTTTATCATTGTAATGTGATTTCATATTTCACTCTCCTATTTCATCTCATCCTTACGATCAAGAATTTCGAGTACCTTATTTACATCGTCTTTTGATGTCAGTGCTACAGATTCATCCCACCATACTTTCTCCTCTGAAATTTGTTTTAAAGTTTCTTCGTCTTTATCACTTGCCTCTGTAATTGTTACTCCATCATCCTTCATGGTACTAACAGCCTCTGTAAGATAATCTTCTTCCAAATCTCTTGTATTCGTGATTAACTTTGTAACATTTTCATCGACAATCTCCTGTAAATCAGTGGGCAGACTATTATAGAAATCTTCATTTATAATATAGAAATGATAGCTCTCTCCACAATGTGTCGACATGATACTCTTTAATTGATCATAAAATCCATTGGAATAGAATAAAGGCATATTTGTGACCATACCATCTACAGTCCCCTGTGCCAGTGCTGTATAAACCTCTGAAAATGCGATGAACTGTGGATTGATGGAAGCTCCCTCTGCCAGTGCAATCATCTGATTTGTCTGATTAATGCGAATTGACATTCCTTTCAGGTCTGCGAGATTCTCTACCTTCTTTTTTGTAGAAGAAAATCCAAACCATCCCATATTCACGCCACCACCCGGAAATACTTTTACGCCAGTTGATTTCTGAAAGTCATCATTTAACCCGCTGATCCAATCACTTTCACCAACTGTATTAAGCTCTTCGTCGGTAGACATCAGATATGGAATACCATACACATAGTAGGCTGGCATATTGGCAAGGGCAGCAAAGCAGTTCGGTGTCGTATTTCCCATCTGCAGCGTATTGGCGCGAACCTTATCCAGTACGTCTGTATCCGTTTCCGCAACTGCGCCGTTTGATAATACTTCTACCTGAATTTTTCCGTTAGACGCTTCCTCCACAGATTTTTCAAATTCAGCATATGCTACGTTAAATGGATCTTTGTCTGCAACTGTATTTCCGATCTTTAATGTGTATGTTCCATCCGCTGACACTGTTTTTTCCGAACCGGACTCTGAATTTCCTTTTTTCCCACAACCAACCAGCGAAACGATCATTACAGCAGCGATCATAGCAGCAATTATTCTTTTTTTCATATGTTCTCCTCTCATATCAAGATCTGTCCCATTGTTACCGTTCTTTGTTTCGTTCCTAGTTAATTTTTTGCACAAATTCCGTCAATATGCCTTCTCCATACCGAGGACGGAGAAAATTAACAATAATTCCTCCAGCGCCCAGAACTGCTTGTTCCTCCAGCATATGCAGTCCTTTTTCTTCATACAATTTTCTTGTCGCTTCAACGTCCTCCACTTCAAATGCGATATGATGGATTCCTCCTTTCCCATTATTGTATGTTGTAAGAACACCTTCCTTTGCAATGACCAATTCAATTGGTGTCTCATCATCACCATGTTTCGTAAACAGACAGTCCGCTTTGTAAGCTTCTACATACTCTACATAATCTGTTTCAAATCCCATTTTTTCCATAAATCTGTCGGCTCTTTCCTGTGAAGTCATCACAATCCCAACATGATGTAATTTCATATGCTCCATGACTAATTCTCCTTTTATTTCCGTGTTTCTTGTAACATTTCCTTTAAACCAAATGCCTCTTTTTTATAAATTACTTTCGGAGTAACTTTCAGTTTTTCCGCTATCAATGGTCGGAATTCCATATTTGCAAGAATATCTTTTTCCAGGTCCATTCCTTCTGCAATTTCTATCAGCATCGGGCCTTGCTCTGTCAACTGAAACACTGCCCGTTCTGTGACATAGAACATATTCTGTCCTCTTGCTATTGCCATCTTTCCATTGTAAGAAATCTGTTGAACCTTTTTGACCAGCTTTCTGAACTGTCCTTCCTGTACAATTTTAATTCCGTTCTGATCGACATCCACTTTAATTCCACCACCTGTAAATGTAGAGCAGAATACCACATTCCTTGCCGTACTTGTAATATCGACAAAACCGCCAGCGCCTGCAGCAACCGGTCCCATCTTGGTTGCATTTACATTTCCTTCTGCATCCATCTCGCCAGCTCCCATAAAGGTATAATCGATTCCTGCGCCTGTATAGTATTCAAACTGTCTGTCATGAGGAATCAAAGCCTGCGCATTTTTTGAGATTCCAAAATCAATTCCACCAGCAGGAACTCCACCATAGATTCCAGACTCTACGGTTATCGTAATTTCATCCTGTACCTGTTCCTCAGCGAGAATCGGTCCGATTACGTCATTTGGAATTCCTGTCCCTACATTAATAAGGACATCCGGCTTCAACTGCATGGTTGCTCTTCTTCCGATTACCTTTCGTACAGTCAATGGAATTGTGGTGCTCATCTGCTCTGGGGCAAATGCCTGACCACTGTAAGATGGATCATAATACCAGGAAGACGTCTGTCTATGGTCTTCTACCGGACTATCACACAGAACCACTGCATCTACCAGAACTCCCGGAACCGTAACCCGCTTCGGATCCAGTGTTCCCTTTTTCACAATATTTTTCACCTGACAGATGACTTTTCCACCAAATCGCTTTGTTGCCATGACTGCCGGAAGTACCTCCAGCACCATCGCCTCTTCATCCGTTGTGATATTTCCGGCCTCGTCTGCAAAAGTTCCGCGAATGATCAATGTATCCAGCGGTACTTCTTTATACTGCATGTATTCCTCACCATCCACAGTCACTACCGAAACAATGTCTGGTTCCTCTTTTGTTCTCGCATTCATTTTTCCACCTTCTACACGTGGATCAACGAAGGTTCCCAAACCGATTTTGCTTAACTTTCCCGGCTCCCGCAGTGCCATACTGTGAAACATATTTGCCATCTGCCCCTGTGGGAGATTATATGCTACTACCTTATCGTTACTAATCATATCCATAAGCGGTGGACAAAGTCCCCAATGTCCCCCGATAATCTTCACCAGCAGACCTTCGTGCGCCAGATGTGCAATTCCATCTTTTCGATCCGACTGACCACACGTATGGAACAGTGTCAAATTGTTTGGCTCCTTTTTCTCCAGATACTTTTGTTCAACAGCCTTTAACACCGTTTCGCTGGCCGACACCAAAGTCATGCCAATTGTACAAAGGGTGGAATGATTCGGGATCATATCGACCGCTTCCCGGGCTGAAATAAATTGAGGTCTTTTCATAGCTCTCTCCGTTCTATTCTCTATTTGCAAAGTTCATACATTACAGCCAGTCCCTGACCACCACCAATGCACAAAGTTGCAACTCCATATCTCACTTGTCTGCGAACCATTTCACTCATCAGTTTCACGGTAATGATCGCCCCCGTTGCTCCGATTGGATGTCCCATAGAAATTCCGCTTCCGTTTACATTTACAATATTCTCATCCAATCCAAGTTCTCTGATGCACGCTACTGACTGTGATGCAAAGGCCTCGTTTAATTCGATCAATCCAATGTCTTCCTTTTTCATTCCTGTTTTTTTCATCAATTTCTGGAATGCCGGGATTGGGCCAATCCCCATAATAGATGGATCCACACCGGCTGCTGCCACATCCACCAGTCTGACAATCGGTTTTAGTCCAAGCTCCTTTGCCTTTGACTCTTTCATCAGGACTACTGCAGCCGCTGCATCATTGATTCCTGCTGCATTTCCTGCGGTAACAGTGCCGCCTTCTTTGAATGCCGGTTTCAACTTCGCAAGTTTCTCCTCTGTCACATCTGCTCTGATGTGTTCATCCATGTCAAAGATCGCTGTCTCTTTTTTCCCTACTCTGACTTCAATCGGAACAATCTCATCTTTGAATTTTCCTTCTGCCTGTGCCTGGGCTGCACGTTTCTGGCTGATTGCCGCCCAGCGATCCTGCTCTTGTCTTGTCACATGATACTGCTCAGCAACATTCTCTGCGGTGACTCCCATATGGTTCCGAGTAAATGGATCTGACAATGCTGTGATTAAGCCATCCTCCAATTCATTGTTTCCCATTCTGTATCCAAAACGTGCCTTACGAAGATAAAATGGAATATTTGTCATACTTTCACATCCACCTGCCACTGCGACTTCGCACATTCCATCTCTGATTTCCTGTGCTGCAGTTACGATTGCCTGTAACCCGGATGAGCAGAGACGATTCACAGTCAAAGCACTGGCTTCATAAGGAATTCCTGCTTTTACAGATGCAAGTCTTGCCGCAAAAGCATTCTCCGCTGCCTGTCCCACATTTCCATACACTACTTCATCGATATCCTCCGGTTTGACCCCGGCTCTTTTGATTGCATCCTTGATAACGATTCCTGCGATATCTGTTGCCTGCATATCTTTTAACGAACCACCAAATTTAGCTACTGCACTACGACATCCTGATACAATTACAATACTTTCTTTTTCCATGATTATGACCTCTTTCTTATCTGTGATATTTATGTTCTTTTCCTATTTTATAAAACCATTCCGCCGCCGACTTCAAAGACTCCTTGTGTGATGTAAGAAGCTTCATCGGATACAAGGAATGCAATCATGTTGCCAATGTCCTCCGGTGTTCCCGCTCTGCCCATCGAAATTTTGCTCACCATGATATCCCATGCCTTTTCCGGCACTCCTCTTGTCATCTCTGTATCGATGAATCCCGGAACAATCGCGTTACATGTAATGTTCTTCTTTCCGTTTTCTTTTGCACACGTTTTTGTCAGTGCTACAACACCTGCTTTTGCTGCTGCGTAGTTTGCCTGACCAATATTACCATTCAGATACGACGCCGAAGAAATATTGATAATTCGTCCATACTCTTTTTCTCTCATTGGGTTAATTGCCGCTCTCATCGTATTAAACACTCCGGTAAGATTGACTCCGATTACTGCATTCCAAGCATCCACACTCATCTTATGCATCATGCTGTCTTTGTTGATACCGGCATTATTTACAAGAATGTGAATGTCTCCCAGTTCTTTGATGGTTGTCTGAATCAGATTTTCTGCCTGATCATATTTTGATACATCCGCCACTACATAGATGGCTTTTCCACCTATTTTCTCTATTTCCGCAACACCTGCTTTTGCGTTTTCTTCACTGATATCCGAAATGACAATCGTTGCACCCTTTTCACAAAGCTTTTTTGCGATTCCCAATCCGATTCCTCTGCCTGACCCTGTAACTACTGCTATTTTCTCTGCTAAATCTCTACTCATTTTTTGCTCCTTCTATTTTTCTTATTTTTTCATCTTATCCGATCCTCTTAGTCCAGCTGTAACTATGAACATCTGATTTTTAACGAGTTTAAACATAATATGTTTTGTCCTCTCGTTTTTGTATCTTCATTATCCCCTCGCAGCCCTTATAAGTCAATCTTTTTGTTAATAGTGCACATATATTCTTGTCATTTACACATCTTTTTGGTTATTATTTAGTATACCTTTTACAGTTTTTGAACTTAAACGTATTACTTTTAATTAAATTTATGGAAGAAAACACGCACCTTTTCAGTAAGTGCACTTCATCATGCCAGCTCGATTCCGCTTCGCTTTATCTCACTCTTCAATATTCGTCCTATAATGCAAAAAAGGAAATATCCTGAGAATGCAAGCATTCCTTCGGATATTTCCTTTTCTGTTTTTCGTGATTCTTTTTTTGCGCAAAAAAATACCACCCCCGAAGCTCAAGTCTTCAAAGATGATACTTTTAAATGCGCCTCCGGGGATTCGAACCCCGCACACCCTGATTAAGAGTCAGGTGCTCTACCAAATGAGCTAGAAGCGCGCATCTTGCGTTGCTTTGTTTTCCGTAACGCAAGAGTAATTATATAATATACGTTTATAAATTGCAAGCACTTTTTTTATTTTTTTAAGACTTTTTTTATTATTCCAAATCCCAGCGGATGCGGTCCGGTATGTACGCCGATGGTTGCACCAATCTGCAGGATTCCAACCTCCGCTTTTGACTGTGGCCATTCCTGCTTCAGGCGTTCTATAAAACGCTTCTGAAACTGCACACCTTCTTCTCTGTCATACCCATAGCCCACATTAATCATAAGTCAAGACCACCGGCTTAGCCGGTGGCTTGAGGTGCCCCTATAAGGGGCTTTTACCAGCTTGCGTCTAAAGACGCTCTGAATAGTCTGACAACCGCTCTATTTTCTCGGGCTGACCCTAAAGGGCC
>JAQVCP010000058.1 GCA_028689735.1 Hespellia sp. | reverse complement strand
ATTTTGCACTAAAGTTTCTTCTTTGTTTGGACATAGTAATGAATCCTTTCTTTCATACTGGTTTAAGTATATCAGATTCATTAAAAACTGTCCGAAAAAGTGTCTTAATTTATGAGACCATTATACTCCTCAACTATTACCATCCATCTCTATTTTTTGCAAGAACAACATTCCAATCAAAATTGGAATCATAAAAACAAATGCAAACACATATCTGCTTTGAGTAGCAACTGGTGTTGCAATCATAAGCGTTCCCCACATTAATATGATGGGTGAAACAACCGCTAAAATCTTTTTCCCTTTTCGTTTACACAAGAAAAAGACTTGAACAATAAATATCCATAGCATTTCTCCCTCTGAGAAAAAGCTTACAGCTTTCTGTGTCCACCACTTTATTAATCCCCCCCCCAAATATGCATCCCTGGAACTTCATCATACAAATTATACGCATTAATATTTAGTGTTTGAACTACATCAACCAACCATTCACTATTTTCCATTGTTAAAATCGTGTAATAAGCCGAAAAATCTCCTGGCGTCGGAGACCAGAATCCTCTTGTTATTTCCAAGTATGATTTTACAAATGTTTTGAAATGTTTCGGAAGCATTTTAAACCATATGCTCAAAAATTCTATCTTATTTTCCTCCAAAAATTCTGTATGAAATTCTGAATTCCACTTAATGGGATCCAAAGTTCCAACTGTAAAGTTTGCTTTGATACTTTCAGATGACATTATACTATCAATAAACTCTTTCTCTTCTTCGGTAATTTCTTCATTATTCACCACAACAGAGGATACCTGATACAACGGAATCCCAACAGTTTCTTTAAATAAATGCTCAACTCCCCAATCTTTTTCCATATACTTCGGAATCAAGATACCTACGAGAACAACACATATCATAATTATTTTGGCCTTTTTGCTTATTTTTCCCAGCACACAAATTATTATCATCCACGGTAAAATTACATACATTCCATTATTTCGCAAAAGTAGGACACACAGGATGCTTATTATCATCTTTATAATTTCAATTTTGCTTATACTATTTTCCATGATAATATCATAAGAAATAAGAACCAATGATATCAATGCCGCTGCCCATAGGATATCCCTTGTAACAAAATACGAACTCTGTATTATTGTTGGAGAAAGGCAAAAATATCCACATGTCACCAGACAAATAATTGGCGGAACCTTATGTTTCGACATCCACTCCAACCAATCCCCCATAAAAATTGACAAGAGCAACATATGACATATAGCAAATATTGCAATAGCCACATTCATGTGGTTGATATATAGTCCAAACTGCTTTACTAAATCAACAAGGGCACAATAACACACCGGAAATTGATTAGCTAATCCACTTGGACTATTCAATATGTTCAAAAAGTCATTTGTTCCTACTCCTGGATAGTATGCAAGAAAACAAATCATATATGTAGTGAATGTGACGCAGGTTCCCACAAGCCAGATATTTTTCTGAGGGTATTTTTTTATGTTTATGCTGTTTAGTTTATCTAATACTCTCTCATAATCTATTTGATTTAAATACTTCAACACAATGAACATAACCCCAGCCGCAAGTAGTATTCTCCATATCGAAATACACGGACGCATTTTTTGTATAAAAAAATCCGTTTCGTATGAAATGCCAAATATCACAGCAATAACAACCAACAGTATGTTATTCTTTTCTTTTAATCTTTTCATTTGTATTTTTTTCAAAACGTACTCCCTACCACCCTCTATTATGTTCATTTGCTTTCATTCACAATTTCTTCCGCTTTTTCAATTGCACTTTTTATAAAATATCCACTTCTCACTTTTTCCGAAATTTCTGATATATTATCTTTCATGATTTCGTATTGTTCTTCCGATATAGCGTCAATCACCTGATCAATTTCATTCAAATTTTCAATCACAATTCCAATTTTTTTCTCTTGTACAAAGTCCGCTAACGCAGCTTTCTTCCATATGATGATTGGGATTCCTGAAGCAATATATAACGATACTTTGTGTGGATTATTGTACTGCACATATCTTCCACTTGGTCCATCACATGCCTCAATCGTACTCCCATCCCAGACCAGACCAAAAGCACCTTCCATGCAGGAAGGAAGTTCTTCCGGCTTAAAAGCGCCTTTATAATTCCAATTCCGATCTGAGGTCTCATTCTTAGACCAGTTCACACCATATAAATTAAAGATTGTTTTTGTTCGCAATTCTGTCAACTTGTAGATATAACCTGTTTTGTTTTTGTCAAGATTGCCTGCAATAATCACGCCATCTTCCTTGTTTGCAGTCCCCCTGTCCCCAACACTCTCATCAATTAAATAATCGAACACTCCAAGTACCACTATTTTCTTTTGAGGAATTTTACAATTTTCCATTAGATATGTTTTCATTTTCTCATTATGTGCAATCATAACATCTGCAATCTGATACATCATTTGATCTAATTTTTGATATTCCTCGATATTATCAGTGAAAAGCTGACGCAAGGATTCCAAATCATGAATCACAAAAATCAGTTTACATCTTCTGATTTTTTTCATCCATCTCAGGAAATCCATGTAGATTCCCCTGACATATTGTGGATGTTGAATGACAACTATAGATTCTTTTTCTATATGAAACAAAGCTGTATATTTCAACAGATTTTTTGTTTTATTCTTTATTCTATTTCCTGTTTGATACAGTGGGATTCTAATTCGAACATATCCCATCTCTTTTATTTTTTTTTCGCAATCTGCGGGTGCCTTCAAACCGGCATTGAACAGTGTTGCATCATCAAAACTCAAAATATATTTTTTCATATGTTATAATCTCATCTTTCTCTCAATCATCCAAAAAACATTCCAACTTTTTTAGTTCTCTATGAAAATCTATCTTTGACTTCTTCAGATTTTCGATCAGCTGATTCCTAAGAAGCTCATTTTCTCTTATTAGACTTATTTTTTTTGCAATGTCATTTCCATCCAGTGCTGCCACTAATCCATTGACACCGTCCTCGATTTGTTCTAAAAGACAAGGTGTATTTGATATCACAATCGGCTTGCACAATACACGTGCTTCAAGAACTGCAATTCCATACCCTTCATGAAGTGACGGTTGCACATAAAGATCACATGCTTTTAAGTAAGGATACGGATTCTCTCTCCTTCCGAGCAACACAAAATAATCTTCCAAACCATATTCTCTTATTTTACTTTCCAGAGATTTGCGCTCAAGCCCCTCTCCTATGGCATACCATACAAATTCCATTCCATTTTGTTTTAGTATCCTTGCTGCTTCAACTGCATAGTCATACCCTTTTTGTTCTGCCAGACGACCTATTGTCAATATTTTGTAATTTGCAGTATAGTAAATGTCCTTTATTGGTTCACTTGCCAACCTTCTAATCTGATCTATATCAACATAATTATACAAGAGTTCCGTCTTTTTCTCCAACTCTGGAAATCTCTGAACAAAATTTTTCTGCACCGTTTCAGACACACAATAAAATTTATCATAGTCCTGGAGATAAGGAATTGTCAGTTTTATCCATTCCATTTTTTCATCATGAAGCCACATTGCTTTCTTTTGTGCCTGTACAAAGCGAGATCCATATGCGGATAAAAAATGGCCGTATCCATAAAAATCCAGCACAACATCATACTTTTTTTTGCATTTTTCGGTATGTTGAAGCACCAGTTCATAATATTTGTTATGTTGATCGTCCACCTTGCAAAGCCACTCACAACTTTTTTTATATATTTTATTCAATATCATTTTGACACTGTCATTTGGCATTTTTCGATGATTGACAAAGATTCGATACTTTTCCGGATTAAATACGATCTCCTCAATCCGAATTGCAGAGGGAATCTCTTTGCTTAGATTCCCTCTTTTTTCAATACAGTGAACTGTAACATGATATTTGTTGAGATCGATATTCTTCAGCAGTTCTACCAACGCTACTTCTAATCCGCCATTCTCAAACGCTCTTGTCAGAATTAGTATTTCTTTCATTCCTCTCTCCTGTCTAAAAACCAGTTTTCCAGTGCTTTGGCTGCGTTTCGAATACTATAATTACTTTCTTGCATCTTATTACTTCGTTGAATTCTGTCTATATCATTTCGTGTGTTCAAAAGTACCTGGCTCCATTTGGTTGTATCCTCCTGCAGACTAAGATAGTGAACACTTCCCGTAATATTCACCTCGCTGGTAATTACATCTGATATTACACAGGGTACTCCTGCGGCCTGTGCTTCCACAATAGCAACTGGAAAACCTTCATACAGTGACGGCATTAGAAACGCATCAAAGCATTGTATTATCTCAGCAACATTATCCTGTTGCCCCAAAAAGCGTACAGATTGTTCTACTTGCAACTCTTTTGCTTTTTTCTTTGTCTGCTCAAACAGTTCTCCCTGTCCAATGAGGATCAGCTCACCATTTGGCTCCATTTCCAATAATCTTTTAAAAATATGCAGAATGAATTCATGATTTTTTGCTTCGCAAAAACGACCAACATTTCCAATCACAAATTTCCCTTCTAGATGCATCTGCTTTCTCATCGCAGATCGAATCTCATTGTTGTAGCAAAATTTCATCGTATCTACTGCATTGGGAATCATCCTCACGTCTTTCTGTTTCCAGTCTTTCCCGTATGCCCATTCCGCTGCTTTGTCAGAACATGACCACAAATCTGTTGCATACTTTGTAATGAACAAACTATTCCACCGATGCCGGAGTAAACGTAGCTTTCCCGGAGTTGTTAAAGTACTGTTATGGGAATGGCAAATGCGAACAGGCACCTTCCTTTTTCTGGCAATCTTTAGCAAAGAAATATCGCACAGATTATTGTCATTAAACCAGACAGCATCATACTTTCCACTTCGAACAATGGCTTCCATTTTTTCATAAAAAAACTGTCTGTTTTTTTTCTTTTCCGGAAGGTGAATGACTTTTGCTCCTAATTTCCGAAATTCTTCTTCATATACAACATTCTCATCCATAGCAAGAAATGTAATCTGTAGATTAGTTCGCTTCATCCAGCTATAATAATTATATATAAGATTTTCAATCCCACCTTGATTCTTTGTAAGTGCATAAAACAAAATATTCATATCAGACACCTTTATCCTTTATAAAACTTTTCAATTTCTTTGGCATGAACATCCATTGTTTTAATGAATTGATTTTTCACAATATAGTGGTTCATTTCACTTAATTTTTCTTGTGGATTACGCAAAATGTCTTTCACTGCATTTTTTAGGCTTTCTTTGTCTGGCCTTGCTATCATTCCTGATTTTCCTTCTGCCAGAATATCTTTTGCTCCAACATGTTCACTTACCAAAACAGGAACTCCATAGCTGAGTGCCTCAAGCACCACAAACCCAAATGTCTCATTCCACATACTCGGCACAACTACCAAATCTGTTTTTTCCATTATATTTTTCAAATCACTAAACTGGTATCTTGGATGGGTCTTGAGATATCTTTCATCTTTTCTGCTGTTTCCATATGAATGCAATTCAAAATCATGATACCCCTCCTTCCAAAGCTCATCGAGTGCACCTACTATTTCAAAATATCCTTTCGCCGGACTGGGCGCTGCCAGAAAAGCCATTTTCACTTTATTTCCAAATTGTTTTTTTATCTTATGATTTTGAATCTCTCCATTGCTTATACTAATAACTTCTCCCTTTATTCCTTCAAGATACTGTCTATATACGCTTTCTGTCACAGTACTGTTAAAATGAATTCCGTCCATCATAAAAAACATTTTTTTATAATAGTTTCGCAATGTCAGATAATCTTCCGATTTATTTTCTAGTCTTGAGTCTATAGTTTCTCTTTCTTCTGCTTGCTCAAAGAAATCACTTCTATGCCTCTGCCGCATTTTTTTTACAACTGCAGTATCCTTTAAAGCACGATACAGAACTGATTGCATCAATCGAATTTTTGCATTACTTAGTGCAGACTGATTGCAAGAAAAACAATCTTCACATTGGATTCCCTTCTTGCAATTTTCTCCATGATTTAGGAAAGTCGCTTTTGAACATATCCCAAAAAAATCATGTGTAGTAAAATAAATCGGGATATTTAGTTTTTTTGCTTCTTTAAAGAATTCAAGATGAATTCCCATAAGCGTATGAACATGTATTACGTTCGGTTTCACGAATAACAAAAAACTACGATAAAGGCTTCCGTCTGTTTTATCCATAAACTTGTCTACATCAAGAATACCTTCATCAAGCGGGACAGGAAGTGGATGAATCAACTCAAAGCTCAAAATTCCTTTTTCTTCAACCGTTTTTCTTATTTTTATATTTTCTTTTCCCACTCCCATACGACCGGGCCACAGCATCCCTACGTCGTGTCCTTGTTGCTTTTGTTCTATCATCAAATCCATACAGTACTTTGTCAGCCCACCCGTTCTATACGGAGGGAACCCTAATGCATAATGCAATATTCTCATATTCTATCCCATTTCTTAATCCACAATTAGCATCTATAACATGAAATACGATGCTCGACACTCTAAATATCATATCAATCTAATAATTCATGATATTTTTTATCAGTAATCTTCCTTACCTCTCCACTACTAAGTCCAGCCGCCTCAGCAGACAGCGATTCAATCTGCCAACCATTTTCACTCTCGCACATTGTATAACCACTCATATAGATATTCCCATCAAACGTATATACAGCAATATACTGATTATCGTCCTCCTCTTCGTCCGCAGATACAACTCCTGCCACATTGAGATAAGGTATATTCTCCGGCGAAAGTTCAGACGCTATCCCTGCACCTGTCTTATTCAAGGATAACAATGATTCTGACGTTTCGCTGAATTTGTTATTCGTGACCAGCTCATAATAAAAGAGCTGCATTTCTCTAGAAAATGTCCCCTGCTTTTCTATCAACTCCGTTGTCACACTATCCATGTCAGCTGTTCTTGAATCTGTCATACCATAACACATTGCCTTCTGTGAATCTTTGCGCTGCAATGCCAAAATAAATTTTCCAATTGTGTCAACCGCACTCTCCCCATAAAGAGAGGCTGTAATCGAATAATTAGGCGATAAAATCTGTTTTTCCGGATGCTTATAGCTTTTCACTTTTTTCTTGTCAGACTTTGCCTCCTCTTTATCACTATCCTGTTTTTTCTCCAAAGCCGTGATAAATGTGTCTACTTTAGCTGCACCTGTTATCTCATCAAATTTTTCCTGTGTTGATTCCGTTATAAAGTCATCTCCCTTTGTATCTAAAAGAGAGGAACCAAACCGAAATACTTTCCAGTAACCATTACCGTATTGCATCACAGTAAAACTGACCTGATAAGCGGTTCCATCTGCTTCAACTAAAGCCACCATTTCGCAAACAGCGTTGCTTCCCCATGTCTTACAGAGTTTCCTGCTATACAACTGATATTCTGCGGTATTTTGTTCTTCTGGCAAAACAATCCCTATCGCTTTGACGTTCACACTCTTTTTATGTCCCAATATATTCTGGAAATACTCATAGGACATCGTGTGCTGTTCTATGATTTCAGAAAAACTGATTGGCTGGTACTCAAAATACTGGTTAGCGGGCGGTATTGTTGTTGTATAAGAAAATTCTTCTGCCTCATCTATAATCCCTGCAAAATCCTGACCAAGCCAATCCTCATCGACTGAGCATCCACGAATGCATAAGTCCAGATCTTTATGAACAAGAGCAGCCAGTTCGTAAACCAGCAGTTCATCCGGTTTTTCAAAGGCTTCTATCGTGTTTTCGCGTTCCAAGTCCTTTGTTATAACCGTTGACTCTTCATTCGTTATACTGGACCAGAACCGATTCAGACAAAGAAGTCCCATCAAAACAAGAATAAAGAAGCAACCTATTATGATTGGATTCTGTTTTAGTATTTTCTTAATTGAGCGCATTATCTTTTGCATATTTTTTTCTCCTAAACCACTTTATCGTCCCCTTTGTCCGGCATACTTCTGTCATATCTGATGCAAAGAGATACAGCATTACACAATATGAGACATCTGTCATATGATGTTCTACCACACACTGTAAAGACATCAGTGCAACCATCCACAATAATGTCCATTTCTTTTTTTCTCTTGCGCGAAATGCAATAACCAGAAGGATCAATAAAAGCGCACCAAAAGCCAATATTCCAAACCTCAATGAAGCGGAAAGATATGAACTGTCCAAAAAGAAATAATTCTTAGGCTGCTTTGTTGAACCTCCATTTCCAATCATTGGAATCTGCTGTCCAAAGATGCTAAATCCATACAAGTCTATTCCTTTTTTTCCAAGCCTCAACCGATTATTCAATACACGATCTGCCAGAAGTAGGAATTTATTGTCCGTCGAATACAGCATAGACAGACCGATCATTATGAATGCAAATATCGTAGCTGATAACGCAAGTAACATGGAGAATATAGCATTCATTTCATACTCTTCTCCTCGTTTTTCCGCGTTGCTGCAACGCAGTTTGTGATAAAACATTACACCTGCCACCAGTATAAGACATATGGTATTCAATCTGGCATCACAGAACATATAAACAAATATCCCCAATAACACAATCATTCCAATTTCAATATATCGAATCTTTTCTTTTCTCAGACAGCAGACTGCAAGAACCATATAGAAAATATATGCCGAAAAATCTGTCGGATAACCTATTCCAAAAGCAATTCTGGCTCTTCTTCCGTCCTGGCGAAAAATCAGATTATCTATCCGACCGGTTAAGGCTGATATCATCGTATAAGAAAGAAGCACAAAAACGACACCCACATAGACTTTTAGAATTTTTTTATATGAAATGTCCTTCGCACCAACCAGCAAAAGGACAATATCTCTTAACTCATCAAATCCATTATGCTCCCATGCGACCAACAAAACCAATGCGACCAGAATACATCCCGCAATTTCTTTTAATTTGTATTCCTCCGCCAATGATGCTCTGGCAAAAATAATCAAAAGCAATCCAATACGCATATTGGAATAAAAGTATGTAGACCATGTCATTTCAAATGTTGTCGTATTGAGGAAATAGAATCCCGTATACATTGCCAGCATCACAAGATAAGCTACCTCGAAGATTCTATTCGCCATCTCTCTTGTTATTTTCTTTTCTATCTGCATCTATTTCTCTTTCCCTCTCAAAAATACATTCTCATATTCTGCTACAATATATTCCCAGCTGTACCACTTCTCAATTCTTTCCTTCGCAAGTTTCTCAAGACGATTCATATCCTCTATTGCCATATTATCTGCTTGATGGATCAGATTTGCCAGATTCCCAGGCTCTTTTGTCCAGTAAAGTGCTCCGTCTTCCCCCACTTCTCTGTTGAACCCTACATCCAGTAAAAGATTCAGTCTCGTGGTTCCCAGTGCTTCTAAAAGACTGGGGTTGGTTCCTCCTACCTCATGGCCATGAAAATATCCAAATGCCTGCTCCCGAATCTTTTTGAGAAGTTCCTGATTATATACAGTTCCAACAAATTTAATCCGTTTATCAGAACGAAATGCCGTTTTTTCCTGCAGCTGTTCCATAAACTTTTCATTGTCCACACCTGTAACCAGAACAAAATCCTTTTTCGTGTCAGATTTTATGAACTCTGTTATCATCGTCTCATAATTATTCTCCGGCACAAATCTTCCAACTACAAGATAGTATTCCCCTGCTCTGATCTGATTCTTCTCACACCACTGCGTAAACTCATCAGAGTTATCCGCAAGCTTCGATGGGCAGGTTTCTGCTCCATAGGCAATAAATGTTGTCTTTGGATGGTATTTCTCATAATCGCTCTGTATATACTTTTCAATACTCTTACTGTCACAAATAAGAAGATCGGCTTCTTTGACCATCAATCGTTCTGAGATTTTCCAATATCTTCTGACAGGGGCACTCCATTTTCCACGCTTCCACTCATGTCCATCCGGATTCACATACAATGTTCCACCGAGTTTTTCAATCTGGTGTTTGAATCCAGCCATCACTGGTCCGATTCTGCATGCCAGAATATACACAATGGGATGCGAAATCTTTTTCGTTTTAATATATGCCAGACAATGCTGCAGTGATTGAATATCGTAAGAAATTGCTTTTGCCGGTCCAATCGGAAGCGCCTTAACATTAAAGCATCTCGCCCCATGATACATAAAACTTTTTTTTTCATCCAATTCTGTCTCTATATCCACAACTCGTCTCGAGATATGGTAACAAATATCCTCACTTTTTCTATATTCCGTCAACTTTTCCAGAAACGATTCAAATCCTCCATATTGTGCCGGTATCCCTTTTGAACCTATAATAAACACATGCTGCTTCATCTACACTGATCCTCTCCCTTTTAAAACTACAAGTATTGTCTGACACAGTATCTTCAGATCCAATCCAATACTCCATTCCCTTATATACTTCGCGTCCAATGCGACAACTTCCTCAAAATCCACAATATCACTTCTGCCGCTAATCTGCCACATTCCAGTAAGCCCCGGCTTTACCGCAAGACGTGCCTTATGATGCATCTCATACTGTTCGTATTCGTCTACTGTCGGGGGTCTGGTTCCCACCAGACTCATGTCTCCCCTCAACACATTCAAAAACTGTGGGAATTCGTCCAAAGAAGTTTTCCTGATAAAATGTCCAATTGGTATAATTCTTGGATCATCATCCATCTTGAACATCAGCCCCTGCATCTTATTGTGCTTCATCAGCTCTTTCTTCCGTTCCTCTGCATCCGGATACATCGAACGGAATTTGTAGATATTAAATATCTTTCCATTCTTCCCCACACGCTTCTGAGAAAAGAAAATCGGGCCCGGACTCTGGATATAGATAATTGGTCCGAGCACAATTGTCAGAATTGCTGTAAATACGATGCCAACAATCCCTCCAACTATATCCAACGCCCTTTTTAAGAACAACTGTCTCGGCGTTGCCATCTTCAATGTGGACGTCACCACTGCATATCCAGCAAACTGCTCTACGATTCTGGTAGATTCTGCTCCCCCCATCTTCGCCAATACCTGATGAATCGTGATTCCCATTTCTTCGCATCCTGCAAGAATCGATTCCGTCAATCCTACACACTCGGAATGAATAAACACTTCATCAACATGATGATTTTTCAGATAAGTCAGCGCATTCTCCTTATCTGCTACACAGGCAATTCCTTCCCATTCTGACACGTGGTTCTTATCCTGATCCAAAAGGATGATCCCCGCAAAGTAGTAATCTTTATAGGTCGACTGTCTGATTGTGCGGACGGTATCTTCTACCAGCTCTGATTCTGTTACCAGAATGATTGTGCGAAGGTTATTGGTATCCGACAATCTTTTTCTCACATATGTTTTCCGAAGCAAATGAGCAGCATACATCACCACAATGCTAATCACCCACATCCGCAAAAATACCGCACGCGAGTATTCACGTGATGATTTCATGAAGAACATACAACTGAAGGAGATCATCACTGTCACAGATATCTGAACAAAGATTGCTTTGAACTCTTCATAATACCCTCTGCGAATGATATCTTTATAATTATCAAGAAAAAACATGGTACAGATCTGTACAAAAATCATGATAAAAGTCATGTCGAGATAAATTTCCACACTGTAGGGAAGGTACCACCCATGTCGTACCATAAAAGCAATACAATATGCGATTTGCAGACATATCACATCTATCACAATAAAATCAAGATGTTTTAACCATCCCTTTTTATTACTTTTGTACATTACTGTTCCCCTCTTCTCCTATGCAAGATATTCTTTCCCATTTCCAGCATACTCAATGCAAATGGTTCCTTCAGAAGAACCAGAGCGCCACCATAAATCAAATAAAAAGCCATTACCGAAACCACCATGACGAAAAATGGCGATAAATCTACATACAATTTTACCACACAAGCAGCCACCGTTCCACAGCCAATACTGAACAGAATCCTGCCAAATTTTACATTTTGCAATACTTTTCCGAGAATTCCTCTTAAATATACGCATTGTACAACCAAGACTACTGCTTCCGCGATTGTCGTTGATAGTGCTGCACCTGAAGCTCCAAACCTTGGAATAATCAATAAGTTCAGAAAAAAATCAACAATTGCACCATAGACAATAGATTTCAGCACCAGATATTCTTTTCCCATTGGTGTAAGCATCTGGATTCCCATTACGTTGGTAAGCCCGATGCATAGAACAGTTGGCATAAGTATAATCATAGGAAGTACGGAACCACCAAATTCTTTTCCTGCCAGAATCAGAATCGACTCTTCTGCAAATATTGCAAAGTATACTGTCACAGAAAGTGCAAGCACGAATACGAACTGGAACGCCTTTCCTATGGTCCTATAGAATGCCTCTTTGTCTTCGTTTTGAACATAATAGGATAATCTCGGGAGAAGAACGGTTCCAAGAGACGTTACTAACGAAACCAGCACAGTCTTTACTTTTACTCCTGCATTATAATATCCTACTTCTACATCACCTTTCATAAAGCCAAGCATGACTGTATCCAGATTCAGATAGATGCTGCTGGCCGCTGACATTCCAAAGAAAACAGCGACCGGTCTTATGTGTCTCTTAAAATCATATTTCCCAGTCTTCTTTAATGAAACTACCTTGCCAAGACGAAGAAAATTGAGCAGCAATGACCCGTAACTCCCGATGATATAGATTCCTCCATAAATGATGTAATCTTTTGGGCTTTTCACAAACGCGAACATCAGAATCAATCCAATAAATTTAAAGATGATTGATCTGGTCGTAATATAGGCATATTGCTCCAGAGCACTATACAGCCAGTTCACGCCGACTGTATTTAAAAGCATTCCTGTACTGGTGACCAGAAGCAAGGTACGTTCTGCCGCAAACTTCGGAACCACTGCAAGCAATATAACGAAAATCAAATACGCAAGTCCGGTTGTCACTAGATTCACGATCAGCAGCTCCTGCACTGTCATCGACAACTTTTCTTTATCGTCCCTCACCTTGGCACAGGCCCTGATTCCATAGGTAGGAATTCCAAGGGATGAAAATGTTATAAAATAGGTCAGTACCGACGAAGCAAACGCTACTTTTCCACTTCCTTCCACCAACAATACCCTGGAAATATACGGGAACGTAATGAGTGGAAATATAATAGAAGATGCCGTCAATATGAAATTCATAATAAAGTTAAATTTTACAGATCTTATTCTCATCTTCGCCATCCTTACTCCACATTGTTCCGCTTCATACTAGCCTTTACAATCAGCCCGTACCCCATAAACCCGGTCTTTCGAAGCATTCTCAGTGCTCCGCTCTCTTCCCCTGACAGTTCATAGATTTTGCTGCTGATTCCCTTCAACTTCTGGTCGAACATGATAAACTCTTCTTTTGCCCATTTGCTGCCCGCACCATAGCTCATGAAGATGGTGACCTGATCTCCGACCATCTGCGCAATCCGCTTCCCAATATAGGATGCTTTCACAGGATCGACACCGGTCGCTGCATATTTCTCAAAAAATTCTGTGAGATGGTAAATGACATCGATATGATTCTGTATGTGTTTCTGAAAGCCCTGAATGCTGACACTTTGTGTTGTCACAGCCAGACGATACATGTACACATAAAGATCAAAATATGCAATCTTTTCCACATATGGGATAGGATAAAGCACATATTCCACATCCACATAAAAACAGTGTTCATCCAGACGAATCTGGTTGTCTTTCAGGATGCTTGTCTTAATGACCAGTGCATGCATGGGAATCTGCATTTTTGCGGCAACTTCTTCAAAACTCAGATATACATTTGGGGGCATCTCACCCTTTTTCAGGCGTTTGAATTCTTTTTCTGTCAGCTCTCCGGTCTGATCATTGACCTCGTAGTAATTGGTCAGGACATAGTCCGCATCGCATGTTTTTAAAGCTTGCACCAGCGCTGCAAAGTCTTTTGTATTGACCCAGTCATCACCGTCAACTACTTTAAAGTAGGTGCCAGATGCCTCGGCTGCGCCCCGGTTGATTGTAGAACCGTGACCTCCATTTTCCTTGGATATCACACGAAAAGTTCCCGGATATCTGCTCTCGTATTCTCTGCCAATTGCCGCTGTAGTATCTTTGGACCCATCATCCACAATCAGGACTTCAATATCCTCCATAATGGATTCCTCGATAAATGAATCTAAAGTCTGGTTCAGATACTGCTCCACATTATATGATGGAATTGTGACCGTAAGTATTTTTTTCATATTGTCCTCCCGACATACTTTTTCGTTACTGTTTTAATTTATCCGCACATTTCCGAAGCTTTGACAACAGAATCATTGCATCATACTGTTTTCTCCGAAGCAGCTGATATAGGATTCTGTCTTTTTTCGACATTCCTTTAATATATGGATTCTTTTCTATCTCCGGATATCGTTCATAGATGTAGGTACGAAACGCCTGCAGATAAGGGCTTTCCTTGTCTCCCAATACAATTTCCTTGGATGGGATAAAGTATCCATTTTCAAAAGTCAGAAACGCCAACTCCTGCTGACACTGCTCATACAGCTTCTTTTCTTTGTAGTAAGTCGCAAGGTCATCCAGTGCTCTGGTTCTGTCTTCAAAGTTCTTCTGATATTGTTTTCCATGCATAATGGAACCTTCCCGCATCATATAATAGTACAAAGGCTCGCCGCCCAGGTAGAGAATGCGGTCAGACATGCCATACAGCTTCGGGATCGTTGCAAGGTCCTCATAATGACGTCCCACGGGAAAATGAACTCCGGATGCTGACCAGAATGCTCTGCGAAACAGCTTGTTACATGCAGAAGGATTAGCAAACAGCAGTTCCGGCTGTTCTTTCAGTGACATGATCTGATTTCTCGGAAGTCTCTCTTCCATCACATCCTGTCGGCCCGTCTCACTTTCCACCGATACAATGTCAAAAATGACAAGATCGCTTCTTGTCTGTTCCGCAGCGTCTATCGTCCTTTCAAGCAGTCTTGGATGAATATGGTCATCTGAATCCAGAAAAAACAGATACGTCCCTGTGGCCTTTTCAATCCCTGTATTTCTTGCATCACTCAACCCCCCATTTTGCTTATGAATCACCTGAATCCGCATATCTTTCGCTGCATAAGCATCACAGATTGCCCCACTGTGATCCGGTGAGCCATCGTCCACCAGAATCATCTCCCAATCGGTCTCTGTCTGCGCCAGAACACTCTCTATACATTTTTCCAGATAGGCTTCTACCTTATAAATTGGTATGATTACGCTTACCTTAGCCATTTACAATCTCCTCAAACTGCCTGTTCTGATAATCCTGGCTATAACGCTTGCTCTCCTCCAGAAAGACAGTCTCTTCTCTGTTATAATTTTTATGTCTTATCACAAAATCTGCCCACTGCTTCTTCGCACCCCTGGCTGGCAGAAAATAGCATGCCTCGCTAATCTTCGCTTCCTGGGTAATACTGTCACTCATGACGCACAGCAGACCGGATGCCTGAGCTTCGATGCCTGCAATTGGGAGCCCCTCAAATCTGGACGGAAGTAAAAAGACATCCATAGCCTGCAGGAGCTGCGCTGTATCCTTTCGCCATCCCAGAAAAAGCACATCCTTTTTTATACCGAGGGTTTTGGCTTTCACTTTCATGGACTCCATCCCCTCACCCTGTCCTATGAGAAGAAGTACTGCGTTTTCTTCCCGTTTATGGATTTCACTGAAGATATCCAGCAGATAGTCATGATTCTTCTGATAGACAAACCCGCTGATATTACCAATCACCAATTTCTCTGCAATTCCCATTCTCTCTCTCATATCCTTGCGCACCAATGGATTGAAACAGAAGCGCTCCTGATCCACTCCATTATAAATCATATGGAATTGTTGTGAATTGACAATCTTTTTTGGGAAAAGCCAGTATCCGGCGGCTTTGGAGCATCCGTAGAATTCATTCCCCCAGCGGTAGAGCCTCATTTTACAGATTCGATGAACCGTGTCATATCCCCCACGTTTGATTGGGTTTGCAATATCGTTTCCAGAAGAATGGCTGTGAATCAATCTTCTCGGGACTTTACAGTCGTATGCGGCTTTCGCTGCAATGCAGTCAATGGCTGTCGATATGTTCAGGTAGACCATATCGTACTTCTTCGCAAGAATCAGTGCCTTGACCTGACGGTACTGTGCAATTGGATGCTTTAGATTCTTGATGGCATAGAGACCTGCATGATAATTATGAAGTTCTTCCTTAAGCTCTCTGTTCACTTCGTTCGTCAGAAAATCTACTGAGGCATCGTCCCCTGATACTTTCTGCAGGAAGTTCAACAGATAGCGGTCGATTCCGCCGCCATGTCCATCCACGATAAACCCAACTAATATCTTTTTCATACTTTTCTGTTCCTATTCTTTCGCAGTATGGTATTGCTCTATTTTCTTCTCACTTGACTGAGACTTTTCATTCATCTGATCTGTCTCATTTTTCTTCGCTCTGACTCTGTACTGCATGAGAAGACCAAGAAATGTCCACAGTACAAACGCTGCCGGTGAATTCGTATACAATCCTTCCAAAAGAAACAGCATTGCAACAAAGACGGCACCAACTGCTGCTGTCATCGTCATGTTCATCAGATATTGTTCATCCTCATCATTCCATATCAGCCGCCAAAGAAGTTTCACAATGTAAATGATGAACGCAGCCAGAATCACCGCACCAATCAGCCCCTGATAGACCAGAACATTCAAAAATGCATTGTGCAGACTGGTATAAGGACTCTGTGAATTATTCACTACATAGGTCTGTGGCAAATGCTTCTTCGTATAATTTACAAACGTTGTATACCCCGTTCCCACAAGCGGGCTTGTCTTCCATACTTGCATTCCGCTCTCCCAAATAGCAAACCGTCCGTTCGTAACATCCTTTGAGATTTCAGCTTGCCTGCCAACAGTTGATTTTGGGGGAACAACAGCATTGGACATTTCTTTTGGATACATTTTTGCAAATATCGGCTGAAGTTTTGCATTATACTGTTTTTTCGCCAAATGCATTCCACCGAATGCAAGAATCGCCATACAGCCGATGCACAGAAGAAGAACCGCTCCTTTGATGACAATCTTCTTCCTGGAAATCTTTTTGCTCACTACTGCAAATAAGAAGAAGCCCACGGAACAGGCAAAGGCAATCTCTCCAGTTCTTGAGTCTGTAAAGATCAGAAAAACCAGATTGACGATTGCAGAAAATATATAGGGAAGCTTGAGCCAGCTTTTCATTTTTACAACATAAAATAGTGCAAGCACAATTGTAATTACCGCAAACACTGCACCATAATTCGGATCTGTGTAGACTCCCCACAGCCTGCCGTTCTGAAATCCGGTCACAAGAATCTCTCTATCCGCAGTCTCCCAGACATTCAGATGTCTTTTTATCAGATATTGCAGACTGATTACCGATGCCGCGAAACTATAGAGAATCATCACATTTGCAAATAAATGAAATTCTTTTTTATAATATGCAGTGTCCCTTTTGGTATCACAAACATAGAGCAAAAAGAACTGTATTCCTGTCCATATCAGCCATTTTCCATTTTCTGTCACTCCGCCATATTGTGCATTCGCTATGGTCGAAACAGCAAAGCTTACACAGAATACGGCGAGAAGCGTCCACCCCGGCATTTTTATATATTTTTCCCAAAATACAACTCGTACCAGAATGCAAATAGTTCCCAGCACCAGAACCAGGCGAATTAAGATAGCCTGTATTACAGAATCGTATAAAACTGAGGTAAAGGTACTAAGACCCAGAAAAAGATATCCCAATTTGCAGATACTGGCAAGCCAGTCCATCCAATTTTCTTTCGCATGTAATTCTCTCATATTAATTCTATCTCCCCAATTTATTTCTATCTTCCTGATCTGACTTTAGTAAATATCGTTTTAAGTTTCATCTGAACAATATAAATCAATCGTCCCATTATCAGACACAACATGCTTCTTTTCCATTTCAGCAATAGCAGCAGGATGGCAAGGGGCTTGCTGTCTTCTGCCTTGCTGCACGGAATTAATGTATTGAACAGCCCTTCATCAAAGAGCCTCCTGGTCCAGATATAACGTTCCTGATGTGTCATCCCAGCTCTCGGGTCGCAATTACGCATCAATGCTGAAAATATGTATCTCCCATAAAGACTTCCAAGTACTCTTCTGATATCTTCTGTATCCATATCCCAATATTGAAACTGATCCAGTAATAATGCAATCCGTCTTCTATGTAATTTATAATAATCCGGGACAAACTTATTCGTAAGACTTCCTTCCATATTGCGCTTTGCATAATGATATGGCGCAATGTCAAGAAGATTCATGCTGGTTATGTCCATACAGTATCCAATGTTAAATACGATGTCTTCAATCAGTGTCACTTTCTCAAATTGGAATTTTTTCTGTTTCAGATAATTCAGATCATAAATTTTATTCCATGCATATCCATATAGTGTCTGCTGTTCCAGATGGATGATATTCTGTCTCAGGTCTTTGGCATTACGATAGAGATGTCTTTGCGGCCGAATCTCATGTGCATAAGAAAACTTACCCTTCTTATCAAAATATTCTTCCTGTAATCCAAATACCACAATCTGTGCCAGACTTTCTTTCAGAGAGTCAAATACATTCTGCAGCAAATCGGAATCCACATAATCGTCAGAGTCGGGGAACCAGACATAGTTGCCTGTTGCCAGTTTCATTCCCTGATTGCGTGCCATACTAAGTCCCATATTCTCTTCCAGATGCAATACCTGGATTCTGGAATCACCATCCGCAATCTTTTGGGCGATCTTGGCACTCATATCTTTGGTGCAGTCATCTACCACAATCAATTCCCAGTCAGAAAAAGTCTGCTTCTGTATACTCTTTATTGATTTTTCAATGTATTGTTCCACCCCATAAGCTGGCATTACAATACTGAAGAATGGCTGCGCTTTTTCCATTGTACTACTCATAGTCTCTCTCCTGATTTCTTATTTTTCGTTTTCATCAATCAGTCTTCTGATCAACTGTTCAATCTTCTGATAAGACTTCGGGCGGTCAAACTGCTCCTCCGCAATCTTCCTTGCCTTTTCTCCCATGATTTTGCAGCTTTCTTTATCTTCGTAAAGATTGGTAATTGCGTTCATCAGTATATCTGCATCCTCAGGCATGATATTGACTCCAAAACCATCCTTTTCCACCTTTGCCC
>JAQVCP010000057.1 GCA_028689735.1 Hespellia sp. | reverse complement strand
ATCTGTTTGGCACCGTTTCATGGTAGGAAGGAGCAGATTATGACAGCAAGTACATTGAATTTAAGTTATCAGCCGCAGGTATTTGCGGATACGAAGGATATGTCACGTTCCAAATGGCTAAAGACCAGAAAGTTTGGAATTGGTGGAAGTGAGTCATCCATTGTGATGGGTGTTTCTCCTTTTGCCACAAAGCGCGATCTTTACTATGACAAATTAGACATCAAACCCCTGCAGCGTCAGGAAGAGGAAGAAAACTGGGTTGCAAAGGAAGTAGGAAACCGACTGGAAGATCTGGTTGCAATTATTTTTTCTAAGAAAACAGGGCTACCTGTATATCCGGATAAAATGATGTACCAGCATCCATTCTTCCAATTTATGAAGGCAGATGTGGATTTTGTAATTCACTTTTCAGATGGAACCAAGGGACTCTTAGAGTGTAAGACCTGCAACTATAACAGCCAGTTCAAGTGGAAGGATAATCAGGTACCAATCAATTATGAATGGCAGTGCAGACATTACATGGCAGTAATGAATCTGGATGTATGCTATATTGCGTGCCTGTATGGAAACAACGATGCGGAATATTTTATTCATAAGATTGAACGGGATCTGGACAAAGAACAGGAACTTATTCTTGCTGAAAAAGCGTTTTGGGAAAATTATATACAGGCAAAGGTGGAACCGCCTTACGAGGAAGAGCCGGATCTGGTACTGGAAAGTATTCGAAAACATACCGGTGATCCAAATAAGCTGTTACCGCCAGTTACCATTACCCAGGATGCAAAGGATCAGATGGAGCGGTATCTACAGCTTGCAGAAGAAAAGTCACAGCTGGATGCAAAAAAGCGAGAGATTGAAAAAGAACAGAAAACACTTAGCATTCCTTTTGTGGAACAGCTGGGAGAAGCGTGTCAGGCAGTTTTGATAAATGGTGATGAACGCTATCAGATTACCTATAATCCAACCGTCCGAAAATCGGTTAAGAAGGAGAATATCACGAAACTGGAAAACATGTATCCGGATGTGTATGAAGATGTCATTTCAGAATCTGTAAGCCGTACCTTCCGTGTGAAAAAGGAGGCTGCATAATGCAAAGAAAGTTGAAAGCATATATCTGCTCTCCACTTTCCGCTGCTACAAGGCCAGAGATGATACGGAATATGCTGCGGGCAAGAGAACACATGAGAAAAATTCGTGAAAGGTATGGATTTTCTACCTATGCACCTCATGCCTATCTGCCAGAGCTTTTAAATGACCATGATCCAGAGGAGCGGGCGCTCGCCCTATCCTTTGGTCTGGAGTTATTGAAACTGTGCGATATCCTGATTGTTTGTGGAGACACCATCAGTGAGGGGATGACTGGAGAAATCCGGTATGCCTTTGAACGGGGGACACCTGTTTACTGTTGCAATAATGAGGATACCTGCAAGCTGATGATTATGAAGGAAGGGAGCGAAAGCAGTGAGAAGCAGATTCAAAAAAAAGATATACCGGAATGAGGAGAGCGATTACTGTATTGCGGTTTTTACGACTGCCGACCAGACTGTTCCCCAAAAGGCAAGGTGCCGGGACGATGGGAAAGAGATTGAATTTGTTGCCATTGGCTATGGGTTTCCCTTCGAGGAATGCCTGGAAGTAGAGATGGTGGGAAAATGGATTACAAACTCACAACATGGACAGCAGTTTGAAGTAGAAAGCTTTATGGAAGTAATTCCAAGAACCAGGGAAGGGATTGTCGGCTATTTGTCCTCTGGTGCCCTAAAAGGCATCGGACCGAAAACAGCAGAGACAATCTTTTCTTATTTTGGAATGGAGACACTGGAAGTCATGGAAAAAGACCCACAGCAGCTTTTAAAAGTCCGCGGTATCAATGAGCGCAAGCTTCAGGAAATTGTGGATGCTTTCGGGAAGAATAAAACGTTTAGGGAGCTGATGACATTTTTGGCACCCTATAAGGTTTCACCCAAAAAGGTGCAGAAGATTCTTCTGGAATTTGGCTCAGAAGCACCAGATATTATCCGGCACAGACCTTACCGGCTTTGCGCAGTTAAGGGATTTGGGTTTCTTACAGTGGATCAGATTGCCAGACAATATGGTGCCAGCCTTCAGGACCCCATGCGGATATCCGGGTGCATTGCTTATGTTTTAAAGGAGACATCAAAGGAGGGACACTTATATCTGGAACAGGATATCCTGGCATCGAAAGTATTAGAAACACTAAATCAAAACCTGCCGCAGCCCGCAGTAGGCGAACGCCAGGTGCAGGATATTCTCTATCGCCTGGTCATGCAAAAGAGCATCGTGGTGGAACAAAACCGGATTTATGAAACGTCCTTTTACGACAAGGAATCCCAGACAGCGGATATGGTGGTGGATCATTTATTAGATCAGATGCCGTCCTATGACATTGAGGCACTTTTACAGAAGGCACAGCAGGAACTGGGAATTGAGTTATCAGAAACCCAGTGCCAGGCAGTGCGAATGGTGTTCTTACATCCAATCAGCATTATTACTGGAGGCCCTGGAACCGGAAAGACAACCGTATTAAAGGTTATTCTATATGTATATAAGCATCTGGAAACGAATGAGGTGCAGCTAATGGCTCCGACGGGCAGGGCTGCCAGAAGAATGGTAGAAAGCACGGGAGAGGAGAATGCCTCCACAATGCACATGGCACTCGGCCTGGTAGGAAATGCAGAAAGTTACACAGAATTTGAATATCTGGATGCGAAGTTTTTTAATCTGGATGAGTGTTCCATGATTGATATGAATCTGGGGTATGAATTCTTTCGGCATCTTCCATTAGGTGTACGGATGGTTCTAATTGGAGATGTGGATCAGCTTCCAAGTGTGGGAGCAGGAGATGTCTTTCGCCAGCTTATCAAAAGCGGACTCATACCAGTTGTCACGTTAAATCTGGTCTATCGTCAGGGAATCGAAAGCCGGATTCCGAAAAACGCAAAGCGTATCAAGGAGAATGTGGCAAAACTGGATTATGGAGATGACTTTGAATTTCTGGAGGCCAAAGGAGCAGAAGAAACTGCCAGGATTGTCCGGCGGGTTTATGCCAGAGAATTACAGCAGTATGATGTGGATTCCGTTCAGGTTCTGACACCCTACCGGGTCAGAGGAGCCGCCAGTGTAAATTCCCTGAATGATACACTGCGGGAGATTGTAAATCCGCAGATCAGTGGTATGACAGAGATGACAATCCAGGGAAATGTATTTCGGCCCGGTGATAAAGTGCTGCAGAACAAAAATACGGAGCTGGTAAGCAATGGTGATATTGGATGCATACAGAACTTTTATCTGGATGAAGAAGGGGAAGGCAAAGCAGGCCTGCTCTTTTCTGAGAATCGTCAGGTAACTTATGGTGAGGAACAGATGGAGAATGTGGAGCTTGCGTATGCGACTACAGTTCATAAGTCACAGGGATCAGAGTACCCGGTGGTCATCCTGCCATGGATTCGAGGGTTTTATGGAATGTTAAAACGAAACATTCTTTATACTGCCATTACCAGGGCAAAGGTAAAGCTCATTATTGTCGGAGAAAAGGCTGCACTCTATCAGGCCATTCATACCGATGACAGTGGAAAGCGAAACACGGCATTAGCGGAGAAAATCTGCAGCCGATACCAGATACGAACAGGAACGATGCAGCCAGGAGCATATGGGCAGTTAAAACTTGTAATTTAATAAAAAATTTTGGAAATACAATATGGCGGTACATTCCTTTATATAGGGAGTTCCGCCTGTCCACAGAAAGGGGAACAAACACATGAGTGAATTATTATTTAATCGTTCAGAAACAGTTGCAAACTTAAATAAGATAGAGGGCTTCAATCCACTTGATCTGTTACGGATCATAACGGATGAGGAGCGGGGCGACCAGGCATATCTTGATGTGAAATACAGAAAACTCTGGTTTCGTCTCTGCCATCCCACTGGAAAAATCGTAAAGAAAATCATGGCATTAAAAGATAATATGGCCATCGTAGAAGCAAGGGTTTATCTGGATAAGAATGATCCGGAGGATAGCTACATAGCCAGTGCACTTGCCCAAAAATTTTATACGGACGATCCGAAGTTTGGCAATAAGTTCTTAGAACTTGCGGAAACCGCAGCTACTGGACGTGCATTAGCAGATGCTGGATTTGGTATCCAATTTGTAGAAGGGGAAGAAAGTGACCCGGTGCAGGTCGATGCCGGATTTCCGGTTCCGTCAGGCATGGCAGGAACACAAACCGGACAGGCTTTTCAGGAGCAGCCACTTATGCAGGGGCAAGCAGGAGTACAAGAAAGCGGATATATGCAGAGTGCTGCAGGCATGATGCCGCCAGTGGGCGCACAGATGCAGCAGAATCAGATGTATGCACAGACGGCTTACGGACAGAATACAGGTATCCAGGGGATGCCGCCGTCTCAGCCTGTGCCTCCAGCATCCTCTCAGCCAATCGCTCAGAAGCCCCCAATTGACCATACGCGGCCGGTTGAAGAACTGGCAGGGCAAATAACCTATGAAGAGGCCAAAGCGGTTGTAATCGGTGGAAATGGAGTCCATGCAAACAAAACTATGGGACAGATCGCCATGGAAAACCCATCGACGCTGGAATGGTATCTGCATTCCTACAAAGGAAAGGACAATCTGATTCGAGCAGCAGCGCAGGTTCTGCTTCAGAAGGCTGCAGCCTGAACAAAGATAAAAAACACTGGCTTCCTTCTTGGGAGCCGGTGTAGAAGGGAGCAGCAGAAGTGAGCTATCAATTGGAGAACTATCCATTTGCCATAACTGATGTAGTCCAGATTATGGGAATCCACGTGAGACGAAGACACCCGGAGAACTGGGATTGTGACTGTCCGTTCTGTAATCATAAAAAAGGGAAATTAAATATCAACACAAAAAAGAACGTGTTCCGCTGCAACTACTGCGGAGAGCACGGCGGTATGCTTGCCTTATATGGAAACTATTACAACCTGACTAACCGGGAGGCATATGAGGAAATTTTAAGCAGCCTGCACCTGGGAACAGAAGCACCACAATACAAACAGCCCCCAAAAGTAGCAGAGTCGGAACCAGAATTTCAAAATTCCAATCTTGCACCCATTGAACAGATCAGCCGGACCTATCACAAATTATTGTCCATGCTCACTTTATCAGAAAAGCATCAGGAGGATCTGATGAAACGTGGTTTGACATTGACACAGATTGAAGAGCAGAAATATCGAAGTACCCCGGTCTTTGGGATACCGCAGCTGATTAGTCGTCTGAAAGAAGGCGGATACGCAATCAAAGGAGTTCCTGGATTCTATCAGAAGAAAGATGGAACCTGGAGTATCCGCTTTTCCAGTAAGGCTTCCGGGATACTCATTCCCTATTTTTCCGTAGAAGGGAACCTTTGCGGGATGCAGATCCGTCTGGATCGCCCGAAAGATGGTCAAAAATATATCTGGCTGTCCAGCGTGAATCAACAGATGGGAGTCAGCTCTGGAAGTCCTGTACATTTTATCGGCGATCCGGATGCGAAGGTGCTCCATGTTACTGAAGGCGGTCTGAAAGGAACCATTGCCCATTATTTGACAGGAGAAACTTATCTATGTAATGCAGGAGTCACGCAGTATAAGAATTTGATTCCAGAACTGAAAAAACTAAAGCAGCGGCATCTTCAGGCTGTGAAAGAAGCCTATGATATGGATAAACTTATGTCCGTTATGGTGAAGCCGGAAGTATGTGGCGATTGCAAGGATAATCTAACCTGTCAGACCTTTGCAAATTATCGTAGATGCACGCCAGAGGTACGAAAGGCCTTATACGAAATGACCTGCCCCAGACTGGAAAAGAAGCGGGATGCGATTCAAAAAGGATGTATGCATCTGTATGAAATCTGCAGGGAACAGAACATTTCCTGTCAACGAGAAGTCTGGGATCTGGGAGAAAACGGAATATGGAACGGAAACATCAAGGGGATTGATGACTACTGGTACGAACAAAAAAGGAAATGAAAAACACTTAAGATGATAGGCCGGGTTTATACCTGGCCTTTTTAAAAGAGGAGAATAGGAATTATGAAATTACGAAAAATAGTAGTGGCAGGAATTGCATTTGTACTGCCGTTTATGGTACTTTGTTTTGCGCTCTTCCATCTGTATGAGGATCAGCAAGAGCATAAAAAGGGCAGGGATGCCTATGAGAAAATCAATCAGGATTATGTAGAGGATCAAAAGGATACGGAAGATGAGACACAGCCAGGAGAGTCTGTGGAAGAGGAACATTTGCTATCGATTGACTGGGATGGATTACTTATGCAGTATCCGGATGTAATTGGCTGGATTGATCTGCCTGGAACCGGGATCAGTTATCCACTGGTTCAGGGAATGGACAACAGCTATTACCTGTCCCACCTGCCAACGAAAGAATATGCCATCAGCGGCAGCGTCTTTATGGACTATCATAATGCCCCGGATTTTACCAGCCAAAACACCATCCTATACGGTCACAATATGAAAGACGGAACCATGTTCGCAAACCTGGATGCTTATCAGGATCAGGCCTTTTATCAGGAACATCCATATTTCTATATTTATGTGCCAAATGGAACGGTTCTGGTTTACCAGATTGTTTCTGCCTATACCGGTTACACGAACGGAATAGCATATACATATGACTTTCCGTCAGAGTCAGACTTTCCGGTGTTTTTAGAGAAAATCAGATCCAATGCAGATTATGAGATGACCAATATCAACATGACCAGTAAACGAATTGTGACCTTATCTACCTGTACCAGTACAAGCAAAAATACCCGCTATCTGGTACATGGAGCACTGGTTGAACAGAAGGTAGCAAATTAGTATACGAATGGAGGATGAACGGATGCTGGAATATGAATATGCAAAGCAGATCACAAAACTGCTTTTCGATGAAAATGAGGATGAAAAGATACAGGAACAGCGTTTTCAGAACTTAATGAAATTATTTAAACTTGCACGGTTCTATCAGGAAAGGGGATTCCTTCCAGATTTGATAGAAACATATTTTATTAAGAAAGCGGAAATGATTCAAACAGCCAAAACCGTAAAAGACATGGAACAGATTCTGAAGCCAAGCAAACCTTATTACGATGGAAACAGGATTCGTTCCCCCAAATCACCTTATTATCTGGAAGAGGAAGAACTGATGATATGGTCGCTGACCAGCCTTCAAGCACCTCTTATGGATGTAGCATATCAAAGATATTTTGAATTGTTTCAGAAATTTTATCCAGAGAAGACAAAGGAAATAACAAGCTAAATTTGTTCCAATCGGTACGCACCTGTCCGAAGTTTAGTAGCGGAAGTACCGATTGGAAAACAAACAGGAACGTACCTGTAAAGAAATGGATTTCAGTAGTGCCATAAAGCCCATTTCGTAGTACGAAAAAAGCAGTTAATCATATAGAATAACTGCTTGTGATGTTAAATATGAAGGTACAAACAAACTGAAAGTTGCTATTTGTCCTTATTCTTTGAAATAACTTCTTTTATCCATACAATTATAATAGCAAACATCGCAAAACTTCCTGCCAGAAGGCTTAATATTGTGTCCAAAGAATCTTCTAAAGCAGGATGCTTCTTTACAAAATTTCTCATATTGTGTCCTCCTTTTTTACAAAGTTAGTTCTACCTAATTTCGATTATACTTCTCTTTATCTAAGGAAGTCAATATACAAATCCAATTCTATAAATTATATATTGTCTTGTATCTGCTGGTTGTGCAGGTGTGGCCATCGAAAAGTAACATTCGCCACAGTATCGGCAACAGGATTGATAATTTCCACCTCGGCGTTGTAGTCAAATTACTTTAGTAGCAGAAATACCGCTTCTCTTTATATTTCAGTAGTGCCATAAAGCCTCTTTTCGTGACATGAAAAAGCAGTCAATCTTGTAGACTAACTGCTTGTGTGATATTGAACATTCAATAAATTGAACTGATTTTATTTGCTTTTGTTAATGTCATTCCATAACTCTATCGCTCTATCAACAATAGGTTGAAGCTCTGACCTTCGTTGGATAAGTAATTGATTAGCTTTTTCCTCTTATTCTAGTGTTAATTTAGGATTGTTTAAAATTTCTAAGTTTTTATTTATTTCAACTTCGCTCGGATATAGAGACAATTTAATTTTACCATTTGGCGTAACAATAATATTTATATCCTGCTTCTTCCTCAGTCATATCCGCTGCAATGAGCGTATTGAAAAAAGTTGGATAACCGGTATTGTGAATTTCTGATAACTTATAAATTATTTTAGACCACATAACCGCTTGTTTTCTCTGAGCGCTGGGAAACCGTTTCTTGGTAATTTGTTCCCCAATCACAGAGTGCTTTGAGAACAGGTTGGATGCTTTGGCCTAACTCACTTAAAGAATATTCAACCCGGACAGGAGTTTCAGGATAGACTGTTCTGATTACAATCCCTTGCTCTTCTAAATCTTTGAGTTGTTGGGTAAGCGTTTTAGTTGTAATGCTACCTAATAATCGCTGGAGTTTATTAAAACGGCAGGCACCCTTGGACAGATGCCAGAGGATTCTTAATGTCCATTTTCCGCTTAATATATTTAATCCAATATCCATTGGACACTGATCTGGAATTGCCATTGTTTTTGCCATATAAAAACCTCTTTCAAGTCTTAGTGTCAAAAATGATACCACATATCAAAAAAGTGCGTTCTTGTACACTTGTTGACGGACTGGTATTCTTATTATAGCAGACAATCTTCAAGAAAGGAATAATGCAATCATGCTTATAAAAAAATTAGGGCAGGACAAAAACACCTTGTATTCTCAATTAAACACCATAGTTAACAAAGGTCAAATCGTTTTTGTTGGGGATTCACTGATTGAGAATTTTCCGATTGACGAACTTTATCAAGGTGACAAGACTATCTACAATCGAGGGATTGCGGGAAGCAGTACCTATGATGTTTTGGCAAGACTAAAAGAGATTGTAATACCTCTTGAGCCCAGTAAAGTATTTCTTCTAGTAGGCACAAATGACTTTATGCCACATATTATCGGTAATGATGAGGGTTCAATCTCCCATCGAGTAATAGAAATTTGCGACAAAATTGTTTCGGATGTTCCCTGTTGCAAAATTCACGTTATTTCTCTCTTTCCTATCAACGAATCCGAAGATTCAAAGATATATAAGGATTGGCAAATTGGAAAAACAAATGACAAAGTTCAAGCTGTGAACTCAAATTTGTGCGAATTATCTGCAAGGAGAGGGTATCAATTCATAAATGTATATCCCTATCTGGTAAATCAAGATGGGCAATTGGATATAAATCTCACACTTGACGGAACGCATGTAAATATACCTGCATATGAAATGATTCTTGAACAAATAGCTAAATATTTTTAATTTATGCAACACGCAGAAGAAACTTGCAAGAAAGGAAGATAGAGGATGATAGTTGATAGCCATGAGCATATTATGCTTCCAACGGAAAAGCAGATACAGATGATGGACAAGGCAGGCGTTGATAAGACCGTATTGTTTTGTTCTGCACCACACCCCGAAAAGGCGGCCACATTGGACGAGATGGAGGCAGAAATGAATAGTCTCTATAAACTTTTGGCAGGGGCTAATAGTAAAGAAGCCAACATTGTTCGACAACGGAGAAACATAGCGGAGCTTGTTACCATCATTAAGAATTATCCCGACCGTTTTTACGGTTTTGGGTCCGTACCGTTGGGTATGTCGCTAAAGGAAACAGAGGAGTGGATATACAATCATATTATAGCCAACTCTTTGCAGGGTATTGGAGAATTTACTCCCGGTAACGAGCAGCAAATTCTACAATTAGATGCTATATTTGAAGCTATGAGAGGTACTAAGGTTTATCCTGTATGGGTGCATACATTCAATCCTGTAACAATGGATGGAATTAAGTTGTTAATGGGGCTGTGTGAAAAATATCCAGAAATCCCTGTTGTTTTTGGACATTTAGGTGGAACAAACTGGATTGAAGTAATCAAGTTTGCCAGAACACATAAAAACATCTATTTAGACCTCTCAGCGGCATTTGCCTCCATAGCAACAAAAATGGCGCTGATCGAACTTCCTGAAAGGTGTTTGTATACCTCCGATGCTCCATATGGAGAGCCATATTTATATCGAGAACTTATAGAATTTTCCAGTCCATCCAAAGCAACTGCAAATATGGTATTGGGTGATAATATCATGAAACTTTTAAATATATAAGATGTGAAAAATCTACGCTTGTGCAAATGTATTTTGCGAAATTATATCGACACGCTAACGACAAACAAGTATTTACAAATTGTTAAAATATAAAAGAGTTCATTCGGAATTTGACTTTCCTGCCACCCAACAGAAAAGCCAGTGGGCAAGGAAGTTTCAATCAATCCTTGCCCGCTGGCTTATTTTGTTTCCATGCGCTCAACAAGCTCGCTCAATTCCTTGGCGAGTGTCTGCGTGGACTTTAACAGCGTATCCCGTGCTGCAGGAGGACAGGCCAATAGTGAATACAAGCAAATGGAAAGTTTGAAATGAGGGACAATGAAGAACTGGAATGTCTGAATAAAGTTACTTGACATTAAAGTTAGATAGTGCTAACCTAATCTATGAACAGAAATTAAAGTGTTCATAGATTAGGTTTTTTGTATTTATTAGAGAAAAATAGATACTGTACAGCAGATGCTAAGGAGAAGAAAATGGGAAAAGCATACTCAGAGGACGAAAAAAAGGAAATTCGTCAGAAGATATGGGAAGCTGGCCTTGAGATGTTTCATGAGGATAATCATAAAAGCTTAAGTATCCGTGAATTAACGGAACGTGTTGGAATATCACTTGGAAGCTATTATAACTTCTATAAGAATAAAAAAAGCCTGATGCTGGATATTATGAAATATCGAATGAATCAGAAATTGAATACGATTCAGACAACATTTCCTGATTCAAGAGAGAATCCAGTACAATATGTCGCAAATTTGTTGTATACCAACTTTTGGGATATGGGAGAGAAAGTACAGAACAAGGGGATTTATAAGGAGATGTTTGATACGGTACTTACCGATGAAAAGGATATTATGAATCAGATGTCATTGTCCTATGAAATTTTTTTTAGCGAGCTGACTGCTTATTGGAAGAAGGAGAATCTGGCATATGAAATGGATATTAAGGGCATTTTAAACTTGATTTATGGACTTTCCGTCTTCTTTGGAGCAAAAAAGTATATGGAAGAGAGCTATTTTGAAGAATTACTAAAAGAGTTTATATACAGTGGCGTAAATCGATATTTAACAGGCCATTGATTGCAGCAAATTTATAAATTCAGGAAGGAGACAGGCGAAATGATCAGAAATTTTAATTCCATTAGGGTTAATGAAGTAGATATTGTGGGAGGAAAAGGTGCAAATCTGGGAGAAATGACACATGCAGGAATATCTGTACCGGAAGGCTTTGTAATTACCAGTGATGCATACCGATTATTCCTTAACGAAAACGGATTGTATGAATGGCTGAAAGCAGCTTTAAGGTCAGCAGGCCGTGATGAGACGAAATTGCTGGAATGTGCAAAGAACTTTCGGGAGAAGATTCTTCAAAGCAGGATTCCAACTGCTCTTGAAGCACAGATTACAGATCAGTATCAACAACTTGGGGAACAGACAAGAGTTGCTGTTCGTTCTTCTGCGACAGCAGAAGACCTTGCAGATGCGAGCTTTGCAGGTCAGCAGGAAACCTATTTAAATGTAATTGGTACGGAGGAGGTTCTAAAGCAGGTACAAAACTGCTATGCATCCCTATGGGGGAATCGGGCAGTAATTTACAGAAAAAATCAGGGATATGATCAGAGCAGTGTTGCGCTGGCAGTTGTGATACAACGGATGATAGAAAGTGAAGTGGCAGGTGTTCTTTTTACCGTAAATCCGGTGACCGGGGATGAAAATCAGATGCAGATCAATGCTTCTTATGGTCTGGGGGAATCCGTGGTATCGGGAAGAGTAACGGCTGACAGTTATGTATGTGATAAAAATGGCAGATTGATTACCTGTACACAAGGCAGCAAGAAAACACAGATTATATATGAAGTAGGTTCTTCCGGTACCAGAGAAGTGAAGGTGGAGGAAGAAAAACAGAAGCAGCGTGTATTAGACGATGGAATGCTTGCCGATTTGTGCAGGGAGGGGCTTAGGATAGAGCAGTATTACAAAAAGCCAATGGATATTGAGTGGGGAATCTGTAATAACAAAATCTATATTCTGCAGGCAAGGGCAATTACTACATTACATAAGGCTCCATCTGGTGAGGAAGAAAAAAGAATACAAGACTATTTAAAGAGATGTAAATGCAGCGGTCTGCAGCGTAAGAATATGTCATTTCTGTTAGAGAAGATGCCTTATGTATTTTATCCTTTTGACTATGAGCTGATTGAAACCATTGATGATCAGAAAAGCAACATTTTCTCAGAAGGTGGAGTTATCATGGACATGCAGCCACAGATTGATGATGATGGAATCATGATCCTGCCGTCCAGTGGAATCGGCGTGAATCGAAACCTGAAATATCTTCCGTCTCTTTTAAAGGAGATTAAGGATATAGAAGGCTGTCGGGTAAAACTGCAAAAGCAGATGGAGCATTTCAGGAAAGAGCTTTTGGATATTCAAAATACCGACTATGACAATCTGACGCTTGCAAAATGTGGTGAACTGTATCCGTATTTTCTGGATTATGTAAGACGTCTTACCTATTGCCGTTTTAAATATGCGTTATTTCCAAGTGCATTGTGCAAGATAAAACTTGAAAAAGCTTTAAGAAAAATAAATACGAAGCTGACGGCTTATGACCTCTATCAGAATCTGGATTATGAGACAGCTGTTATGAGCAGGGATTTGAAACGTCTTGCTGCAAAGGCGCGAAAAGATAAAGCAGTTACAGCAGCCATCCAGGAGGGCATGCACTATGAGGCTATTTGTACGGCCTTTCCCCAAATGAAGGAAGCCTTTGCAGAGTTTCTTAAAAAGCATGGATTTAAAACTGACTTCAACTGTTATTGTATTACAGCACACTCTTTTTATGAAGATCCGGATAGAATGGTCAAAGTAATTCGACCACTGCTTGATGGTGACAAGGAACAGGAGTCAGAAGAGAACAGTAGTTTTGATGTGTTAATGAAGCAGCTGGAGGCTGCTGTTGGAGCAAAGGAGTATAAAGGCTTAAGAAAAATCATTGATACCTTCCGCTATATGCACCTTATTCGGGAAGAAAGTCAGCTGATGTGGGAGACCTGTTTTTACTACACGAAAAAGCTGTTAAAGAGAACATCCTTACTTCTTTGCGGGCATGACGATTATATGCAGGAGTTTTCCTATCTCTTTTTGTCGGAACTTACCAAAGTATGTCAAAGAGGAACTTTGAATGAAATGGATCAGGAAAAAATCAAACGACGTAAAAAAATGCACCCATTGGCAGAAACTGTATGGGAACAGGCAAAACTAAAGGTTTTTCCTGATACCGGAGATACCTTAAGAGGAGTCAGCGGCAGTGCTGGAGAAACAATTGGAAAGGTATGCCTGATTCACGGCCCGGAGGAGTTTTATAAATTTCAAAAAGGGGATGTGTTGGTATGCCGTCTGACAGATCCGGAATGGACTCCTTTGTTTACCCTTGCATCAGCGGTGGTAGCAGATACTGGGGCCGCGCTTTCCCATGCGGCCATTGTGGCAAGGGAATATGGAATCCCGGCAGTACTGGGAGTTGGCCATGCAACCACCAGATATCATAATGGAGACATGATTCATGTAAATGGTACGAAGGGGGAGGTCTCAAAAGTTGGATAATAACCCGCAAAAGGATATAGAAGGTGTGAAGGAGAAAAGAAGACAATATATTCTAACAGCGCCTTTTCTTCCGTTGCTGCTTAAAATGGCACTCCCGACAATGATAGGAATGATGGTTTCCCTGATTTATAATCTGACCGATACGTTCTGGATTGGTCGATTGAATGACAGGAGTATGACAGCAGCCATTGGTATTGTATTTGCTTTTGTTTCCTTTATACAGGCGGTGGGATTCTGGTTTGGCTACGGCAGCGGCAATACCATGTCACGACTTCTGGGCGCAGGAGAGGAAAAGGAGGCTGGAATTATAGCAAGTGATGGCGTTGTGCTGTCACTTGTGACAGGCGTGGTTATTCTGATTGTCTCTCTTGTATTGCTTAACCCTCTCGTCGTTTTCCTGGGAGGAAATGCTTCTCCTGCCTTATTCGATTATACCAGAGACTACCTGCAAATTATGCTGTATACCGTTCCTTTTTCCCTTTTATCAACGACTGTTTATAATCAGCTCAGACTGTGTGGAAATGTGAAGGATGCCATGATTGGACTGCTCGTTGGAATGCTTGGGAATATTCTATTAGATCCTGTTTTTGTATTGGGATTGGGTATGGGTATTCGTGGAGCAGGAATTGCAACCTTGATTGGTAATATTTTCAGCTGCATTTGTGTAGTTATGATGTCGTACAGACATGGAAATATCCCGGCAGGACTTCGTGGATTTCAATTCACGGCCGAAAGAATATATCATATATTAGCGGGCGGTGCCCCTAATTTTTCCAGACAGGGGATTACCGGCGTGGCATCTGTGCTGTTAAATCAGGCAGCTGCGCCTTATGGAGAAACCCTGCTTGCAGGCCTTACCGTATCCACCAGAGTAGCAGCACTGGGATATATGCTGATGATTGGATTTGGACAGGGATTTCAGCCAATCTGTGCCATGAATTATGGGGCAAGGCAATATGAACGGGTGAAAAAAGCATTGTGGCTGACAGGTGGAATAGGAACCGGATTTTTGATGATCGCTACAGTGCTGATTTCAGTCTATGCAGTACCACTTGCAGGTCTTTTATCACAAAATCCGGATGTTGTGGAAATTGCTGCCAGGCTTGTCAGATATCAATGTATCTCATTTCCCTTCTTAGGTATCTATGCACTGTCCAGCATGTTCCTGCAGAACATAGGCAGATATTTCAGTGCACTTTTTGTATCCATTGCAAGGCAGGGAACCTTTTATATTCCACTGCTGTTTATCCTTCCAGCCCTTCTGGGTGAGAAGGGAATCTATATTCTTCAGCCGATGGCTGACCTGCTCTCTGTGATAGTATCAGTTGGAATCGTAGCAGTTTTGTGGAAAAGAATCTTTAATCCAGAGACAGATGACATTTATGCATGACACAAATAAGAACAAGTTGTAAGATAGGCTGTTTCAAGCAACTTCAAGTGTAGACTCAGAGAGCGAAAATCCGCTTATAGGTGATATTGCAGAGCTGACAAAAAACAAAACGGTTGTCATGATTGTTCACCGTCTGAAAACTGTCAGAAATGCATACCCAATATTCGTTTCACCCGGAGGTCACATTGTACAGCAGGACACGCATGAAAAAAAGAAATGAGATTATTACAAAACAAAAATAACATATTAAAACTATAAGAAATAACTAGGCAAAATAAGGTGATTTTGCGACTGAATTAGGATGGGCCAATCTGCTTCGTGTGGATGGGCCCATCTTACTATACAAAAATTGAAAAAGTTTCAAAATTCTTTCCGGTTTGAGTATTGAAAGCGACCTTATTTTATTTGAAGCGGCAGCAAAAACATTACGGGCAGTGACGTTCGTAAGCAGAATATACCGCGCTACAAGAACAGAAAGAAATCCTTTATGCTGACTATGGGAAGCTGAAAAAGCAGATCAAGGAATACGATATTATCAAGCAGAACATAGACAGCATTTTGCGGCAGGAGAAAGGGCCGGAACGGGGTAAGGAAACAGAACGGGGATAACTGTGTTTAAGTGGATTTCATGATAAATTTATGATAAAATGGCAGCAATGAACAAATGCGAATAAGGAGTGGGTAAATGGAAGAAATCAAAAGTTTTTTTGCCGATAATTCAGCACAAATTTGGACGCTATTTTCTGTTGTGGTTGGTGGCGTAGTAACATATATTTCTACCGCAGCATCTGAAAAAAGGAAAAATAAAAGGCAAGCGCAAAAAGAAAAATTAGAGCAAGTATTAGTGCCATATTGCACTTGTCTTGAAAAAACTACGCTAATTACGGAAGCAATTTACGAAGCTCCAATAAATTGTCATTCTCAAAAAATTATTTCGGAATTTATTAGTTCCCTTAAAAAGCCCTTAGAATATCTCGAAGCCGCAAAAAGAGTGTATTTGTCAAAAACTATGAGAGCAAAATTACAAACATATAAAACGACTGTAAACAATTTTGAAAACCAGTTGCAACAAGAATGTACGGACTGCTTAATAAAATACAAACATTATATTTCATGCAAATTAGAACCATTTCCAAATCTACCTGCTTCAATGGAAATTCTATTTTCAATGGACAAATCAACAGAAGAAAAAGTTAAAATTGCGATTTTAACCAAACATGATATTTCATTGATTAACAATTTTACTTGTATAGATTTCGTCAAAAATGATGACCCGGACAATTATAGGCATACTTCGATAACGCTTAATGACGAAATTAGAAACACATGGGGCGCTATCAAATATGGAGTAATGGATAGTTCTGATATAACAAATACAGAAGAAGAACTTGCATGTATATTGCTTGATTATATCGACGAAAATATAACTGATGAAAAAAATGTATTAGCTACGATTATTGATGAAACTGTATGTGCAGCGGTCTTATCTGGAATACGGGAATTGCTTAATGAAATGACAAGAGAATTAGTAAAAACAATAGATAAAATTACGAATTAAAAAAAGAACGGGGTGCGACAACCGATTATGGCTGCAGTACCCCGTCTTTTTATGGATGCTGCTTCTGTCACGCAGTAGAACGCTGATTTTGAGCAATTAGGTAAAATCCCTTTGCTGTATCAATTTTACGCCCACAAAGCCTTGTTATACAAGAGCTTTTTCGCCCCTGTCACATGACATTGACCGCTGTTTTCGTTTACGTTCGGCGGCAGTTCCAATCACACTACCTTCTTCTAAAATAGTTTCTCCGTCCGAATTCTGGACTGAAACTGGCCACGTTCCATCAGTTGGATTTTTTACAAGATCTACAGTTGGCATTGTCTCAGTTTCTGCGCTAATTTCCTGCATGTTTTCTTCTGGTGCTGCTGCGAATGCTACATTAACAGGAATCACTGATAATAATTTTTATTCATTTGTCTTCCGCCATAGTCTGATTTGATAGCACTATTTTATCATAAATATAATTCATTGCATCTTCTGAATTCATCTCAATTTGATTTTCTTTATAAATTATGTTTCCATCTTCATCCTTTACAACAGCGTCAAATTTACCAGTATCTTGATTTTCACGTAATGTTACTGTGGGAATCGTTTCATCAATCATGGCGTCAGTGATAACATCTATTTGGTGGCTGTTTTTTTGTACATTTACTCTGTCACTTGCAGATACATTTGAGAGTGATAGCAGTAAAAAAGAAAAAATAATCAGGATGGAACTACAAACGCCTATTTGAGTTACTCTTTTTGATTTCATTATTGATATGATCCTTTCTTCAGTAGTCTTCCTAGAAAAGCCACTGCTAAATGGTGAAATTTCGGTTTTGGGGGTAGCAAATTCAAGTATCGTTAATGCATAACTTTTTTTGTTATCAATACCATATTCCTTTATCACGCCTTCATCACATGCTCGTTCTATATCACGATTTGCAAGAATAAATACCACCCATACAAAAGGGTTAAACCAATGAACACATATACATAGAACCAATAATATTTTGGTTATGACATCAAAACGTTTGATGTGCATATATTCGTGGGTAAGAATATAATTCATCTGTGTTACATCGTATCCCTCTTTCAATTTAGGAAGTAAGATTATTGGCTGAAATATGCGATACGTTAAAGGTGAGGTGATTTTGTCTAACTGTAAAACTTTAAAAGTGCGTTTTAATTTGTGCGCTGATTTCCATTCTAACACTATAGGGTCATTAATTGGTAATGCCTCTTTATACACTTGAATCCAATAGCGGTGATTTATAAGGAAATAAAGTAGTGTTATTGCCAATCCAATTCCCCAAATCCAACATAAGAATTGAGGATTCCTCAATTCTATGGATTGAATGTGTTGTAGTATATTTTTCTTATTATGAACCCCCATGATGCTGTCATTTATTTGATTTGTTATAGGGTTCATATAAGTTTTGAAAACAATAGGAGCTCTAAATGGTATTAATAATTTGAATATCGTTAGTCCCCATAAAAATGAAAAAGTTTTTCGAGGAATGTTATTCATAAAAATCGCTCGAAATAATACAATTAATATAATTAGTGTTATCGCTGATAAACTCATTTTTAATATCATTGTAATCACCTATTCCAATTGCTCTATTAATTTTTTTAGTTGTATAATTTCTTCTCGCGATAGCCTTTGGCCATCAACTAAAGAAGCAACTAGCTGATCGGCTCTTCCATTATACATTTTATCAATCAACACATCCGTCTCTTGCAGCTGCTCATCTTTACGTGTAATCAATGCATGGCACTTATAACCAGGTTCAATTTTTTCTATTGCCCCTTTTTCCACACACTTTTTGATTACTGTATAGGTTGTTGTTTTGCTCCAGCCTATTTGTGTTTTTGTCAGTTCTGCAATGCGTTTTGCGGTAAGATCTCCCTCCTCCCATAATAACTCCATAATTTTCAGTTCACTGTCAAATAATTTAATTTTCATAAGCATGCTCCGTTCTATTACAGTAGAATATTCTGGCTACATTCTATTACAGTAGAATGGTTTTGTCAACATATAGTTTTCCTGCATTCTGCCTTTTATGAACGCAGCAATACGAATTATTAAATGTAACGGTACATCTTGCGAGTATAGGTCGCCTCCCGGCGCTCGTGTTCTACGAATACGCTCAATACTTCCTCGGGGATGTCGATGATACAGTTGGTTTTATAAAAATCGGGGTACAAATCCCGCAGATTGATTTTGGGCATAGTAATACCTCCGTTTCGGTTTTGGTTGAGTGACCGAAACGGAATGAGGCGGTGAGCGGCAGCCGGGGATGGCTGCCGTTAGCTGGTTAGATTAAGCCGTTATGTTTCCATAGCGGCCCAATCCTCAAAATTGAAAGATGAGTAAAATAAAACACAGCGAAACCTCCTAAGATACCGCCATGTTTCCGTTAGTCGTCAATAAATTTGTGCAAAGACAAAGAAACGGCGGCCTTTTAAAAAGCCGTCGAATTCATAAGGGCATAGAAATGTGTCTGCTGTACGACGGTTTTTTTCTTTAGCCGCCGTGCGGTAGA
>JAQVCP010000056.1 GCA_028689735.1 Hespellia sp. | reverse complement strand
AAAGAACGAAATTATTGATATTATTATGGACACTGCAAGAACTGGTGAGAATGGAAATTCTGGAGACGGAAGGGTGTTCGTGGTGCCAATCGAGGAGGCATATACAATCTCATCACAGAGCAAGGATAACTAGAATTTTGCTTTGCAAAACAAGGAGGATTAAATGACAGAGGTATATTTTGGTGGTGACATTATCACCATGGAACAGGAGACAGATCATCCTGAAAGTTTGTTGGTAAGTGACGGGAAAATCGCATTTGTAGGAGCGTTAGCAGAAGCAAAGCGGATGGGGGAAGAGCTGGCAAAGATAGAAAAGAAGCCGCTTGTGGAGAAGGATTTAAAGGGGAGAACTCTGATGCCTTCCTTTATTGATCCGCATGGACATATTTCCATGGTGGCACAATTTTCTTCATTCTGTAACCTTTCGGAATGTACTACATTTGACCAGATGGTGACAACATTAGAGGAATATAAAGAGAAAAATGTGATTACAGCAGAAGGAATGATTGTTGGCAATGGCTACGATCATAATTTCTTGGAGGAGCAGGTGCATCCAACGAAGGCTGTATTAGATCAGGTTTCTGCACAAATACCAGTCTTTGTAATGCATACATCGGGTCATATGGGGGTTGCCAACAGTGCATTATTACAGCTGGCTGGCTTGACAGATGACACACCAGATCCAGAAGGCGGAAGATATGGCAGAGATGAAGCTGGTAATCTGGATGGATACGTAGAAGAAACACCGGCAATGACGAAGGTGCTCTTAACTGCATTTCCTAGAATAAAAGGAGATTATGTTCAGCAGATAATGGATGCTCAACAGACCTATCTGAAAAATGGAATAACAACGATTCAGGATGGCGCGGCTGGATATCAGACAATGCAGGGATTGGCAGAGATTGCAAAGAACCATCTTCTTAAACTTGACGTGGTTTCCTACGTGATGACCCATGAGCTTGAGCAGACATTGGCAGTCTATGGAGATTATTTTCAGCACTATCAGAATCGCTTAAAGATTGGTGGTGCAAAGATTGTACTTGACGGCTCACCACAGGGAAAATCAGCATGGCTAAGTAAGCCATATGAGGGTGAAACAGATTATTGTGCATATCCGACCCATCCAGATGAGGACGTATACGAGGCTGCGAAAGCGGCTGTAGAGGGAAAGTATCAGCTTCTGGCACATTGTAATGGTGATGCCGCCTCACAGCAGTATATCGATTGTTATACCAGAGCAGTGGAGGCTGTGACAGGGATTTCTGGTACGGAAAATGTTTCAGAGAAATCAAAGGAATTGGATCTGCGTCCAGTGATGATTCACTGCCAGACGGTAAGAGATGACCAGCTGGACCGTATGGCACAGCTTCGTATGATTCCCTCTATCTTTATAGCACATACCTACTACTGGGGAGATATACATTTAAAAAATCTGGGACCTGTACGTGGTGCACATATCAGTCCGGCCAAGGCAGCATTAGAGCGCGGGCTTGTCTATAATTTTCATCAGGATCCACCAGTGGTGAACCCAGATATGATGCATACAGTCTGGTGTGCAGTGAACAGGATTACCAGAAAGGGACAATCAATCGGAGCAGATCAGCGGATTGGTGTGTATGATGCCCTAAAGGGTGTTAACATCAATGGTGCTTATGAGTATCATGAAGAAAATCAGAAGGGAAGCCTGAGGGTTGGAAAACTGGCAGATTTGGTGATTCTCGATCAGAACCCATTAAAGACGGACAAGATGAAACTGGCAACAGTCAAGGTGCTGGCAACCATTAAGGAAGGCGAAACGGTTTATCAGACAGAGGAGAAACTTCCTGCCTCGTCTGCATTGTAGTAGCCAAATTATGAAAATTATACCATTCAATAATTTTATTTTCTGGCGCAACCTGCAAAAGCAGTAATACCTCTTTTGCAAATTCTAAAGCTGCTGTACGGTTTCATTTCTCCATGTCATTCCACCAATCAAAATTAACGCTTCATAATTTGCTGGGCATGAATAAATATCATAATCGGGCACTACACAAAAGCCACCTATTGATTGAATCGTTTCCCAATCTGAATATTGCTCCAATATCACAAATAAAATGGATTGAAATTGTGTTTTACTTGACTTGAAAATCTTACTAGTGTAATATTTAATGATGGCAGAAAGAATTTTTTTTATTATTAACTATTACAAATATAAGAATAGAAATCAAATGTAAAAAATAGAGGTGAACGTGATGATGTAAAGGAATAGACAAAAATGAAAAAAATATTCTGGGGAAAGGGGAGAAAAAAGTATGAAATTCAAAAAATTCGGCTACATTTTGCGGTTGATGTTTATTCTTCTGCTCTGTTTTATTTTGAACAAAAGAAATTACGAAAAAATTGAAACAAAGAATACCAATATATTTTCCGAAAATGTCAGTAATGGAAAGAAAGAGGAGTATGAGAAAGGTTATGATCTTCCTATTGAGGATATAGTGCGGGATGAAGCTATAGAAGATTGTAAAAATGTCATGAGACAAATTAGAGACATTTATAAGAACGCGAGCAAAGGTGATTCTATAAATGTGGTTCTTACCGATGAGACATTGCTTGATATGAAAAAAATAATCAAGGATATGGGGAATCCGGTTACAAGTACAGTACATTATGCAACGATGGAAAATTATAAGAAAATGGAGAATTTTCTGGAAAATTCACAGAAAGGAAAAACTGGAAATGTAATTTTATATGAAATCAGTACAGATGGGGGAATTACTCGTGAAAAATTCATCTATGATGGAGCTGATATGTATGTATTATCCGCAAGGGGAACATGGGGCGATTCTGACAAAATCGTGATTTCCTATATTTCTTTCACACGTCTAAATGACTGGAATTATTCAGAAAGAGGATGGTTTTGCTATGAAGTATGTGTACCGGAACCACCGGAGGTGACAGAAATTGTGGATGGGAGTTACCTCATTAGAGTCCGGCCATTGTCGGAGAAGTGTATCGAATATTCAAAAAAATATGTGCTTCCGCTAGGGTATCGGGGAAACAACCTCCTGTGCTCAAATTGGAACATAGAGAAAATGGATGAGTTGGACTACAATGGAATGTTTGAATATTTGTATGCAATGAAATATGGGGACAGGTTTCAATCAGAAAGTTATCCAAATGGAATTCCAGTGCAAGAGTTTGAAAGTGTGATTATGGAGTATCTTCCAGTTACAGAAGAACAAATACGGGAATGGGCATTTTATGATGAAGAGCATCAAACCTATGACTGGACAAGTCTTGGATGTGGAAATTATGCACCTACATTTTTTGGAGCATCTATACCGGAGGTTGTTGATATAAAGGAAAACACAGATGGAACGGTTACTTTGGAAGTGGATGCGGTATGTGATATGGTAGTATGCAGTGATGCAGTCATCACCCACAAAGTAAGAATGAAGATTGAAGAAAATGGAAGCTTCAAGTATCTTGGCAATGAGATTTTAGACAACGGAATAGAAGATATACCTGCTTATCAGTATCGGGTTAAGCGAATATAGTTTGGCAGTATATGAAAGAGTTTTAGGTCAATTCAAAATAAGTATTGGACTAAAAAATGAAGAGTCATTATAATAGAAAAAGGGTAGCAATGATTACAGATTTGCAGGAGGATACAGAACATGGAATTGAGTAAGAAAAAATTAGGATTTGGCTTAATGAGATTACCGTCACTGGATAAGGATGATCCATCTAAGATAGATATAGAGCAGGTAAAAGAGATGGTAGACACATTTATCGAAAAAGGATTTACTTATTTTGACACCGCATGGATGTACTGCGGATTTAAAAGTGAGAATGCAGCAAAGGAAGCACTGGTAAGCCGTCATCCACGAGACAGCTATACCCTGGCTACGAAGTTACATGCAGGATTTCTGAAGAACAAGAAGGACCGGGATCGTATTTTCAATGAGCAGAGAGAAAAGACGGGGGTAGAGTATTTTGACTTCTATCTGCTGCATGACATCAATTCCCACAGCATTGAGACTTATAACAAACTGGATTGTTTTAAGTGGCTTATGGATAAAAAGGAACAGGGACTGGTAAAGCATATGGGATTTTCGTTCCATGATGGTCCGGAACTGTTGGATAAAGTGCTGACAGAGCACCCGGAATTTGAGTTTGTACAGCTTCAGATTAACTACCTGGACTGGGACAGCGTTGGCGTCCAATCCCGCAAATGCTATGAAGTCGCCACAAAGCACAACAAGCCCGTCATTGTGATGGAACCTGTGAAGGGCGGAACACTTGCAGATGTGCCGGAAGAAGTGGAAAAGATGTTCAAAGAATATGCACCGGAGCGTTCTGTTCCCTCTTGGGCAATTCGCTATGCTGCCAGTCTTGATAATGTAAAGCTGGTATTATCTGGCATGTCTAATATGGAGCAGCTGCTTGATAATACAGGATATATGAGTGATTTTCAGCCGATCAATGCAGAAGAGGAGAAACGGATCCAAAAAGCGGTGACAGCAATTAATTCCACGATTGCCATTCCTTGTACGGGATGTTCCTACTGTATCGATGGATGTCCGATGAAGCTTCAGATTCCAAAGTATTTCTCACTCTATAATGCGGATCTTCAGGAGACAGAGGGGAAGGAGTGGACACCACAGGGGGAGTACTACAATAACCTTACGAAGACATTTGGAAAGGCAAGTGATTGTATTGCCTGTGGTCAATGTGAAGGAGTCTGTCCGCAGCATTTATCCATTATTGATTATTTGAAAGAGGTTGCGAAACGTTTTGAAGCAACGGAGGCTATGTAGTAGAATTCCCCGATTTACCGGGCTGCGTAACAGAAAGGAAGAATTTGGAAGAAGGTGTCAGCATAGCTGAGCAGTATATCGTACCAAGACTCAAGGGCAAGCCTTAAATGAAAGGAATAAAGATAGCATGCGATATAATTTTGACGAGATAAATGACAGAAGTAACACAAATTCCCTAAAATGGGATATCAAACCAAACGAATTTCCGATGTGGGTTGCGGACATGGATTTCAAGACGGCACCTGCGATAACAGAAGCAATCCAAAAGCGTGCCGCAACTGGTATTTATGGATACAATACCATTCCGGATACCTGGCGCAGTGCCATTACCGGATGGTGGCAGAGACGACATCATTTTCAGATGAACAAGGACTGGCTGATTTTCTGTACCGGAGTTGTTCCTGCAATTACCTGTGCAGTAAAGCGTATGACGAATGTGGGAGATTTTGTGCTTGTTCAGACACCGGTCTATAATGCATTTTTTAATTCCATTGAGAACCACGGAAGACATGTGCTGGAAAATGAATTGCTGTATGATGGGAAAAGTTATCGCATCAATTTTGAAGATTTGGAAGAGAAGTTGTCCCATCCCCTGACGACCATGATGATTCTGTGCAATCCTCAGAATCCGGTTGGGACAATCTGGTCCCGGGAGGAACTTGAAAAAATTGGGATTTTATGTGCCAGATATCATGTGACTGTGGTTGCAGATGAAATTCACTGCGATATTACAGAACCCGGGAAGGAATATATTCCTTTTGCGTCAGTATCTGATGTATGCAGAGATAACAGCATTACCTGTATTTCAGCTACCAAAGCATTTAATATTGCCGGAATTCAGACGGCCGCCGTTGTAATTCCTTCCGAAAAGATTTTTCAAAAAATGGAACGTGGTTTGAATTCAGAGGAGGTTGCAGAACCAAATACATTTGCAATCGATACGGTCATTGCCGCATTTACGGAAGGTGCGGACTGGTTGGATGAGCTATGCACCTATTTCAGTGAGAATAAAAAAGTAGTAACAAATTATATTGAGAAAAATATCCCGGATTTGAAGGTGGTTCCTTCGGATGCAACCTATCTGCTCTGGATCGATGCGGGAAAGCTGAGTCAGGATGCAGAGGAATTATGCACTTTTCTCCGAAAGAAGACAGGTTTATATCTGCTTTCAGGTAATCATTACCGTGGAAATGCAGATCAGTTTATCCGCATGAATATTGCCTGCCCAAAATCTCAGGTAGAGGCGGCAATGGAAATGCTGAAAGAGGGCATTGAAGCTTATAGGCAGCAAAACAGAAAGGACGCAGAAAAATGACAAGAAGAGAACGGGAAGTAACAGATCTGGCAATGATTTTAGATTTCTTGAACAAAGGAAAGGTTATTCATCTGGGACTTTGTGATGGTGACCAGCCATATGTGGTTCCCATGAACTACGGTTATACAATGAAGGATGGAGAGCTGACTTTTTATCTTCACGGTGCTTTGAAGGGCTATAAGTATGACGTGATGAGAAAACATCCGAAGGTATCCTTTTCTATTGAATGTGATGTACATCCGTTTCCGGGGAAGGTTGCCTGCCAGTATGGCACGTCCTATTCCAGCGTAATGGGAAAAGGAACGGCCAGAGTTCTGGAAAATCCACAGGAGAAGATGGAGGCACTGTCGTTGTTTATGAGAACCCAGACAGGAAAAGACTTTGAATTTAATGAAAAGCTGGTCTCCATTGTAAATGTAATTGAAATCAAAGTTTCGGAATATTCAGCGAAGCAGAGACCAATGCCTTAAAAAGAATTCTTAAGGGCAGAGGATTCTATTTTCAATAGTGTAGAGTGTTTTAAAGGGGAAATCAAAAGGGAAAATCACGTATAGAAAAGGTGTACAAAAGACAAAATAAAGACTATAATTCAAGTATAGATTGGTACAAAAAAAGTACGGAAGAATACAAGAAATTTTACGGGGAAATGCTTATGGTTCAAGGAGAAACAGCAGCGGGAAACAGATGGATCAAGAGATGGTCCAGATTCAAGATTATCGTATTTGTCATCAGCGTGATTTGCTTTTTACTGCTGATGGAGGATGTTACAGGCGCATACAGAACGGCATGGATTGACCAGACCATGATTCGACTTGTACAATGGATGCGCAGCGGTTTTCTTACGGGATTTTTTAAGTTGATGACGAATATGGTGCATCCGGTCGTGCTTTTTTCGGTGAGTATGTTTCTAATTCATATTTTAAAGCAGCGCAGATATCTGGTGGCACTGTTTGGTAATCTGGTGCTGACGCTGCTGCTCAACCTGGCAATCAAAGGGAATATTATGCGCGTGCGCCCACCAGAGGATTTTCGACTGATTACAGAGACTGGCTATAGTTTCCCAAGTGGGCATGCCATGCTGGCGGCATCTTTTTATGGATTTCTGGCGTTTCTTCTTCTACAGACGAAGATGAAAGCGAAGCACAGAGGATTTGGAATTGCGAGTTGTCTTCTGATGGTTCTGCTGGTTGGTTTTAGCCGGATTTATCTCGGAGTGCATTATGCAACAGATGTTGTCGGAGGCTATCTGGTATCGGCAATTTATCTTCTGGCCTATACGTTGGTTGTCGGCAAGTATCTGAATTTGGATGAAAAGTTCTTTGAAAGTCAGAAAAAGCCGGAGAAAAATCATCTGCTGTCAAGCTTCTATTATGCGTTTTCCGGAATTGTAGAGGGCATCAAAAGTGAAAGGAATATGATGATTCACTATTTTGCACTTTGCATGGTGGTTGTGTTTGGGATCACGCTGAAGCTTTCTGTCACAGAATGGTGCATCTGTCTGATTCTCTGTGCCATCGTGATTAGTCTGGAACTGATGAATACAGCGATAGAATGTGTGGTTGATCTGGTGACGGAGGAGTATGACCAGAAAGCAAAGAAAGCAAAGGATATGGCAGCGGGAGCTGTACTGGTTGCAGCGGCTGTGGCAGCGCTGATTGGAGGATTTATTTTCCTTCCGAAGATTATAGCGCTTTTCACATAGGGGATGATGCTCAAAGAAAGGAGAACCGTTATGGATAAAATGGGAGAGTCTTTAAAAAAAATCGTACTGGCAGGAATTGGTGCAGTGGCAATTACAGCAGATAAATCCAAAGATCTGCTGGAGGAGCTGGTGAAAAAAGGGGAGTTGACGGTGGAGCAGGGAAAGGTGCTGAATGAAGAGCTTAAGCACAAAGCCTCTGAAAAGGTAAAGGAAAAGATGACTGTCAAAGTGACTCCGGAAAGCCCGGAAGATATGATTGATCTGGTATCGAAGATGACACCGGAGCAGATTGCTCAGATGAAAGAAAAAATTGCCGAGATGGAGAAAGAGGCAGAGACATCTGGGTCGACAGAAACACCGGATGCAGAAGAAATACAGGACACAGAAGACGCATAGGATGCGGGAGAAGCACAAGAGGAAGAAAGTAAGTAAATAATACAGAACAATATTAAGAAGAGAGAGACGATCGCTATGAGCAGTAAGAACAGTAACGAGTACGTTCAGCGGATGAAAGAAATAACGACGGTACTGCACCGGCACAAACTGACTGCGGGAATGAGTCCACAAAAGCTGAGAGAAATCCTGGAGGATCTGGGACCGACATATGTAAAGCTGGGGCAGATTGCATCCATGCGCTCAGACATCCTGCCACGCAATTACTGTTCGGAGCTTATGAAGCTTCGCTCCGGTGTCGCTCCGATGGACTTTGCGGATGTAAAAAAGGTATTGGTGAATTCCTATGGCTGCCCGGTGGAAGAAATTTTCCAATCAGTGGAGGAGACACCGCTGGGCGCAGCATCCATTGCCCAGGTTCATCGGGCAGTTCTTTGTTCCGGTGAGGATGTGGTGGTAAAGGTACAGCGTCCCGGAATCTATGAGATGATGGCAAGAGACATCGGACTTCTTCATCGTGCGGTGCGTCTTATGCCGCCAATCAGTATCAAGAATTCCGTGGATTTCAATATGGTTCTGGATGAAATCTGGGCCGTAGCCCAGGAAGAACTGAACTTCCTGAAAGAGGCTTCCAATATGGAAGAATTTTTCGCCAATAGTCAGGAGATTGTATTTGTGGAATGTCCAAGGTTGTACCGGGAATATTCAACGAATCAGGTGTTGGTGATGGAATATGTCGATGGGCTTGACATCAATGATAAAGAAGGACTTGCGGAAGCTGGTTATGATTTGGAGGAGATAGGAACAAAGCTGGTGGATCACTATATGCAGCAGATTATGGAGGATGGCTTTTTCCATGCAGATCCGCATCCCGGGAATCTGTGTGTTCGCGGTGGAAAAATCATATGGATGGACATGGGGATGATGGGACGTCTTACCAAGCGCGATAAGGAGCAGATTAGTGAAGCGGTGTTGGGACTTGCAGAATCGGATGCCGGGCGTATCATGGATGCGGTCATGGCATTGGGAGAATTTCGCGGAACGCCGGATCATGCGCAGCTTTATAAGGATATCACGGAGCTGATGAACCGTTATGGAAAGCTGGATCTTGGTGAGATTGATCTTGCAAAAGTGATGGATGATCTTTTGGAAGTAATGAAGGTCAATCAGATTTCCATGCCCCATGGTCTTACGATGCTTGCCCGGGGACTCTCCACGATGGAGGGTGTGCTGATGGAAATCAGTCCGGATATCAATATGGTACAAATTGCAGCGAACCGCATGAGTGATCATGTTATGCGGAATTTTGACTGGAAGAAGACCATGAAGAAGGAAAGCAAGCGGCTTTATGAATGCTTTCACAAGAGTGTGGACATTCCGATCCTTGCAGCTGACATTCTACAGGAGTACCGCAGGGGAGATACGCGGATTAATATGGATCTGCATGCCGCAGACGATCTGGCGAAAATGCTGAATACGCTGGTCAAGAATCTGGTCATAGGCTTTTTGATTACGGCATTATTTGTGAGTTCGAGCATTCTCTGCCTGACAGATATGAAACCACGGGTACTCGGCATACCAATGCTGGGAATTGTTGGATACATAGGGGCGTTGATTCTGATGATTTTTGTGTTGCTGCGGCATGTAAAGAAAAAATAGAATTGAACTTTACCAAGCAAGCAGCGGAGGGGATCGTGAGAATCCGCTTGACTTTGGAGAAAGAAGAGGAAAATGTGAATGTATGATATCGTGATTGTAGGTGCAGGACCGGCTGGTATTTTCACAGCACTAGAGATTATTAAAAAGGGAGTGCAGAAAAAAATCCTGATTGTAGAAAAGGGAAGCTCTATTGAAGACAGAATCTGTCCAAAGAATAAGACAAAGCAGTGTATGAACTGTAATCCGTGTAGTATTACAACAGGATTTTCCGGTGCGGGAGCATTTTCAGACGGAAAGCTTTCCCTGAGTTATGAAGTCGGCGGTGAACTGCCAGATCTCATTGGCGCAGAAAATGCACAGAATCTTATTGATTATACCGACACGATTTATCTGGAATTTGGTGCGGACACTCATATCGAGGGAGTGAATCAGGAGGAGAAGGTCAAGGATATCAGAAAGCGTGCGATTCAGGCGGGACTTAAGCTGGTGGACTGTCCAATCCGCCATCTGGGAACGGAAAAGGCCCAGGAAATTTATCTGGCAATTGAGCACTATCTTCTGGAGCACGGTGTGGAAATCTGTTTCGGATATCAATGTGAAGATCTGATTCTGGATGGATCAAAATGTCTTGGGGTGGTGATTGACAAAGTGCGTGGGGGCAGTGACAGAAAAGAAATCCATGCACAGCGCACAGTTGTGGCAACCGGAAGAAGAGGTGCTGACTGGCTGGAAAAATTATGCGCGAAGTACGACATTGCTCATAAGCCGGGAACGGTGGATATTGGAGTCCGTGTAGAAGTCCGCAATGAGATTATGGAAGATGTGAATAACGTGCTCTATGAATCAAAGCTGATTGGATATCCGCAGCCATTTAAGAACAAGGTGAGAACCTTCTGTCAGAATCCGGGGGGATTTGTCAGTCAGGAAAATTATGATAACGATCTGGCGGTGGTGAATGGACATTCCTATAAGGATTTGAAATCGAACAATACCAATCTTGCAATTTTGTGCTCTCACAATTTTACGGAGCCCTTTAACCAGCCGATTGCTTATGCACAGAAGGTGGGCGAGCTGACCAACATGCTGGGGGCGGGGCATATTCTGGTGCAGAGATATGGGGATATTCTGGATGGCAAGAGAACCTGGGAAAAGGAACTGAGCCAGTCTAATGTGAAACCGACATTGGTGGATGCGGTGGCAGGAGACATCACTTCTGCGATTCCTTACCGTGCCATGATCAATATCATCAATTTCATTCAGGCAGTAGACCACGTGGTGCCTGGATTTGCCGGAACAGAGACGCTTCTCTATTCGCCGGAGCTGAAGTTCTACAGCAATAAAGTGAAAATGACACCGGAATTAGACACCAATGTGGAAAACCTTCACTGTCTCGGAGATTCCAGTGGATGGACACGCGGACTGATGATGGCATCCGTGATGGGAGTCCTCATGGGAAGGAAGATTTGCGAGGAAGACAAATAAATTGTTGGGGAGAAAATATCCCTTAAAAAAATATACTCCTATCTGGATAAGCGTAATCTGTTTATCCGGATAGGAGTTTTTTACAGCTGGAGAGCATATCTGTGAACGAATGTAGTGCTCCAATGCCATTTAGCCAGACAGTGCTGTTTAGCTGAGAGTAGTTAAAAAATTTTTTATAATAAACTGTCAAGATTCTAAGAGCTGAGTTGTTATATTATATGAACGTTCTTAATAAAACAAAAGCAGGGAGTTGATTTATTGTATTTTTACATATCCACTTGACTATAGCAAGTCTTTACAAATAAAAAGAAGGGATAAGTTCCGCATGAGAAAAAGGGAAGAAGATCAGGAAAAGCAATTTTTTATCAGCTTATATGAGAAATATGCACGTGCAATGTACAGAATTGCATTTTCTATCTTGAAAAATGAAAGCCAGTCAGAGGATGTCGTGCAGGATTCATTTATCAAGTTGATGAGATATTTAGAAAAAATGAATGGAATGGAAGAGATTCAATGTAAAGTTTTGATTAGCCGGATTACAAAAAACGAAGCGGTAAACAGGTATAGAAAAAATCAAAGAGAAAGCAGCTTTTTTGACAAAGGAGTTGATACAGCAGTGACAAGTGATAAGCTTGATAAGCTTCCAAGTATTCAGTCGGCAGAAGAACGACAGTATATCAGACAGTTGATTGCGCAGTTGGATGACAAATCAAAAGAAATTATTCAATACAGATGCTTTTACGAATTAGAGTATCAGGAAATAGCATCTATTTTAGAAATAAGTGAACAAGCGGCAGCGAAGCGGTTCGAGCGGGCAAAGAAACTGATAAAAAATATGAGAGGAGATGAATAATATGGAGGAAGGAAAAAAGCAGGAATTTCTGAAAAAATTAGGATGTGAGATTGCAAATGAGGAAGCAGACATTTTGCAGGAAAGTAGTAATGAAGCGGCTGAGTTTTCCGGATATGAACGAATAAAGGAGAATCTGATCCAGGAATGGGAAAATACAATTGAAAAAGAAGAACCGGTAAAGATAGAAGATGCCCGGAAAAGAAAAGAATCAGGCAAAAAAAGGATGAGTAAAAAGAGAAGACTTGCGTTTGCGGCATGTATTGCAGCAGTGCTGGGACTGTCTGTTACTGCATATGCAGCAGTAAAAAAATATCTGATTCAGGATAAGATTTCAGATGGAGGGGTATATCAGCTGGACATTACACCGGAAGATGAAAATCAACAGCCAAAGCAGTGGCGGCCGGTGAAAATTACTGCAAATTATATTCCGGAAGGATATGTCTCTAACAATGCCGATTACAAAGAAAAGTTTAGAATTTATCCGGAAGGAGAACCGGAATTTGGCAGTGAGGGACTTACGATTTGTTGTGATCCGATAGGGAATCAGAACATTGAAATGCGCGGTATCTGTGCGTCTGAGGATGCTGTAATTGGAAAATATGATGCAAAGATATTAACCAGTTTCGCTCAGGATGGGAGCCAGTATAAGGAACTTCTCTTGTTTGATTCAGAAAATGGATATATGTTCACGGTTTTCAATACATTTTCGCAGCTCTCGGAGGAAGAAATAAAGAAGATCGGGGAGGGGCTTACCTATGAGGTTGTGGAAGATGCAGATTTTATCAGTACATCCCCGAAAGATGAATCTATGAAGGAAGTACCAAGGCCGATTATTTTGGCGGAAAACTTCTTTCAGATAGGAGAAAAAAAGCAGGATGTCGTAGCAAGTCATCCGGACCTGTTGGATTTTGATGAACAGTCAAAAGCCCTGACAGGAGTTGAGTATACGGTGGAATCCATAGAGGTTCAGGATACATTGCCGGAAATAGACTGGGAACATGGATACATCAGCGATACGCTGAATGAAAATGTGCAGGAAGATGGAAGCCTGAAACCGGTCAAAGTGTCATATGCAATTGTGGATCCTGATACGGAAAATGTAAAAGTAACTACGGAGGAGTATTCGCAGAAATATGTGGCAGTTAAAATATCCCTCCATAATCCATCTGATATAGATCTTACGGAGTATTACTTCCAGGTATTTATTAATCGGCTGAAGGAAGCAGAAGGCGGCTATATGTTGGATGAAGAGTATCTTACATCTAGTGAACCGTTATATCTGGATTTTCAGGATTATGGTGGCAAGTCATGTTATCGGATGAACCTGGCAGCAGGCGAGACAAGAACTGTCTATGCATTATATCTGGTGAGTGACAAGAATCTGGATGAAGAGTATCTTACCTTTAACAGTATTGGATTTGGGGATGGCTCAACAACCTGTTGGGATAATTACATTAAAATCATGCAGGAATAAATGAAGAGGAGCAGCCTGCCGCAATTGAGCGGCAGGCTGCTCCTGGCTTTGAAAAGTTACCGGAAGCTTTGGGGAGGACTACTTTGCAGTTTTTCTAAATTGATTCGGTGTCAGTCCAACCTGTTTTTTGAAAAGAGTACAGAAATATCTGGCATCAGGATAACCAACTTCACCACCGATAATGTGAACTTGTTTGTCTGTAGTTGTCAACAGAGATTTTGCCTTTTCCATTCGCACAGAGGTCAGATAATCAATAAAGGTCTGCGTGGTTTCCTGCGTGAAAAGCTTGCTTAAGTACTGTGGTGTAATGGAAAGCCTGGAGGCTGCGCTGCTTAGGGTCAATGGTTCCTTGTAGGAAAGGTGTATGAGCTTGATGGTTTCCGATACCAGCTTGGAATAGTGGTTGTTGGAAATGTGGTTGTCGGCCGCGTCAAAATATTCTGTGATGTAACGGGTGATTTCAGGCATCGTTTTTGCATTAGACAGTTTGTTGATGGTGCTCAGATATTGCTGCTCTGAGTTGATTTTTATGATACTGGAGGTTGCGGTCAGCAAAATCTGGCGGGGATGAACCTGTTGGGACTGTATTGCCTTTAAGTGGTCTAAAATGAAACTATTGCATATACTGTAGTCATTGGAATAATATAGCTTTTGCAACTCCTTTTTATACAATTCATTGTCCTGTGCCGTAAACGTTTCGGTTTCCATCATTTCAGATTCATAACTGAAAAATGCAGAATCATAAGTGATAGACCAGCAGACAGCGTCCTTCAAAGTGTTGAACTCTTCCATCCAGGACTTAATCTGCCGTTCTTTTTTGATATTGTATATACAGGATAAAGTATCAAATTTGGCAAGCAGATATGTAAGCTTGGAAATGCTCAGATGCTTGACGGTGTTGTTTTTAAAGCCCATAATAATCCCGCGGTAATGTCTGTCCGCCAGAGTGACGGTGTAAATGTTGTCTGACTGCTGGAAAGCGTTTTTTATATTGTCTGGAAGATGAGTGGCATCCCCCAGATATATTACGGCATAGAAAAAGTCGGTATAATGACAGGCAGAAATTGTCCGGTGAAAAGAAGGTTGATCATCCTCAGAAAGCAGGTATAATTTTGACGTATTGGAAGCCATATGTGTGGCCTCTTCTTTTTCAATATCTATTAGCAGAGATTGAACCTTTGAAGTGATCTGATCGGGGACAATGGGTTTTAGTATATAATCTGAAACACCGTACTGCAGAGCTCTCTGTGCGTAAGAAAACTCGGCAAAGCCTGTCAAGAGTATCACCTTTGCTGTTATGTTTTTGTGAACCAATTTTTCTATCATATCCAGTCCGTTACAGTTTGGCATTTGAATATCACAAATAATAATATCAGGGTGAAAGGTGAGGGCCTTCTGGCATCCATCTAACCCATCGTCAGCAGTTTCAATTTTCACAGTTGGGACAAAGTTGGAGAATAATGCTTTTAATCCGTCGCGTGAAGTTGCTTCATCCTCGACAATTAGTAATTTTCTCATAGAATCATCTCATTTCTTTTATTGGAATAAATAATTTGAAACAGGTACAGTGTTCATAGGAGGCGACCATAAGTCGGCTCATTTTATAATATTCTCTTGTTCGGTAAGTAATATTTGAAAGGCCGATACTGGAAGAATCGGATTCCAAATCAGAAGAAAACAAAAAACGTATTTTCTTTAATTGTTCGGATTGGATGCCACGTCCGTTGTCGGTAACTTTAATACAGAGAATGCTATTTTTTAATATAGTGCAGTCTACTCTGAGATATCCTGGATATGTGATTCCGTCAAAGCCATGAATCAGTGCGTTTTCTAAAAAAGGTTGAAGCAGCAGTTTATGAATTGGAAGTTTCAGGGCGTTCTCTTCCACAAAAAGATCATATGTAAACTGATTATGAAAACGAATTCTCTGTAATTGCAGATATTGTTCAATCCAATTAATGTCCTGACAAAGAGGAACAATTTGATTCATATGATAAACAGTATAGCGCAAGATTCCTGCAAGTGCGTTCAATTGTTCACTAACAGTAATACAGCCATCTGAAATAGCTGTCCAATTGATGGTATCGAGTGTATTGAATATAAAATGCGGATTTATCTGCAGTTCCAGAGATTTCAATTCTGCATTGCAAGCCTTACGGTTCATTTCGATTAAGTGCCGTGTTTGTTCCTTGTTTTCAGTCAGTAATTCACTGATCTGTGACAGCATCAGGTTATAAGAATGTTCAATGTCCCCTATTTCATTTTTACTGAATTCTTCAATCGGGTTATTCAAATGTTCTTCGTCAAAAGACTTCATTGCAGTTGCAATTTTTTCTAACGGAAGGATGAACTTCTTCCCAAAGGTGTAAGCTACAAGAAGTGTAAGGATTAGTATTGCAATCATCAGACTTGTAACAGTCATCCACAGACTGCGCAGAGAGTGATTCATGGAGTAGTAGTCTACATTTTCGACCAGGTTTAGGTTAAAATAATCTGTCGGAATAACAGAAATCAAAGATTTGTCGCTATTGCTGATTTTGGATGGACTGGAAGAAGACATAGTGTTAAGGGGCTTGTAAGTATCCAATTCCCGTATTGGATGGCCCGTTAGATTTTCTTTTGCACAAATGATATAGTTATCTTCGGTCAATAAAAACCGGTCGGTATAATCATATATTTCGGAGGTGGACTGATTGATGGTACTGTTCAATTGTTCTGGTGAGATAAATAAAATTAAAGTCCCTGTATATTTCAATTTCTCATAATGGAAAATGGATGTACTGAGGTAAAAAACCGGATTATCAATATCATAGTTGACATCTGTATATGGGATGACATGTATACTTGGTTTGTTTGATGAATCAACAGTTTTTGGAAGTTCCATATAGTTGCTGCCAAAGTATTTAACTAGAGAACGGGTTTGATTGCGAGCCTGTGCATACATATAAGGGATTCCATTGGTGCTGATTACACCGATGCCCTGAATTTCCGGATACATTACAATATTGGACACAATACAGGTATCCAGAGAGTCACAAGTGCGCTTATAGGAGGCGGTGCCTACGGCATCTTTGTCCAGTGCAATCATATTGTTCATAAAAATCGAATCTGTCGAAAGGTGAAACAAGACTTCTTTATAAGCAGCGAGCTGCGTATTCATTGCATTTTTAGAAAGTAAAAGATTATCATTTAAAATAGCTTGATTTTTACTGCTTGTAATATGAGAAGTCGTGTAGATATTGATTAATTGAATAGATACAATGGGAAGCGCTGTAATAAAAAGCAGCAGCAATACCATTTGGTATCGTATTTTTCGTAAATATTTCTCACGTAATTTTACAAAAAACTGATTCATAAGAATGCCTCCATCAAGTGATTAATTCATTGTGAATATAACATTCATAGTGGAAAGTGTCAATCTATATTAAAAAAACTGAATTATTTTTAGTTAAAATAGCGAACTTATGTTAAAAATGTAAAATTTCCAAAATGAGTATTATCCGATATACTGAGTTTATCAAATAAGCGGAAACAAAATAAAGAAGAGGAGGAAAAAGATGAGAAAGAACACAATGAAGAGAGCGGTTGCGGCGGGAATTGCTGCTATGATGACAGTAGGACTTCTGGCTGGATGCGGTAACAGTGGAAAGGAAGCTTCATCTAGCGGATCAGAGGAGGATAAGAAGGTTACGATAGAAATGTGGCATCATATTTCACCGGATCAGTCAACGGTATTATTGCAGATGATTGATGAATTCCAGGAACTGCATCCCAATATTAAAGTTGAGACACAGAGCGTTGCATTTGCCGAGTTGAAAAAGCAGTTATCAATCGGGGTTGCGGCGGAGCAGCTTCCGGACGTCACTTTGTGCGATACCGTTGATAATGCATCTTTTGCTGCAATGGGTGCAGCCGTTGATATCACCGATGAGGTCAATGAATGGGGAGAAATTGACAATTATTTTGCGGCTCCGGCAGATTCCACAATGTACGAAGGACGATACTATGGAGTCCCATATTACAGCAATTGTCTTGCAATTATGTACAATAAAGACATTTTTGATGAGATGGGGATTGCTTATCCAACCAGTGACTGGACCTGCGATGATTTTAAAGAAGTTGTTGAAAAGACAACAACACCAGATCATTATGGACTGACCATGTCTTTGGTAAAATCAGAGGAAGGTACTTTTAATGTTATTCCATTTATCTGGCAGGCGGGAGCAGATTATGATTCACTGGATTCCCCAGAAGCAGCGGAAGCATTGACCATGATTAATGACTTCTACCAGAAAGGCTATATGAGCAAAGAGCTTATTTCTATGACTCAGGCAGACATGTGTGCATCTTTATTTATACCTGGAAAATCAGCGATGATGGTTGGCGGAACATGGCTGAGAGCGAACATAAAAAATGAAAATCCAGATATGAATTATGGCGTTGTTACATTTGCAAAAAATAAAAATGCAGCTTCTCCAATCGGAGGCGGCAATATCATGATGATGAAAGAAGATAATAAGGAAGCCTCCTGGGAATTGATGAAGTTTTTGAGTGAGAAGGATAATTCCAGACGTTTTTCAGAAGATGCAGGATATATTTCCGCAAGAGAAGATGCTGTTGCAGATTCAGAATTATGGTCTACAGATCCTATATTATCTGTATATGCGCAGCAGCTGAAAGAAGCAAAGGCAAGAGGACCTCATCCAAAATGGCCTGAGATATCAAGCGCAATGCAGTTTGCAATCCAAGATACTTTATCGGGAGCGAAGACACCAGAGGAGGCTTTGAAGGAAGCAGCAACGGAAATAGATGGAATAAAATAGTTGATGGAAAAGGAGATGGAAGGTATCTGTCTCCTTTCTTATCCTAAACAGGCATCAAAGCGGATGAAGGATATCCGTGTTGAATGAAAAAGGAGTGTGGAAAACGATGACTAAGGAGAAAAAAACTGGATATTTTAAAAAGCGAAAACGAGTCATCTATGCATTTGTATTGCCCGGAGCATTATTTATGACGGTGATGATTATTCTACCAATTTTTTACAATGTAATTATGAGTTTCAAGGATGTGAATCTTATGAATTTTGCGACCGGCGACAGTAAATTTGTCGGTTTGACACGGTACAAAGAGATTTTTAATGACCAGGTGACCTGGATTGCAATTAAGAACACATTAATCTTTACTTTCTGGAGTCTGGTATTTCAATTTCCCATTGGATTCGCACTTGCATTGTTCTTCAGTCAGAAATTTAAGTTGGCCGGTTTTCTGCGGGGAATCAATGTTATTGCATGGATGATTCCCATGGTTGCAGTATCAGGTGTGTTCAAATACATGTTTAACAGTGACGTTGGAATCGTGAACCAGATGCTGCTGAATCTCCATTTGATCAGGCAACCGATAGAGTGGCTGGCTCATGGAAATACGGCGATGGTTTCCATTATCATTGCAAATATATGGAAAGGTGTTCCTTTTAATATGATATTGCTGGCAACTGCACTCACTACGCTACCGGAAGATATTTATGAATCGGCCAGTATAGACGGGGCCTCCAAAATACAGAGTTTCTTTTATATTACAATACCGTTGCTGAAACCGGCAATTATCTCTGTGCTGACACTGGGATTTATCTATACCTTCAAAGTATTCGATTTGGTTTATGTAATGACCGGAGGTGGACCTGGCTCTTCCACGGAAATGTTATCTACTTTGGCATACCGTTATTCTTTCGGGGAGTATAATTTTTCCCAGGGCGCGGCAATCGCAAATGTATTGTTTGTGATGCTTATGCTGGTAGGTGTTGTATACATTCGGATTGTGACAAAAGAAGAGTAGGAG
>JAQVCP010000145.1 GCA_028689735.1 Hespellia sp. | reverse complement strand
TTCTGTTGTGTTTACTTCACCGTTCAATTATAATGGAGGAAGAAAGCATGAAGCAGAAACAAGTACTTGAGATGATTTATGAAGGCAAGGTAGTTAAGGTAAAGAGGACGTGGCTGACAAATTTTATTCGCAGGATTTTTCGTGTTAACCGTAAGCATAAAGATCAGTTGTTTATCAAGCTTTTTAGTGATAAGAAGGCTTTACTGGAGTTGTATAATGCAGTCAATCACTCGAACTATACAAATCCGGATGAACTGATGATCACGACCATGGAAGATGCAGTCTACATGGGCATGAAAAATGACTGTTCGTTCCTGATTGGCAATTATCTGAATCTCTACGAACATCAGTCTACCTTTAACCCGAACATGCCGCTGCGTGGTCTGATCTATTTTGCAAGTGTGCTGCAGGGATTTCTGGCAGTTAGCCAGGCAGATATTTATGGGAAGAAATTGATTAAGATTCCCACCCCAAAATATATTGTGTTCTATAATGGTGGAGATGATGTTAAGGACAGCGTAGAACTTAATCTGTCCGATGCCTTTGAGAATCCAGGTGGCTGTATGGAGTTCACAGCGGTTATGCTGAATATCAATCTTGGACATAATAAGGTGTTAATGAACCAGTGTAAATTATTGGAGGAATATGCAACATTCATCGAACAGATTCGCATCTTTCAACGCAAAGGCTATGCTCTGGAAGAGGCAATTGACGCTGCAAGTGCTTACTGCATCGATCATGGTGTATTGAAAGAATTCCTTCTGAAAAATAGAAACGAGGTGAGGCAGTTGATTCTTACGGAATATGATAAGAAGAAACATATGGATATTGTTGCGAAGAATGCGAGGGAAGAGGGACTTGAAAAGGGGGCAGAGTTAAAATGTATTGAAATCGCATTAAGACTCATTGAAAAAGGCATGGCTGTTCCGGATATTGCAGAAGCGACAGGCTTAGCACAGGAGGAAATTCTGCGGTTACTTCAGGACCAGAAGAATAAAAAGAATTAGAGCGAAATTAATAAACAAAAAAGAGAAAAGTTCCACTGAAGAGGATGTCTGTTAATGATGTGACATCATTCCGGTGGAGCTTTTTTGCTGAAGCAAGGGCAAAGTTTTGAAATGACAGTATTCTTTTATTGCAACATATATCTACATATGATATAGTTTGAATTACATTCATCCGAAGTTCTATTCGGAGAATCTGAGTTTTTCCGGCATATCGCCGAGTTACCCTTTTATTTTTGAAGCAAATACAATGGGAATCTTACGTGGTTTCTGTTGTGTTTACTTCACCGTTCAATTATAATGGAGGAAGAAAGCATGAAGCAGAAACAAGTACTTGAGATGATTTATGAAGGCAAGGTAGTTAAGGTAAAGAGGACGTGGCTGACAAATTTTATTCGCAGGATATTTCGTGTTAACCGCAAGCATAAAGACCAGTTGTTTATCAAGCTTTTTAGTGATAAGAAGGCTTTACTGGAGTTGTATAACGCAGTCAATCACTCGAACTATACAAATCCGGATGAACTGATGATCACGACTATGGAAGATGCAGTCTACATGGGTATGAAAAATGATTGTTCGTTCCTGATTGGCAATTATCTGAATCTCTACGAACATCAGTCCACCTTTAACCCCAACATGCCGCTGCGTGGTCTGATCTATTTTGCAAGTGTGCTGCAGGGATTTCTGGCAGTCAGCCAGGCAGATATTTATGGGAAGAAATTGATTAAGATTCCCACCCCAAAATATATTGTGTTCTATAATGGGGGAGACGATATTAAGGACAGCGTAGAGCTTAAATTATCCGATGCCTTTGAAAATCCAGGTGGCTGTATGGAGTTCACAGCGGTTATGCTGAATATCAATCTTGGACATAATAAGATGTTAATGAACCAGTGTAAATTATTGGAGGAATATGCAACATTTATCGAGCAGATTCGGATCTTTCAACGCAAAGGCTATGCTTTGGAAGACGCGATTGACGCTGCAAGTGCTTACTGCATCGATCATGGTGTATTGAAAGAATTTCTTCTGAAAAATAGAAACGAGGTGAGGCAGTTGATTCTTACGGAATATGATAAGAAGAAACATATGGATATTGTTGCGAAGAATGCGAGGGAGTTGGAAAGGATTGAAATCGCATTAAGACTTCACGAAAAAGGCATGGATGTTCCGGATATTGCAGAAGCGACAGGCTTAGCGCAGGAGGAAGTTCTTCGGTTACTTCAGAACCAGCAGAATAAAAAGAATTAGAGCGAAATTGATAAAGAAAATGGAGAAAAAGTTCCGCTGGAAAGGATGCACGTTGATGTTGTGATATCATTCGTACTGCAGGGATTTTTGGCAGTCAGCCAGGCAGATATTTATGGGAAGAAGGTGCTGCGTTGGAAAGAACTGAAATCGCGTCAAGACTCCTTGCAAAACAGAACCGGTAAGGAATTCTTTCCTTCCATACAAAGAGGTGCCAGGTTCACATCATCTCTTTTTGTGCTTGATTACATTCATAAGCAAGCGTACAATCATAGTATAGGAAAAAGCAAATCACATGCGAGAAATCGTCCAAACAGCGATTTGTAATCTATGCGGCATCACGATATAACAATTTGGGAGGAAGACTATGAAATATTATGATTTGAAAGGTACTGATTTGAAGGTATCGAATGTAGCACTTGGCTGTATGCGCATCAACTCAAAATCTGTGGAAGAAGTAGAGGCACTTGTCACTGCTGCCTTAGATGCGGGCATTAATTTTTTTGACCATGCAGACATATATGGCGGTGGAAAATCAGAGGAGATATTTGGCGAAGTATTAAAACGCAATCCATCTTTCAGGGAAAAGATGATCATTCAGACAAAATGTGCTATCGTTCCTGGTAAAAGATATGATTTTTCTAAAGACTATATCATAAACTGTGTGAATGAATCTTTAAAAAGATTACAGATAGACTCCATTGACATCCTGTTATTACACCGTCCGGATGCTCTTTGCGATCCAAAGGAGATTGCCGAAACTTTTGATGAATTACACCAAAGCGGCAAGGTAAGATATTTTGGTGTAAGCAATCACACCGGTATGCAGATAGAGTTATTGAAAAAATATGCAAAGCAGCCAATTATCATCAATCAACTGCAGCTCTCTGTTGTTCACAGCGTTTTAATTGACGCCGGTCTTAACATGAACATGGTAGAGCCATATGCAATTGACAAGGATGGCGCAACTTTAGATTATTGCCGTTTACACGATATTCTTATCCAGCCATGGTCATCTCTTCAGGCTAGTTGGGCTGATGGCACATTTATTGATAACCCAAAGTATCAAAAGACGAACGATGTGCTGGCATCTCTGGCGGAAAAATATCACACCAATAAAACAGCTGTTTCTCTGGCATGGCTTCTTCGCCATCCTGCTGCTTTCCAGCCAATTATCGGAACTACATCTCTGGTTCATCTAAAGCAGGCTCTGGAAGCGGAAGATTTTGAGTTGACCAGGCAGGAATGGTATGATTTATATCTTGCGGAAGGAAAACCTCTGCCATAAGAATTCTTTTCTATAAAATGTTTCCGGTAACATCTTTTGTGATGTTACAATCGCAGAGAAGCGTTTAGCAAAATAGATTAACTCACACAGCGGCATATTCAGATTAACGGTAGACCGATGTTGTCGACCAGCCCCATGAAGATTCTCAAAAGATAAATATTGTTGATGGTTTTTCCAGACAGCTTGTGTGCTTGAGGAGTACATACTCATTTTTTGGTTACAGTTTACGGAAACTCAAGATAGCAACGAGAGCCCATACCCTTATAATTTCTACAAAGTATGCGCTCAACTTTACATAAAGCGTGTGCCACCAGGCACATATTTAAAGGAGGATGCCACTTATTAATATGACATCCCCCTTTTGCGACCAGTTAAAAGGATTTACTCTTTTTCATTATTTTTTTGCAGCTATAGTGACTTTAAACTGCTCCGTAAGCATTGGAACGATCTTATTGAGATCACCAACGAGACCATAATCAGCTACATCAAAAATTGGAGCTGACTCATCTTTGTTGATTGCAACAATGATGTCAGATTCTTCCATACCTGCAACATGCT